>NZ_SRYE01000002.1:0-457296 GCF_004793925.1 Muricaecibacterium torontonense | reverse complement strand
CCACCGCGGCGCGAGAAAGAACTATACGCGAGGGAGAGGGTGAGCCTAGCGAGAATTCTCAAATGAGGTTTCCCCACATTTTTCCTTCACAGGCACCATCACAGAGCCAAGATCCTTCTTGCGCCTTGAAGGGGAAACAGAAGCAGCAGCTTCTTTCCAAACCTCAGCGGGCGTAGATAAAAGAGTAGCTGCTAGGAAACGTGTTACTGCTTGTCTTGGGGGTGAACGGTAGGCATCTGTCGGCAATCGAAAGATTAGAAACTGTGGATCTTCAAGTAGGTTTTAAAGGACCACAACTGCTGGTAGAGGCCATAAATCCAGACACCAGGCACTTCATACTTCTTCCCTCTTCAAAGGGCGCCTTAAGTCCCGAGGCCAAAGAAGGGGTTTCTCGGCAAAAGAACGCCCCAGCAGATCCAAGAATCCACTGGGGCGAAAAATTCGCTGCAGAAAACTCGGCCCTACTTGAGGTTGGCTGGGGCAGAGAGAGAAGCAGCGTCGGCAAACGAGAAGGTGTGATAGGCAGGGTCATCGTAGGTGGTGTAGCGATAAGTACCAGTAGTGCTATCGAAACCGCCGGTGTAAATGGTGTATTCAAAGTCGCCAGACTCCTGACGGCAGTAACCCTTGACCATGGAGACTGCATTGAGGGTCTTGAAGAGGCGGGTGATGTTGTCAGCGTCATCGTCTTGGTCGGGATAGCTTGCGTTAAGCAGTGCAACGCGAACGAAACGCGAGATGGCAGAGGGGTCGCCTGGAAGACCCATCACCGAGGGACCTACGCCCAGGGCGGTGAGATGAGCGTTGCGCATGGTGCGCTCGGGTGTCCAGTCGCCGTCCAGGTGAATGTAATTGCGCATGTTGTTGCAGTGGAACTGGAAGTCCGGCTGATTGGTCAACACGTCAAAGCCGTCATCGTAGATCTTAAGACCTTCAGCGGTTTGCTCGATGACAATGGACTGGTCTTTGTCGGCGACGAACCAATGCAGGTCGGAAGTAGGAAGCGAAGGATCGAAGGCGTCGTTGGTGATATTGAGGTTCTGAGCAGCTTCCTTCACCTGGGCAACTGTAGTGAACTCGGAGCACACCCAAAGGGGCATCTCGAAACTGGTGACGTTGATCTTGGAAGGATCAGCATCGTTGTAATGTGCGAAGCCTGCGGCAAAGGAAAGGCCGGCGCAGTAAAGGCCCGCCTCGTTCACGGCGTCAAAATAAAGAGGCATGTCCTTCATGAGCAGCCCCATACCAATGATGGGCGACTGAGTGGCAATAGCCCCTATGTGGCGGCTTTGCCAGGTCCAATCTGCAGGCACCAGCAGAGGCTTCTCGCCAAAAGGAACGCCCCAGTCCAGATTGCGGCCTACATAGAGGTTGTTGTTTTTATCGGTTAAGCGAACGGCGGTGCACATAGAGACGCTCCTTACAGGGTGAAGGTGCAGGATAGAGCGAGGCACACTTTGAGAGGCGCCTCTTGACGACAAAGTGAAGCTTCGCCTCCCTGGATCGTTCCCCAGAATGATGCTCGCCCAGAAGAACTTGAAGGTTGCTACCAACACTTCACAAAAGCGCTTTCCGTGCACAAGTTCTATGGACATTTTCCCAGTTAGTGGATGGCTTAACTGCAAATGTCTACCAGCAGTAATTGCGACCAAATTGATCGATAAGTTCGCGCACCTCTTCATCGGAGCAATCCACGCCTAGCTCGCGGAGACGACCCGGAAGCTCGCCTTCGTGAGCCAAAAGCAGAGAGTCCAGGCGACGCTGATTGGTACGGGCGCATTTGAGAGCCTCGAAGAAGCTGCGAATGAGGGACTCGGCGCTTACCTCTTCTTCGCTGTCCATTTGATCGAGGGCCAAGCGAGCCTCATAGGCGACCTCGGAGGATTCGACGGAGAATTCGCGTGCCTTCATGAATACCACCTCACAAAAGCGGGTTTGCTGATGAACTCTAGTCAAAGGTGCCACAACTTTGATATCGCAGGATGTCGATGGAGTGGATGCGGCTGGACCTCGACTGCTCCAGGTATTCCCACCAAACCGGAATTGGGGGACATTGCAAGAGCCCTTCGCAAAAATGCCCCCAAAGCTTGGGATATACCCCAAATGACCTTGAGAAACAATGAAAAACTGGGGGTTCACGACCTGCCTTGAGGAAACCTGCCTGCAAGAGAGCGGGCAACCCAAAAAAGCCTTGCCGAGAAACCCTTCCGCCGCAGCTGGAACAAAAAAGCCTCCAGCCACTGGAGAGTAGCTGGAGACTTACGGGCGGAATCAGAACGGCGACCGCTTAGTCTTCATGATGATGGCAGCAGCACTCGTCGCCATGCTCGTGGTCGTGATGGCCGCCACAGCCGCACTCGCACTCGCCCTCCTCGTCCTCGGCAAACATCTCTGCCGCCAAGTACATGTGGTCGATGCGCCCCACATAGGAAGTGTGAGGATCGTGCTTGGGGTAGCACTTCTTAGCAAGCTCGGTGTCGATGAAGTCTGCCAGGTCGATATCCTGGGCGTAGAGCTTGTGGCACACCAGCACCAACTGGGCCTCTTCGAAGGCGACGGATCCATTGCAAGGCTGAGGAGTGAGATGGGTGGCCTGGGCCTTATCGGTATCGCGGCCAGAATGGGTGCCAATGTAGTCCAGCGCCTCGCGCCACTCCTCGCCAAAGAAGCAGAGGGTGAACTCGTCGGTTTGGTCTAAGAACTGCTTGGTATAGCGCTGCGGACGCACATAGACAGTGGCTACGTTGGCGCCCCAAAGCGAACCCATCTGCCCATAGGAGGCGGTCATGGTATTCCAGGCAGAATCGTTGCCGGCGGTGATGAGCATCCAGTCGTCGCCGATCATCTCGAAGGGATTGAACTGCAGGTCTTTGGGATCGATCTCTACAAACTTGTCAGGCATGGGACCTTCCTTTCTGCCAATGTCGTGCATATATCTACCCCAGCGCCACCGGTCCTTGCTGGCGCATGCGCTTGGCCTCTTTAAGACACCAGGTGGTGCCTCCATGCTTGGTGGTATAGCCCAACCATTCCATCGCCTGAGAGCGACTAGGGGCGCAAAGCGCCAGGTGCAAGGCGAATTCTACTCGTTGGACGGGAGTCACCCTATCAAAGATACCTTCAACTGCTTCAAACACCTGGTCATAGTCTTTGCCGTCTTCCAGCGTGAGGATGTTGGCTAAAGACACCAGCTGAGAGACACCTTCCACAAAGGTAGGACTCACTCCCGAGGTGTCGAGGGCTTGGAGGGCGTGGACCTCGTCGATCATAGAAGCGGCGTCGCGCTGGTCATAGGCGCAATAGGCACGCACTTGGTGGTAGCAAAACGCGGCCGACCCCGAGGTCACCCCATGCTTTTGGGCGTAGGCGTCCATAAGCCGCTGCGCATCGTCCCAACGGCCTTGCCAGCGCAGGCCTCGGCAATAGTTCCATAGGGGCACCACCAAATCGTGAGGCCACAGGCTCTCGATGTAGGCCAGGTAGCGATCGGCAAAGGTCTGGGGGTCGCAGTCTTCGTCCAACACATAAGAGAATGCACTACCCAGCTTTTGACGCAACGAGAAGAGCTTCACAAAGCCGATGGCCGCGCCGATAAACGCGCCATCCACCGCCAGGGTGAGCGCCAGAGGAGCCACGGGCATCCCATAGGCGACAAACATGGCGACCACCCCTATAAGGCAACACGCCAACACCAGTATCCTATAGCGCTGCTCGACCCCTAAGACCTGGGATTTCACCCAATCTCGAGCCGACTGAGTGGGGCGATCTCCCAACGTGTGAAAGATAAAGCCTGCTGCGTCTTGAGCCTTTGATTTCTTGAGCGGCACTCAAGACTCCTTTCGCGCACAAGCTGCCAGCTCACGCAGGGCAGCAGCTACTGCGTAATCCTTGCTTTGACCAATAGTGTAGCGGGCGGCAGCCTTGACTTTCTCGGAGCCGTTGGCCATGGCCACCGAATGGGGAAAGGCGCTCAGGAACTCAAAATCGTTGTCCGAATCGCCAAACACCAGCACTTCCTCGGGGGCGATTCCCATGCGCTGGGCAAGCTCGAGGGCACCGTTGGCTTTGGATATACCATGAGGCAGGATGTCCAGGAGCGCCTGATCGGTCACAGGCATCACAAAATCAAACTCGGGGAATCGGGCGCGCAGGACCTCTGCGATCCCCGGCAGCTCCTCGAGCGAGTCGAAATGCAGGTTGGCCTTGGAATAGGCGCTCAAATCCAGCTGATCCAATTCCTCCAGGCGCTCTTTGCCATAACGTTCTGAGGGACCATGGAGCGGATCGAACAACGTGAGCTCTGAGAAGCCCTGCTCCGCCACAAAATGACCCAGCCTATTGAGAGCCTTTCCTGGGTAGGTGTGGCGAAAGGCTTCAACCCCATCGATGAAACCCAAAGTCCCGTTCTCATAGACGCCGGTGGCATAGAGGTCCAGCTGGTTGTGAAAGAGATCCGGCAGCATGTTGACGGGGCGCCCGGTACAGGGACCAAAGGCGATGCCGGCTGCTTTGAGCTCACGAATGGCCGCCTCGGTATTGGGCGACACTCCTTCTTGAGCGTCGGGAATGAGCGTCCCGTCCAAATCGGTAAGCACGAGCTTGATCATGAATCCTCCTGGATCGGTGCGATAGACGCGGGCCATGATTATGCCACGGTAACACCTGAGGGCTTAAACGCACGGCAGGCCTCCACCGCGCAGCGCCAACCAGCATAGGCCTGGGCCATGACCTGCGGGGGCCGCTGGGGCTCGAAGCGGCGATCCACCTGAATGGCCAGGTCGCCCCAATCCCAAAAGCCCACCGCCAAACCCGCCAAAAATGCGGCGCCCAGGGCTGTGAGCTCATGGACGCAAAAGCGCTCCACAGCGCTGCCGCACAGGTCAGACTGGAACTGCAGCAAGAAGTCGTTCGCCGCCGCCCCACCGTCCACTTTAAGGGTGCCAATCTTTATGTGAGATTCCCGCTCCATGACTTCTAGCACGTCTTTTACCTGGTAGGCCATGGCTTCAAGGGCTGCCCGCACTATGTGGCCCGAACCTGTGGAAAAAGTGATGCCTTCGATAGAGGCGGTAGCCCGCGCATCCCAATAGGGCGTAGCCAGACCCGTGAAGGCAGGCACCACATAGACGCCGCCAGAGCTCCCCGCCTCTTGAGCGATGGCGCAGGAGTCCTTAACGTCGTCGAAGAGGTGCAAACCGTCTCTGAGCCACTTCATAAGCGCGCCGGACACAAAGATGGAGCCTTCCAGCGCATAGGTGACAGTGTCGCCAATTTGCCAGGCGATGGTTGAGAGCAATCCCTGCTCGGAGCGCACGATAGTATCGCCGGTATTCATCAAGAGGAACCCGCCGGTGCCGTAGGTGTTTTTGGTCATCCCCGGCTCCAGGCACAGCTGCCCAAAGAGCGCAGCCTGCTGATCTCCCACGCAGGAGCTGATGGGCACCTCTGCCCCAAAGAAGGCCCATTGGGCTGTGGTTCCCCGCACTGCTGAGGTAGGAAGAATGTCAGGCAGGATTTGCTCTGGAATCCCAAAGGCTTCCAAAAGCTCAGAATCCCAGGTGGCGGTCTCAATATTGCACAGCAGCGTGCGAGAGGCGTTGGAAGGGTCGGTGGCATGCACGCACCCGCCCGTGAGCTTCCACACCAGCCAGGTGTCCATGGTGCCAAAGAGCAGTTCGCCCGCCTGAGCCCGCTCCCTTACCCCTGGCAGGTTTTCCAGCATCCACACGATCTTGGAGGCAGAGAAATAAGGGTCTATGCGAAGCCCGGTGCGTTGGCGCACCAACGGCTCGAGACCTTGGGCCTTCCAGCGATCGCAGATATCGGCCGTCTGGCGCGACTGCCACACGATAGCCGGCCCCACCGGAAGCCCCGTTTTGCGATCCCATAAAAGACAGGTCTCTCGCTGGTTGGAGATGCCGATGGCGCAGATGGCAGCAGGGTCGATACCGCTCTCGTTCATCACCTGCGCCATAACCGCCATGGTGTCCAGCCATACCCCCATGGCGTCCTGCTCCACCCAGCCCGGTGCAGGATAGCTGAGCGCCCCTTCTTTTTGGGCCAGCGCCACCACCTGTCGATCATGGTCAAACAAGATCGCCCGCGACGATGTCGTGCCATGATCCAGCGCCAAAAGGTAGGAGGCGCCCGGATCAACACGGAGGCTCCCATAGTCCACATGATCATCCTTGAGTTGGGCTACGTCAGTCATCTAAGCCTTCTTTCCCACCGACTTGGTAGCGATAAGGGAAGCGCCGGTGCCGAGAAAATCGTCCTCCAACACCTGACCGATGGATACGGGAGCTAACGCCTCTAAGGCAGCCAGACCCCGGGCCACATCCATCACCCGGTCTTTTGGCACCTCCGGCACCGTTTTTACCGAGACCACCGGCAATTGACCACCTGCCACGCGCACCAGCCCTGTAACCGTGCGAGAGGGGCTGGTGGCCTCTTTTATGAAATAGGCCTCGCCTCGCGGGCAACGGTTGCCTTCGACATGCCACTCTCCTTCTGCCAGTTGCCCTTGGAGCGTGCACCCCAACGGGCAACGGATGCAGACGAGCTCTTTGGGCTGGCCTGCTGCATTTTTCTCGACGCATGATCCGTCCGAGCGGCAATCCAGCGGCTGTGTTGGGGCGGTAAGACAGCTCATGAAGCCTCCTCTACCAAGATAGTAAGGCCGACCCATGGCTCTCCTGCTTCTGTGAGCAGTTTCGCTGCAGGAATGGCAACGGTTTCCATCTCTGCAGGGACCATGGCTGGCTTATTGCGGCGAAGCACCTCCACCTGTTCCCCTTGGCGCGTGCGCCCTTGGACCACCAAAGAAGCGTCCTTAAAGACATTGGCGACCCTAAAGCGTATCTGCGCTGGACCCTCGAGGCAGCCCACATCAATGGTGGAAGGCACGCTGTAGCGCACGCCCGTCCCTGCCTCTAGGGCTATGGGGGCATAGGTGCTCGATATCGCAGCTGCTTCTTGTTCATATTGGGCTACTGGTTGCCTGGTTTGCTTCTCGGCAGCAGGAAAGCGAAGGCACTCCGGTTCGCGCGAGCGGACTGCCAGGTAAGCAGCCGCTGCCCTGCCTGCCTGGGCAGCCTCTTCGCTCACATAGTCCACCAGGTCGTGCACATGCAATACGTTGCCTGCAGCAAAGATGCCGTGAACCGATGTTTCCAAGCTTTGAGTCACTATAGGGCCACCGGTTGCCTTATTAAGAGTTACACCGGCCTGGCGGGAAAGCTCGTTTTCTGGCAGCAGGCCGCAGGAGAGCAAGAGGGTGTCGCATTCCAGGGTGCGCTCGGTACCTGCTATGGGCGCACCTGCGCTGTCTACCTGGGCCAGCGTCACAGCCTCCACGCGCTCCTTGCCCAAAATGCCTACCACCGTGCAAGAGAGCCAAAGGGGGATGTCGAAGTCTTCTAAACATTGCACAATATTTCGCTTAAGCCCGCCGGAGTAGGGCATGAGCTCGGCAACGCCTACCACCTGAGCGCCCTCCAACGTGAGGCGCCGCGCCATGATGAGGCCGATGTCGCCAGAACCCAAGACAAGCACTCGGCGGCCAGGCATGAAGCCTTCCATGTTCACCAGCCGCTGAGCTGTGCCGGCGGTATAGATGCCTGCCGGCCTATAGCCGGGGATGGAGAGCGCGCCGCGCGGACGCTCCCGGCATCCCATGGCAAGCACTATGGCTCCCGCTTGAACAACCTGCACCCCCTGGGCACTGGAAGCCATAATCTCGAGGTCTGGCGTTATATTAAGCACCGTGGTACCTACTTGATAGTCTACGCCAGCATCTATAAGTGCGTCTATATATCGCTCCGCATACTCGGGGCCGGTAAGCTCCTCTCCAAAGCGGTGGAGCCCAAAGCCATTGTGGATGCACTGGTTCAAGATGCCGCCCAGGCGCTCGTCGCGCTCGTAGACGCAGATGGACTCGACGCCGGCTTCCTGGGCTGCCAGCGCCGCAGCAAGCCCTGCAGGGCCGCCCCCTACAATGGCGAGGTCTACCTGTTGTCTGCACGACGCCATTACAACCCCTCCTTCACAGGACCTGTGATCCAGGGGGCCTCACTGGAGTTTTTGCCTATGGCCTCTTGGGGAAGCAAGGCGGCCTGGGCCACCAGCTCTATGACGCGGGGAAGGCAAAATCCCCCTTGGCATCGGCCCATCCCGGCGCGCACGCGGCGCTTCACCCCATCGGTGGTGGTCACAGGGATCGATCGCGAGCAGGCATCCAGGATCTCCCCTGCACTGATCTGCTCGCAGCGGCAAATGATCTCGCCATAGGCAGGATCTGACTCCACCAGCAAAGCCAGCTGTTCGACGGAGAGCTCCCGGGTCTTCACAGGCCCCTTGCGCGTGCGTCCTGACTGTCTGTTGGCAATATAATGCAATTGGTTACCTAATAGCTCTTTCATCATGAGCGCTATGGCAGGAGAGGCGGTAAGCCCGGGTGACTCGATGCCGGCCGCATGCACATAGCCGGGCGCCACTTCGCGGACGACAAACTCGTGGCCTGCCTCATGCGCCCTGAGCCCCGCAAAAGAAGTGATGGTTGCCTTGAGATCGAGTTTCGGAAAGCTTTGGTGGGCAAGCTGCGCGATAGCGGCCAGCTCGGCCGCCGAGGTGCAGGTGGCCTCAGGATCGTCCACATCCACCGCAGTGGGACCCACCAGCGTGTTTCCATGAACGGTGGGGGCCACGAGCACGCCCTTGCCCTTGGGCCCTGGCAACTGGAAGAGCGTGTGGCAAGGCGCCGGCTCTGCCGATATGTCCAATAAATAGTAGGACCCGCGCCGAGGGGTTATAGAGAGCCTCTGCTCTTGGGGGACCCACGGGTTATACAAGTCTGCCGAGAAGAGCCCCGCCGCAGCTGCCACGCATCGGCAATAGTAGGCGCCCCGGGCAGTAGCGACGCACCAGCGGGCTCCCTGCGAGAGCGCTGCTGCCTCTTGAGAAGAGACCTCATCCTGGGCGTTCAGGCGATGCACCTGCCCCACCGGCTCTGACAGGTGGAACCAGACGCCATTATCGGCAGCCAACTCGGCCTGAGCCACGCAGAGCATGAAAGGGTCCACGATGCCTGCGGTGGGCGCCCAAAGAGCGGCCACTGCCTCAGGCGACACATGAGGCTCCAGACGGCGTAGGCGCTCTTGGCCTATCACCTCGAGCCCCTCCACCCCGTTGGAGCAGCCTCGGGAGGCCAGCTCCTCCAAGCGGGGGATGTCGGCTCTATCGAAGGCCAGCACCAGCGAGCCATTTTGCTCGTAGGGAATGTCGAGGTCGCGGCAGAGCTGCGGCATGAGGGCGGCTCCGGCCACATTGAGGCGCGCCATGAGCGAGCCGGGAGCCGCATCAAAGCCCGCGTGGACAATGCCCGAGTTGGCCTTGGACGTGCCGCAGCCCACGTCGGGCTCAGCCTCGAAAACGGCCACGTTCAGCTGCTCATAGGAGAGCTCTCGCGCGAGAGCGCACCCCACGGCCCCAGCGCCGATAACGGCCACGTCCAGCACAGGGGTCTCAACGGTCGAGGGATGGGCTTCTCGGCAAGGCGGGGCATCAGGAGATGAAGTCATGAGTCCCTCTCTAATGGAAAAACAAATCTAAATGTGAGAATACTTAGCAGACAGTTTACAGGTAGTCCCAAGAAAACCTACAGCTTTGGCTCAGAATGGTCGGCCAAATTAAGAACCCCAGCACTGGGGGTGCATTTTGGGTCTATTTCGGGCATTTGGCCCAATGATGTTTTAGAGGATATAGAAACACCCGCGACACCCAATTGGGATAGAGTGCAATCGACTTGGTAGATGACCTAGAGCGAGGAGTTGGGCGTGGCGCACGTTGAGACACATCCCATCGATCGAGCGATCAATCCAGGTATCGAGGGGGTGGACAAGCGCGCAATGGCCGAGGAGGCGCTGGCGTTCCTTAAGACCCCTCCAGAGCTGCAGCACAACATCTGGCTCTTCTTGCACCTGGTGCGTACCGTGCTGGAAGAGTGCGACCCCAAGCTGCTGGCGGTGTTCGACCGCCTGCTGGTAGACTCCATCATCGTCAACATCTCGCCGGATGCCCAAATGCCCGAGGACTACCGGGAGCTCATCGAAGACTTCGACGCCGACTGCGCCTTTGAAGACGCCATCGAGACCTACGACAACCTCACCACTTCTGAGGCCACGCTGGTGGTGCGCGCCTTCACGGTCTTCTTCCACCTGGCCAACATCTGCGAGGAGAACTACCGCGTCCATGCCCTGCGCGAGCGCGAGGCCCAAGTGCCCACCACCTCGGCAGAGGATCCAGTGAACGACCTCACCGTGGGCTTCTACAACCTCCTGGAGGAGCGCGGCCGCGCCAAAGCTCAGGGCATCTTGAACCGTCTGGAGTTCCGCCCGGTGTTCACCGCCCACCCCACGGAGGCCCGCCGCAAGGCCATCGCCGGCAAGATCCGCCGCATCTCCGAGCTTTTGGAGGAGCGCTCAGGCGCCACCGGCGCCACTCAAGCAGAGATCGACCGTCGCATGCTTCAGGAAATCTCCTCCATGCTGCGCACCTCCCCTATCTCTCACCGCAAGCCCACGCCGGTGGAAGAGGCCGACACCGTCATCGACATCTTTGATCACACCCTCTTTGACGTGGTGCCCCAGGTCTACCGTCGCTTCGACGACTGGGAGCTGGGCGACAAAGCCGGCGCCGTGCCACCCCTCTGCCTTGCCTTCTTCCATCCTGGCAGCTGGATTGGCTCCGACCGCGACGGCAACCCCAACGTCACCGCCAAGGTGAGCCGCCTGGTGGCCGAGAAATACCGCGTCCATGCCTTGACCCGCCTGGCTGAGCGCACGGCAGACGTGGGCCGCAACCTTACGCTGGACACCGTCTTCACCAAGCCCTCCAAAGAGCTACTGAATCTGTGGAACCATCAGGTGGAGATGAGCGAGGTGCTCACTTCCAAGGCAGCCGGCATGTCCACCCGAGAGACCCACCGCGCCGTCATGCTGGTGATCTCCGAGCGCCTCGCCGCCACAGTGGCCCGCACGGCAGACATCATGTATAGCTCTCCTGAGGAATACATCGCAGACCTCTTGGTGGTCCAGCGCTCCCTTGCCGAGGCCGGCGCTGTCCGCGAGGCCTACGGCCCTCTCCAAAAGCTCATCTGGCAAGCCCAAAGCTTTGGGTTCTCCCTGGTAGAGATGGAATTTCGCCAGCACTCCCTGGTGCATGCCCGCGCCTTGGAAGACATCCGCGAGCATGGCCGCTGGGGCGAGAACGGCGAGCTGGCGCCCATGACCCGCGAAGTGCTGGACACCTTCCGCGCCATCGGCACCATCCAGCGCAAGAACGGCGTGGCCGCTGCCAGACGCTACATCATCTCGTTCACCCAGTGCGCCCAGGATATCGCCAACGTCTACGAGCTGGCACGCCTGGCCTTCGCCCACGAGAAAGACGTTCCCCAGCTGGACGTCATTCCCCTGTTCGAGCAGGTGACAGACCTCCAAAACGCCGTGGATACCCTAGATGAGATCATCCAGCTGCCCGACGTTCAGCGTCGCCTGGCCCAAACCGGGCGCCGCATGGAAGTCATGCTGGGCTACTCCGACTCTTCCAAAGACGCCGGTCCCACCACCGCCACCTTTGTGCTCCATCAGGCCCAGCACGATATCGCTGACTGGGCACGCCGCAACGCCATCGACCTGGTGCTCATGCATGGTCGCGGCGGAGCGGTAGGCCGCGGCGGCGGCCCGGCCAACCGCGCGGTGCTCTCCCAGCCCAAGGGCTCAGTGAACTGTTGCTTCAAGCTCACCGAGCAGGGCGAGGTCATCTTTGCCCGCTATGGCAACTCCACCTTGGCCCGCCGCCATATCGAGAGCGTGGCCGGAGCCACCCTCACCCATGCCAGCACCTCGGTGCAAAACATCAACACCGGCGCCACCCAGCAGTTCGCCCCTATGACCCAGGTGCTTGAGGAAGCCTCCCGCGCCAAGTATGAGGAGCTTCTGGGCACCGATGGCTTTGTGGAATGGTTTGGCGAGGTCACCCCGCTCACAGAGATTGGCCTGTTGCCCATTGGCTCCCGCCCTGCAAAGCGTGGCCTGGGCGCCAAGTCGCTGGACGACCTGCGCGCCATTCCCTGGATCTTCTCCTGGTCCCAGGCGCGCATGAACCTGGCCGCCTGGTATGGCCTGGGCACTGCCTGCGAGACCCTGGGCGACCTAGAGCTTTTGCGCAAGGCCTACGAGACCTGGCCGCTGTTCACCACGTTTATCGACAACATCGAGATGTCTCTGGCCAAGACCGACAAGCGCTTGGCTCGCATGTATTTGGCCCTAGGCGACCGCGACGATTTGGCTAAGACCGTGCTGGACGAGATGGCTTTGACGCGCTCCTGGGTGCTGCGGATCACCGGCAACGAGTGGCCGCTGCAAAACCGCCGCGTACTGGGGCCGCTGGTGCGCATGCGCCTGCCCTTTGTGAACGTGCTGTCGCTGGCCCAGGTGCGATCGCTGGAACGCCTGCGCAAGACTGACAGCCTAAGCGACGAGGAGCGCGCAGAGCTTACGTACCTAATCTTGTGCACCGTGAGCGGCGTTGCTGCCGGCCTGCAGAATACAGGCTGATACGGGCTGCCGGCCCTAGGCGGGATCCCCAGTGCGTTGTCGCGGAGCAGATGCTGCAAACATGGGCTCCACACCGCGCTGGGGCGCCCGGGTACCGGGACTCTATGGCAGCACATGGAACTCTGCGGCTCATAGGATTCTGTTCCATACAGTCCTTGGACACACTCTGAATTAATACTACATACGCTACATGTTGATACATACTTATCTGCGTTAATGCAGATAAGTCACTAATTTCTATACATTATAAGGTAGCTAACGTAGTACTTTTTCAGAGGACACAAAGCAGCTTCTTCCGGTCCATCTCTTTCTTCTCTCACGCCCCAGCCTCAAAGTGATCGTCTTCCTATCTGCCTTAGAGCCGTCAGGCAGCCCGCTTTTGGATCCGCTTTAAGCCTCTCTTTCGAGTCGCGCCGTTCCTCAGCGCCATGTCCAGCCGGTATATCCGCCTAGCTCCGCATTGCCCTTGCCACCAATTAAAAATCTCTGGCCTCGTAGAACTTCGCGGCCAGTTGGGCGGTAAGCGCCAACACCACAAGCCCTACGCACACAATGGCAACGCACGTCAGAATGAGCACCCAGCCTTGGGCAAACAACCCGTCCAGCACACCGCCCAGCGATGCCACCAGGGCGTCTAGCGGCGAGTTATCCATCATGCCAAAGGCGGACAGCACGATCAGAGGCACCAAAGTGACCAGCAAAAGGATGAAGGGCAGCTGTTGGGTAGTCTTGGTCATTCCCAGCTTGAAGCCCACGGCCAAAAGGATGCCCAACATCACGCAGCCTATAAGCAAGATCAGAGAAGACGACAGCGCCATGACGCCTAGGTTCTCGGCGGTAAGAGCAAAGGCGGCGGCTTGCTCGGCAGGCAGGTCCAGGCCGGAAGCCACCAGCCCCACCGCCACGCAGATAACCGCGCCCAGGAGCGCAGCCAGAAGCCCTACCGCTGCCGCAATGCAGTAGCGGGCATAGACCACTTCGCGCCGAGAGATGGGCATGACCAGGCGTGCGCACTCCCACCCATGGGAATCGTTGGTGAGGCCGGTCTGAGCGCAGCCAATGAGAAGAATCGTGCCCATCATGCCAGGCACAGGCGCCATGCTCTGAAGCGCCACCATCTCAAAGACCGTGATCACCAGGGCGATGCGGAAGGTGCGCATCAAATAGTCGCGATAGACCCTAAGATCTACCAGGAAGGCAGGTTTCATTTATCGGTCGCCACCTTTGAATAAAAGAGTCATGTACTCATCAATGCTTAACGGGTCGCAGGGGATCTGAGGGAAGCTCTCCTGGAACGCGAAGCGATCGGGCACCCAAAGATCCCAGGACATGCCCTTATGAAGCTGCCGCCAGGCATCGGGATCGATGATCCCCGCCGCTTGCACCCGCTCCAAATCCGAGGTGCGGCAGTGCGCCACACCCATCTCGTCGGTGATGGTTTCGCGGGCCAGGTCGAAGACGATGGCGCCGTCGTCGATGCATACCACGCGGTCGGCGATGTGCTCCAGGTCAGAGGTGATGTGGCTGCTCATCAAGATGCCGCGCTCGCCGTCTGACACATAGTCGCGAAGCACCTCGAGGATCTCGTCTCGAGCGATGGGGTCGAGCCCCGCCGTGGCCTCATCCAACACCAGCACTCGCGAGTCGTGGCTCAAGGCCATGGCCAGCTGCAGGCGCATGCCCATGCCGCGGGAGAGGTCCTCGACCTTTTTATCCTTATCAAGGCCGGCCTCGCGAGCAAGCTCCCAAAAACGCGGAGCATCCCAGGTCTCGTAGGCATAGGATCCTATGGCAGAAACGTCGGCCACTGTGAGGCTGCCGGGATAAGGGGTGCTGTCAAATACCACCCCCAGATGCTCCTTGGCGTCATTTCCTTGGGCGCCTCCCAGCAGCGAGCTGGGACAGGAGAGCACCTGCGCTTCTCCCCCATCGAGCTTGATGAGCCCCAAAAGCGCCTTCAAGGTAGTGGTCTTGCCGGCCCCATTCTTGCCGATAAACCCCACCACCTCGCCCGGGGCCACTTCCAGGTTCACAGCTTTAAGGGAAAAGTCTTCGTAGTATTTTGTGAGCCCACGCGCCAGGATAAGAGGGGCAGTGGGATCAAGGGTTGCCATGGTTGGAATCCTTTCCTTACAAATAGAGGCTAGTCCATAACGAGCGAAAGCATTTCATCTATCTCTTCGTTGGCAAGCCCCAGCGAGCGAACCTTTTCCACCGCCTGGCCAAGGAGCTCCTCCACCTCGCGCAGTTGTTCCTCGCGCAAAAGCTCGCTGTTGCCGCCAGCCACAAAGCTGCCTTTGCCAGGCATGGTGGTGATGAAGCCGGTGGCTTCCAGATCTGCGTAGGCGCGTTTGGTGGTGATGGCGCTCACTCGCAGGCTGTTGGCCAGCGACCGGATGGAGGGCAGCTGCTCGCCTTCTTCAAGGTCGCCGGTCATGATGGCGGTTTTTATCTGCTCGCAAATTTGCTCGTAGATGGGCTTGCCGCTGGAGTTTGAAATCACCAGTTCCAAGTGAGTGTCCTTTCTGTACTGCTTCGCCCGGCGTCCCTGGCGAAGCCCGCTGCGCCCAAGCGTCCTTGTTCGCAGCCCGAGGATTCCAAACGTCTCTGGGCACCTCGTTGAGCATACTGTGTATACCCGATAAGTACAGTATGTACAGATGAGCATCGCTTTGCAAGAGCTTTTTTAGTCCACAGAAGTCCCGCCACTGCTTTGAAAGCCTCATCGCAATTTTGCAGAAGCCTTACTTAGGTCTGAGCATCCCTTGATAGAGCGCCTCCATGCTAAGAGGCGTCATCGGCCGCCTGGGTTTCCTTAAGTTTTGTAGGTCAACGTGAGAACCCGCAAACCAGGCGTGCCCCCTTAGAAAGGACGCATCGTTATGGCACCGCTTCCTACTCGTCGAACGTTTTTGCATCTGGCAACCTCAGCCGCCCTTATGGGCGCGCTGGCACTCGTTGGCTGCGGATCTCAACCAACGGACAACGCCCAAGCCCAGGCGCAGACAGACCAGCAGATCTCTGTATACTCCCGCGAAGACGGCTCGGGCACCCGCAGCGCTTTTGTCGAGCTCTTTGGCCTCGAAGAGAAGGGTGCCGACGGCAGCAAGGTAGACACCACCACGTCTGCAGCCACTATCACCAACTCCACCTCGGTCATGATGACCTCCATCGCCGGAGACCCTGCCGGCATAGGCTACGTCTCTTTAGGGTCGCTCAATGATTCTGTGAAGGCCCTTACCATCGACGACGTCGAGCCTACGCCAGAAAACGTGCAGAACGGCTCTTATAAAATCTCCCGACCCTTTAATATTGTCGTACCTCACGGCGCTTCGGCAGCGGCCCAAGACTTCAAGAACTTCATCATGAGCGCTGAAGGCCAGGCCGTGGTGGCCGAGAACCACTACATACCTACCGCATCCTCTGCACCCTCCTACGAAGCCCGCCAGATAGAGGGCAAGGTGGTAGTGGCCGGCTCCTCCTCGGTGACGCCCGTGATGGAAAAGCTGGCCGAAGCCTACAAAGCGGTCAATCCACAGGTGACCGTGGAGGTGCAGCAGTCGGATTCCACCACCGGCATCACCATGGCTACCCAAGGCACCTGCGATGTGGGGATGTCTTCTCGCGATCTCAAGGACTCAGAGCTTAGCTCCTCCTTGGAAGTGGTGGCCATAGCCCAAGACGGCATCGCAGTCATCGTGACGCCGGGCTTTTTCGCGGATGGGCTTAGCTCTTCTCAGGTAAAAGACATCTTCAATGGCACTGTCACCACCTGGTCCGAAGCGGTGAAGTAGCCCATGGCCCTGTCTGTTGACTCCCAACACTCTGCGACGCTTGCAGAGCCTCGACCCAACGCCTTCCCACAGCCCCATGGCAAATCCCTCTCGCCTCAGCGCCTGCGTTTTGCCAGCCAACTAAAAGAGGCCTGTGCCCAAACGGTCTTTTGGACGGCTGCCGCCTTCTCCATCGCCGCGGTGGCTCTGATCTGCTTGTTCCTCTTTGCCAACGGCATCCCCGCAATTGCCAAGATCGGCCTTCCCCAGTTCTTGTTGGGAAGCACCTGGCGTCCCGGCAACGATCTCTTTGGCATCTTCCCCATGATTGTGGGCAGCGTCTATGTCACTGCCGGCGCCATGCTTATAGGGGTGCCGGCAGGAGTGCTCACTGCCATTTTTCTCTCGCGGTTCGCAACCCCAAAGCTCGCAGCCCCACTCAGGGCTGGCATCGAGCTTTTGGCAGGCATTCCCTCGGTTATCTACGGCTTCTTTGGCCTCATGGTCCTCGTGCCTTGGGTGCGTGCCCTAGGCCCGGGCAACGGACTGTCGCTTTTATCGGCATCCCTGTTGTTGGGCATCATGATCTTGCCTGCCGTCATCACGATCTCCAAAAACGCTCTGGACGCGGTGCCGCAGAGCTATTACGAGGGGGCCGTGGCACTGGGGGCCTCCCATGAGCGTGCGGTGTTTTGCGTACTGGTGCCTGCGGCTGCTTCGGGCATCTTGGCAGCGGTGGTGCTGGGCGTAGGTCGCGCCATCGGCGAGACCATGGCCGTGGTCATGGTGGCCGGAAACCAACCGATCGTTCCCGAGTCGCTGCTCGCAGGTGTGCGCACCCTCACTGCCAACATCGTGCTAGAGATGGGGTACGCAGCAGGGCTTCACAGAGGGGCCCTTATCGCTACTGGAGTGGTGCTGTTCGTCTTCGTGATGGCGTTGAGCCTGCTCTTCAGTGCCATCAAGAGGCGAGGTGAAGCCTTATGAGCGCCAAGCTCTTGCGCGGATGCGTATGGCTGGGGGCGCTTCTCTCGGCAGGGGTACTGGTCTTGTTGGTGGGCTTCATCCTGATCAATGGAGTGCCTCACCTGACGCCTCGGCTCTTTGCCTGGGAGTACGACTCCACCAACGTGTCGCTGATGCCCGCGCTGGTAAACACCTTGCTCATGGCGCTGCTCGCCCTGGCCATCGCGGCGCCGGTGGGCATTGCCTCGGCGATCTACCTGGTGGAATATGCCAAGCCTCGCAGCCGCTTCGTGCGTTTGGTGCGCCTTACGGCCGAGACGCTTCAAGGTACGCCGTCCATAGTCTTCGGGCTCTTTGGGCTTCTCTGCTTCACCACCATCTTGGGCTGGGGGCTTTCCCTGGTCTCAGGTGCCTGCACGCTGGCCATCATGGTGCTTCCGCTGCTCATGCGCACCACCGAGGAGGCTCTCTTGGCAGTGCCTCAAAGCTACAAACAGGGAGGACTGGCTCTGGGGGCCGGCATGCTGCGCACCATCGTTCGCTGCGTGCTGCCCAGCGCCATGCCCGGCATCTTTGGCGGGCTGCTTTTGGCCTTTGGCCGCTGCGTAGGCGAAGTGGCCGCCCTCTTGTTTACCGCAGGCACGGTCGCTCAAATCCCCCATTTCGCGACTCAAGGGGCAGCCGCGCTCTTTGACTCTACCCGAACCCTGGCCGTTCACATGTACGTGCTCGCCAGCGAAGGCCTTCACACCAACGAAGCCTACGCCACCGCTGTGGTGCTGCTGGGGTTGGTGGCCTTGCTCAACGGCGGCGCCAACTGGGTGGTCGACAGGCTCAATGCCCGCCTCTCTTAGCGCACCGACGGCGTCTGCCCTCCCCTTGCCGCCCTCAAACCCCCTATCAGAAAGATCATCCATGAATGCTTTTGCCACCCTTGATGCGGTTGCCGAGAAACCCGCGGCCTCCGGGATTGAGACCGCTCCCTCGCCCCAGCCCCATCCGACCGCTGCCGCCAAGATGCAGGTGCACGGCCTGGACCTTCGCTACGGCTTGTTCCAGGCGCTGAAATCCATCGACCTTGAGTTTCCCGCCCATCAGGTGACGGCGCTTATCGGCCCTTCGGGGTGTGGGAAGTCCACCCTGCTCAAGACCCTCAACCGCATGAACGACCTGGTACCGGGCTGCACCATCACCGGCGCCGTGGAGCTGGACGGCAGCGATGTGTACCAGGAAGTGCCTTTGAACGACCTGCGCCGACGCGTGGGCATGGTCTTTCAGCAGCCCAACCCTTTCCCCATGAGCATCTACGACAACGTCGCCTTTGGCCCGCGCACCCATGGCGTCAAGAAGCGGGAGTCGCTGGATGCGCTGGTGGAGCAGTCGCTGCGCGATGCCGCCCTTTGGGACGAGGTGAAGGATCGCCTGCACAAAAGCGCCCTCGGACTCTCGGGCGGCCAGCAGCAGCGTCTCTGCATTGCCCGCGCCCTGGCAGTAAAACCCGAGGTCTTGCTCTTAGACGAGTCCACCAGCGCCTTGGACCCCATCTCAACCGCTAAAATTGAGGAGCTAGTAGTCCAGCTCAAAGACCGTTACACGCTTATCATGGTGACCCACAACATGCTCCAGGCGCTGCGCATCTCCGACAAGGCGGCCTTCTTTCTCATGGGCGAGATGGTAGAGACAGGCGACACTCAGCAGCTCTTTACACAGCCTGCCGATAAGCGCACCCTCGACTATGTGACTGGTCGCTTTGGTTAAGCTTTTGGGATATCCCAAGAAAGGCTGTGTATCAGGCTATGGTCTACTACGTCGAAGATGATCAAAATATACGCGATCTTGCCATCTATGCCCTCAAGGCAGCTGGTGTCGAGGCCTGCGGATTTCCCAACGGCGACTGCTTCTTTGAAGCCTGCAGGCGCCAGATGCCAGAGGCCGTCTTGTTGGACATCATGTTGCCAGGAAAAGACGGCCTAGCCCTGTTGGCCGAGATGCGCGCCCATCCCGGATTGGCGCATATACCTGTGATGATGCTTTCTGCCAAGGGCAGCGAGATAGACAAGGTCACCGGTCTTGACGCAGGCGCCGACGATTACTTGGCCAAGCCCTTTGGCATGATGGAGCTGGCCAGCCGTACCAAAGCCCTGCTCAGGCGGGCCCATGGGACGACGACCTCACAAGGCGCGGACCTTTTAGTCTGCGGCCCTCTGACGCTGGATGCAGCCTCCCATAAAGCCTTTGCCCAAGGGGCAGAAGTGACGCTCACCCTTAAAGAGTTCTCGCTGCTCCAAGAGCTTATGGAACATCCCGGCCGCGTGCTTTCCCGTTCGCAGCTCTTAGAGCATGTGTGGGGTTGGGCCTATACCGAGAACACCCGCACCGTAGACGTCCACATCCAGACTCTGCGCCAAAAGCTCGCGCAGGTTGCCCCCGGTTGCGACTCGCTCATCAAAACTGTGCGCGGCATAGGTTATGCGCTGGAGGCCTAAGTTGGCAAAAGCCTCTATGAGAGTGAGACCAAAGGGGTCTCATAAGCTATCCCGCAGCCTTTTTGTCGCACTGTTTGCCAGCTCGCTGACAGTCATAGGATGCTTTGCTGCTCTCTTCTCGGCATTCTTTCACTTTTCCCAAGAGCAGGCGGCGGCCACCCGACTGCAGTCTGTGGTCTGGCAGGCGGTGCAAACTATGGGAGATGATCCGGTAGAGCAAGACGTCGACGCCCTTAAGCTGCAGTTTGGCGAGAACATACGCTATACCCTCATCGGCGAGGGCGGCCAGGTGCTCTATGACAGCCACGGCGAGGTGACAGAGAGCCACGCCAATCGCCCGGAGTTTGTGGAAGCCCAGGCGACGGGCGCCAGCTCGGTGGTGCGCCATTCGGAGACGCTCGATCAAGACTCCATCTACGCCGCGGCTCGCATGGCCAACTCCTGCGTGCTCCGAGCATCTGAGATTCGCCCATCCTACTTTGCCATCGTGCAGTCCATCGCCTTTCCTTTGGCGATGACCGTAGGGATACTGGGCCTTTTGTCTCTGGGCCTCTCTCGCCTGTTGGCCCGACGCATTTTGGCGCCCTTGAACCAGATCGACGTGGCGTACCCCCTGGCTCATGCCACCTATCAAGAGATCGAGCCGCTGCTCGAGCGCATCGACTCCCAGCAACGCCAGCTCATCTCCCAAAACCAGGAGCTCACCCGCGCCGAGAACCTGCGCCGCGAGTTTTCTGCCAACGTCTCCCATGAGATGAAGACTCCCCTGCAGGTGATCTCCGGCTATGCGGAGCTGCTCAAAAGCGGCCTGGCGCCCTCCTCCGATACCGAGAAGTTCGCCTCCATCATGTTCGATGAGTCGCGTCGCATGAGCGCCCTTATCGACGATGTGCTGGTGTTGTCGCGCCTAGACGACCCGGTTCAGCTCGATCTGGAAACCCAAGAAGTGGAGTTGCTGGAGCTCGCCACGGCTGCAGCCCGTCGTTTGCTCCCCTTGGCAGAAGACAAAGAAGTGCAACTAAGAGTGCTAGGGTCACCTGTGACCATTGCTGGCAATGCTTCGCTATTAGACCAGCTGGTCTCCAATCTCATTTCCAATGCCATCCGCTATGGCCGCCACGGAGGACACGTTACGGTGCTGGTTGGCAAGAATCTTGTGGATGCCTCTGGCTCCCCTGCTCCCGAAGCCTATATACGGGTGAAAGACGACGGCTGCGGCATCGCCCCTGAAGACTTGGACAAGATCTTTGAGCGCTTCTACCGCGTGGACAAAAGCCATTCCAAAGAAAGTGGCGGCACAGGCCTAGGCCTCGCCATTGCCAAGCATGCCGCCGACGCCCATGGCGCTACCATCACCGTGGACTCCCACCTCAATGAAGGCTCGCTCTTTACGGTTCATTTTCCTTTAAGCTAGGGGTCTATCGCGTTTTTGACTTCACGCCCGCCAGGAGGCAGCCATGACTCAGCCCTACCCCATGCAAATGAAACATCGCGAACTCTCCCGCCAAGAGGCCTTTGAGATTTTGGAAGAGGGCGAGTTTGCCACCATCTCCACCGTAGACCCCGACGGCACCCCCTACGGCGTCCCGGTTTCCTACGTGATGATGGACGAGAAGCTCTACATTCACACCGGCAAGCGCCCCGGCCACAAGATCGATGACTTCACCCATGACAGCCGCGTATGCGTCTCTGTGGCCTCAGAGCTGGAACCCATCTACGAGGACACCTTCTTCACCACCCGCTTCGCCTCCGCCATCGCCACCGGCCGCATCTCGCTGGTAGAAGATCGAGTAACCGTCAAACAAGTGCTCGCGAAACTCTGCATGAAGTATTGCCCGCAGTTCAAAAAAGAGATTGGCGGCGCCATCGAGCGCGAACTGGACGCCACCGATATCTGGGTAGTCGAGTTTGACGAAGTGCGCGGCAAAGCCGGGAGACGATTGAAGAGGCGGTCTTGAAACAGCACACGTAGTGGCCGAAGGCACTTGAGTTCGGCTTGCCAATTTGCAAACGGAGGCCATCCATGAGAAAACCGCGTCCCATGCAGCGCAGCGACCGTGAACTTTCCCGCGAAGATACCCTTGAGATCTTAGAGACTAGGAGATTTGCCTCCCTTGCCACAGTGGATGCAGACGGCGCCCCCTACGTGATCCCCATCTCCTATGTGATGATGGACGGAAAACTCTATGTGCACACCGGCACAGCCCACGGCCATTTTTATGAGAACGTGACCCGCGACAATCGTGTGTGCCTGACGGTGGTGGGCGAAGATGCGCCCATTCAGAGGCCTGGCTACGGCGCCACCCGCTTCGCCTCAGTGGTGGCAGCCGGCCGCATATACAGCGTGGAAGATCCCATCCTCTTCAAGCAAGCCTTGGTCAAACTGGCCCAAAAGTACTGGCCCAAATTAAAGAAGGAGGTGGGATCTATTATCAACAATCAGCTGGACGTCACTGCCGTGTGGTCCATTGAGCTCGATGAGGTGAGGGGCAAAGGCCGCCACCGCGACGAGGATATCCTTTAAAAAGATGGCCCTCTGGCTTAAAATGATGAACGCGCAACTGAGCGCAGCCTTCGCTCCGTCAGGCCAACGATGGGCGAGTGACGCTGCGCCACCCGTCGCAGGCTTCACTCCCCTTCCCAACGGGTGGAAAGGCGGGTCCTAGAAGCTATGGACGAGCGTTATTGTGGGGAGAGTTTCTCGGCAAATCCGGAAAAACGATTTGACCTTCCATTCACAGGCATCGCATCGTTTATGAAAGCGCGCATTTGCCCCGCGTTGGATGAGCTATCAAAACTGAAGCCCGATGTAGCCATTTTGGGATTCCCCTACGATCTGGGAACCAGCGCGCGGAGCGGGGCGCGCATGGGGCCTCGGGCGGTGCGCGAGGCCTCGACGGTCTATGCAGACGGATTATGCGGGCTTTACGATCCGGTGCTTGACGCCACTTTCCTGGACAAGGGGCAAGTGATCGTGGACTGCGGCGATGTGGACGTGAGCCCCTGCGAAAGCGGACAGAGCTTTGCAAACCTGCAGGAAGCCATAGGCCGCGTTGTGAAAGCGGGCGCCATCCCCATGGTGATCGGCGGCGATCATGCAGCGCCCATCCCTATTCTGCGAGCCCTAGGGCCAGGCGAGGATCTTTGTGTAGTGCAGATCGATGCCCACCTGGACTGGACGGACAGCTATGGAGGGCTTAAAGAAAGCCATAGCTCACCTATGCGTCGAGCCTCGGAGCTGCCCTGGGTTGCCTCGATGGTTCAGATTGGCCTGAGGGGTTTAGGGAGCTCGGGGCCGCAGGCGTTCCAAGATGCCAGGGATTGGGGGAGCATCCTTGTGCCCGCTCCTGAGGTAAGGTCTCAGGGCGTCGAAGCCGTATGCGCAAAGATTCCCGATGCTCCCCGCTACTATGTCACGGTGGATATCGACGGGTTGGACCCTTCCCTTTGCCCAGGGACGGGATCGCCGCAGCCAGGCGGCCTGCTCTATGAGGAAGTACGGGAGATTATCCGGGCCGTGTGCGAAAAAGGGCCTCTGGCAGGCTTCGATGTGTGCGAAGTAGCACCACCCTACGACTGGGCGAACCAGACCTCGCTCTATGCCGCCCAGCTCATGCTGGATGCCATTTGCTTTGCCACTTTTGAGAAGGAAAACGGTTCAAATCACTTGACTAAACTATAGGTACGCCCCCGTTCTTCTGGACACTCTAAAAGAACATCCAGAGGGAGCAGCTGTTCTCCTAGGCACCTTAGGAGAACAGTTCTGTGAGCCTCCTGTTCTCCTAGGCAGCTAAATAGAACCCATTCTGTTCTATTTAGCTGCCTAGGAGTCCATTACCGCTTGAGAAGCGTTCTATTTGGAGCCTAATAGCCATCGCCGCTTTGCAAGTTGTTCTCCTAGGTGCCCATCTAGAACATCGGGATTAACGGCTCAGATGGCCTCCACAGGAGGGGTCCCAAGAGTGCCTCCCCCTGTCAGCGAATACATTCTGTGTCTACGGCGTAATTCCGCCGAAATGTTGGGGAGAACTGCCCATTCAATCATGCCATTATCTATGACCTTGCTGCATCAAGCAGTCCACGCCCACTTTGATAGGACTCGCCTGTACCGTCAGCAGCAACGATCTCATCTTAGATATACCACTCAATCCTTCCTCATCAACCTGTGTATATTCCATTGGACTTACTTCGAGCAATTGCTGTTTTTCTCAGTAATTTTCTATATACATGCATATTTTTACGGCTAAGTATCAAGATCCAATCTGGCTAAAGTGCCATCAATTAAGGGGCTTAGAATCTCTCCACACAACCGTCTTTTAAGGGGCTGCGGGACAGCTCCAAAGATAAGGAGATGATTCTTGTGAATCCTTTGGCATGCTCAGAGCCCATGGAACCAGCGCTGTTGGTGCTGGAAAACGGGCAGGTGTTTGAGGGTTTCAGCGCAGGAGCACCAGGCACCGGCTTTGGCGAAGTGGTCTTCAACACTTCGATGATCGGCTATCAGGAGATCATCACTGATCCTTCCTATGCAGGCCAGCTGGTGTGCTTCACCTACCCGCAGATTGGCAACTACGGCATCAATGCGCTGGACGGGCAGGCGGCGCATCCCGCTCTTGCAGGCATTATCGTGAACGATCTGGTGCGCCAGCCCAGCCACTGGCTCTCGGCTATGACGCTGCCGGACTACCTTATGCAAGAGGGTATCGTGGCCATCGAAGGCATCGACACCCGCGCGCTTACGCTCGCCCTTCGCGAGACCGGCGCTCAGCGAGGCGCCGTTTCCACTCAAATACTTGATGCTGCCGAGCTCTTGGATCTAGTGCGCCAAAGCGCCCCTATTGGCGAGAAGAACCTGGTGGGCGAGGTGTCCTGCTCGGCGCCCTATGAAGTCGAGGCTTCCCCGCTCCCATGGCCCAAGACCGCTCCCCATGACCTCAAGCGCGTAGTGGCCTACGATTGCGGAGAAAAACGCACCATCCTGACAAGGCTCATTGGTGCGGGGTGCGCGCTTACCGTAGTGCCTTGGGACACCCCTGCATCTCAGGCGCTCGCCTTAGAGCCTGACGGCGTGTTCTTCTCGAACGGCCCGGGAGATCCCCAAAGCGTGCCCCAAGTGGTAGAGGCAGCCGCAGAGCTCATGGGACGCGTTCCTGCCTTTGGCATCTGCCTGGGCAATCAGGTGATGTCGCTGGCTGCCGGCGCCTCCATAGAGAAGCTGCTCTATGGCCATCACGGTGGCAACGAGCCGGTGATGAACCTGCTTACAGGCCGGTGCGAGGTCACCTCTCAAAACCACAACTACGGCCCGGTGTTTTCCAGCTTTGGGCCCCTTATCCCGGAGCTTTCTGGGGGCATCCAAGAGCATCAGGAGGATTTGCGCTTCTGGGCGCGATGCCACGTGGCGCCAGTGGCGCTCAACCCGCGATTCGGCCGCGTGCGGCTCACCCATGTGAATCTTAACGACGGCACCTGCGAGGGCATTCAGTTTTTGGACATCCCAGCGTTTTCCATGCAGTATCACCCCGAGGCCGCACCGGGCCCTCATGACGCCGCTTACGCCTTCAAAGCTTTTAGAGCCTTGATGGACCACGATCCTCGCTACCTGGATGCTCATCAAGAGAAGGCAGGGATGCTCTATGCCTAAGCGCACCGACATTCATAAGATTTTGGTCATTGGCTCCGGCCCCATCGTCATCGGCCAGGCATGCGAGTTCGACTACTCGGGTACCCAAGCGGTAAAAGCCCTGGTCAACGAGGGTTACGAGGTGGTATTGGTGAACTCCAATCCCGCCACCATCATGACAGATCCCACCACTGCAACCCGCACCTACATCGAGCCCATCACCTGCGACAGCGTGGCCTCCATCATCCAAAAGGAGCGCCCCGACGCACTGTTGGCCAACATGGGCGGCCAAACCGCACTCAACTGCGCTATGGAGCTGGCAAAAGCCGGCGTGCTAGAGCGTTATGGGGTGGAGGTGATCGGCTGCTCTATCGAATCCATCGAGCTCGGAGAAGACCGCGAGCTCTTTGCCCGCGCCATGGCAGACATCGGCCTGGAAGTGGCGGCTTCAGGAGTCGCCCACTCGCTGGAGGAATGCGAAGCCATTGCCCAGGAGCTGGGCTATCCCGTGGTCATCCGCCCGGCCTTCACGCTGGGCGGCGCCGGCGGCGGCATCGCCTACACCCATGAGGAGCTGCTGGCCATCGCAGCTGAGGGCCTGTCGCTCAGTCCCGAGACCGAGGTGCTGGTAGAGCAGTCGGTCATTGGCTGGAAAGAGATCGAGATGGAGGTGGTGCGCGACAGCGCAGGCAACGGCATCGTGGTGTGCTCCATCGAGAATCTGGACCCCATGGGCGTGCACACCGGAGACTCCATCACGGTAGCTCCCTGCCAAACCCTCACCGATGTGGAGATTCAAAAGCTTCGCAACTACTCGCTGGCCGTCCTCGAGCGCATTGGCGTGGCCTGCGGCGGCTCCAACGTGCAGTTTGCCCTAAACCCCACCGACGGCCGCATCCTGGTCATCGAGATGAACCCTCGCGTAAGCCGCTCCTCTGCCCTGGCCTCCAAGGCCACCGGGTTCCCCATCGCCAAATGCGCCGCGCTTTTGGCTGTGGGCTATACCTTGGACGAGATAATCAACGACATCACCGGCGCTACCCCCGCCTGCTTCGAGCCCGCGCTGGACTACTGCGTGGTCAAAATCCCCCGCTTCGCTTTTGAGAAATTCCAAGGCGCCTCAGATGTCCTCACCACTCGCATGAAAGCCGTGGGCGAGGTAATGGCCATAGGCTCCACCTTTGAAGAAGCGCTTCAAAAGGCCGTGCGCTCGCTGGAGCAGGGATACCTTGGGCTGGACGCGCCGAGCGATATCGAAGACCTCACGCCTGAGGAGTTCCTCTCCCGCGTAGCCACCCCCACTCCAGAACGCATTTTCTACCTGGCCCAGGCGCTGCGTCAGGGCACGGGCACTCTGGAGGTCGCTCGACTCACCGGCATCGATCCTTGGTTTATCGGCCGCATCGCCGACATCGTCTCTGCCGAGAAAACCATCGCCTCACTGGGCCTTTCTGGCTTGTCCCCCCAGCTCATGCGAGCTGCGAAACAGCTGGGCTTTTCCGACGCCGCCATCGGCAGGCTCTGCGGCCAAAGCGAAGAGGTGGTCCGCGCCTTGCGCCTCATCATGGGCGTCGCCCCAAAGATTCAGACGGTGGATACCTGCGCCGGCGAGTTTGGCGCCACCACGCAGTATCACTATCTCACCTATCGCGGCAACCCCACACCCTCCGAGACCAGCGCCTGCACCAAGCCCAAGGTGATGATCTTATCGGCAGGGCCCAACCGCATTGGCCAGGGCATCGAGTTTGACTACTGCTGTGTCCACGCCGCTTACACCTTGCGCGAGCTGGGCTATGAGACCGTCATGGTCAACTGCAACCCAGAGACCGTCTCCACCGACTATTCCACTTCTGACAGGCTCTACTTCGAGCCCCTCACCTTCGAAGACGTCATGAACATCGTGGATGCCGAGAAACCCGCCGGGGTTATCGTGACGCTTGGAGGACAAACGCCCATCAACTTGGCTGGAAGGCTCAAAGCCGCGGGGGTCCCCATTTGGGGGACGCAGCCTGAGGCCATCGACCTGGCGGAGGACCGCGATCGCTTTGCCGCCCTGTTGGATAGGTTGGAAATTGCCTATCCCCCTTCGGCCGTAGCGACAACGTTAGAAGAAGCCACCGCCGTGGCCCGCACCATTGGCTACCCGCTGCTGGTGCGCCCCAGCTACGTGCTAGGTGGTCGCGGCATGGCCATCGTCTACAACGCATCCGAGCTTGAACGCTATGTGCGCCAAGCGGCCAAGGTGTCGCCTGACAAGCCTCTTTACTTGGATGCCTTCCTGGAAGATGCCATCGAGCTGGACGTAGACGCCCTCTGCGACGGCCAGGACGTCTACGTGGGATCGGTTTTGGAGCATCTGGAGGAGTGCGGCATCCACTCTGGAGACTCCACCTGCTGCTTTCCGCCATTCTCGCTCTCGGAGACCATCGTGGCCACGATCCGTGACATCACCCGCCGCCTGGCGCGCGCAGTGGGCATCTGCGGCCTTTTGAACGTGCAGTTCGCCGTCAAGGACGAGCAGGTATTTGTCATCGAGCTCAATCCCCGCGCCAGCCGCACCGTGCCCTTCTCCTCCAAAGCCACCGGCGTGCCTCTAGCCGCCATGGCCACCCGCCTTATGGCCGGCGAGAAGCTCTCTTCGCTCCATCTGCCGCCCGAGGACAGGCCCCACAGCCACTTTGCCGTGAAGGAATCCGTCATGCCCTGGAGCCGCTTCCCGGGCACCAACGTGGTCCTGGGCCCCGAGATGCGCTCCACCGGCGAGGTCATGGGCGTGGGCGCCACCTTCCCGGAGGCCTACGCCAAAACCCGACAGGCCATCGATTACCAGTTGCCTAGCTCCGGCACCGTCATGGTGTCTGTGCGCGACCAGGATAAGCGCTCCATCGCCCCGGTGGCCCTCATCTTGCAGCAAATGGGTTACCACCTGGTGGCCACCGCCGGCACCGCCAAGACCCTGCGGGCCGCAGGCGTCGCCTGCGACACCGTTAAGCGCGTCGCCCAGGGCCACCCCAACATCTTGGACCTCATCTCCCAAGAAGAGGTGGCATTCCTCATCAATACCCCCAAGGGCAACGAGTCACGCGGCGACGGCGTCCTCCTTCGCTCCGAGGCCGTCATGCGCGGCATCGACCTGGTAAGCACCATGAGCGGAGCCAGCGCCCTCGTCCAATCCCTCATGTTGGCCCGCAACCACACTTTCGACTCCTACTGCCTACAGGATCTTTTGGCAGAGCTGGCCTAGGGATTGCCGAGAAACACCTACTACCAGGGATTGGGACTGTTGCAGGGTTTGAGGGAAGGTGCTGATAGGAAGATACTCTCTTCAAATGAGGCTTATAGGACAAAACGTGTGCTGTGATAAGGGGTGTTGACCTGTGTCAAACCTGCGTCAGACCTGCGTCAACACCCCCTAATCTGTTGGCAAAATCTACCTACATTATTTATAAGCACTCTTTGGGCTCAGAAGGGGGCGGTTTGAAAGTAGAGCTGCTTTCAAACCGCAAAGCCCCCAGGTAAATTCTGGAAGGTCAAAAGCAGATCCACCTGCGAGATGGGGACGCAAGGCAGATGGGGTTTGGACTGAGCGGCATTTCATGTCTACTAAGTACCATTCCATGCATTCGCGCCTACTAAGTACTTAGTAGGCCAATTTTGCCCAAAATCTGCGTCACTTTATATTTAAGTATCACATCACCCAAGCTCACAGAGTTGGTTTCATATTCAATTGTACTTAGTAGGCGCGTGCCGAAGGAAATGTACTTAGTAGGCACGAGCATTGTCGCCTTTCTACATCTTGGCCCCGCAGGTCCCATAGATCACCTTTTTCATCGAGCCCTCCTGCCTCTAGGATGTAACGGCTCGATTCTGCAGTCTTTATCTGGGGCAACACTGCATTTGACAGCACACTTTCTGACTTGCTCGCTGTACAAGACAACCTCCTTTTAGACAGCTAGCTGTCCAGGAAATCGTCCGGGTCCCCGACTCAACGTCGACGAAGGATAAAGAAGGGCCCGACTGCACAACAGCCGCGCCCTTCTTTATCCCAGAAAGTGCTCTACATTCAATGGTTAGGCGTCCAATAGGCCTTCTTCACCTTGCCGGATCGCTTTGCGGTCAAGCATCATAATGATTAGAGGAATGAGTGCCCATTGGCACACCAGGCCAGGAAGCCCTGCCAACGTGGTGTTCCAGAGGATAGCCAGTGCTACACCCGGGAGCATGGCACTCACGGCACAAAAAGCAAAGCCTCGAACTAGACGGCCAACGATTTGAGCAGCAATCACCTTGAGAAGCACAGGACACTTAGCGCTGCGCACAAGACCAGCTACGAGGCCATAGGCGCCCAACTCAAGCACCATAAGGGGAAGCATGGGGATTCCAGGCATGCCCGAGAGCGCAAAGGAAACCAGAGGGCTTAACAGGCCGGCTGCGCAGCCTGCCCAGGGACCCACCAATAGTCCCACCACCAAAATAGGCAGATGCATGGGCAGAAGCATCTCGCCCAAGCCAGTACCTACGCCCATCATCGCCCCGGCCCAGTGAACGATCTGAGGAAGCACCACGGCGCTGGCCACTGCCAGCGCTCCAGCTGCCGCCTGTACACGGATCTTTGGCAGTGGACGTTCTAGTACAGAAACTAAAGCGCTCATAGCTTCACCTCTCATGCGTTAGCCGCTCCCCGTTACGTGGGGTGAGTGTTTGTCGGTAAGGGATTTTTGGAATGGTGGGCTTTAAAACTCCACCTCGACCAGCTCGTAGTCTTTGGAGCCGTAGCCAAGGCGCGCCGCGTCGTCGATGGTCTTGGTGCCATGGCGGGAGTCGATGCGCTCCAAAAGATGGTCGCGGCCAGGATCGGCGGAGTTCTTCACCGCATCGATGCACGCCTGGTCGATAGCCACGGGATCCAGCGAAGCAAAGACGCCGATGTCGCTCATGCAGGGATCCTCGGCCTTGGCGCAGCAGTCGCAGTCCACCGAGAGATTGCAGGCGACGTTTACGTAGGCAAGGTGGTTTCCAAAATGATTCACCACGGTCTCGGCGGCTTCTGCCATGCCCTCGAGAAAATCGTCTTGGTCTGCCACATGGTCCCAGAACGTGTATTGATCGAGACTCTCCCCTGCCGAGTGGATGTTCACCTTGCCGGCAGTGGAGGCGCAGCCGATGGAAAGCTGCTTGAGCGCTCCGCCATAGCCACCCATGGGATGGCCCTTGAAGTGGGAGAACACCAGCATGGAGGCATAATTGGCCATGTGCTCGCCCACATAGTTCTTCTTGAGGATGCGGCCGTTCTCGATGGGAAGCACCAGATCGTTGCCCTCAGCATCCATGATGTCCACGGCAAAGTGTTCCGACCAGCCGTGCTCTGCCATGAGCTTCTCGTGCTTCTCTGTGGTGTTGCGCGCACCTTCATAGGCTGTATTGCACTCGACGATGGTGCCGTTCACCTCGGCTACCAAAGGCGCTACGTACTCAGGACGCAGATAGTTTTGGTTGCCCTCCTCGCCAGAGTGAATCTTTACTGCCACCTTGCCAGGCAGATCTGCCTCCAGCTTTTTGTAGAGCGCCAAGATAGTTTCTGGTGTGATGGTTTTTGTGAAGTACACCACCGGTTTGCCCATGAGGCACGCTCCTTAGGTGGCCTTATTAGATTGCCTTGTATACTAACTGAATATCTACTGAAATACATAATAAGGGATATTGAGGGTCACGACTCGCTGGTCCCCAAATTATTGAGGCATTGCACTGCACACAGCCGTGATGCTGGCAATAGCTTGGATCATTGCGGTTCATTCGCAATGATCGCATTCAAGTTCACTACAGCGCATAAGCAAACTGCTCTTGAGCAGTGTCTGCAATCCAGTCCTTACAGCTTGATCCTATAACGCCTCATCAATTTGGCGTCCTCCTCAAACATCCCCAGAAGGACTCCTCCATTACGTACGATGGTTTTGGCCGAAGCGGCATTGTTCGCCCGGCAAACCATCATGACTTCAGAAAAGCCGCACTTCCGGTATTCCTCAAGAGCAAGCCCTATCATGGCTGTTCCATAACCTTTTCCGCGATCAGTCGGGCGCACACCGTCGCCAATGTGGCTGCATCCTTCGAGAGATATGCTCGGTGGGGGAAACCGCAGCTGGACAGCTCCTACCAAGCGGTTTCTATCCATATCCATACAGAACCTTGTATGGGCTTCCGCACGGCCTCGAACCGGATCGGCTTCCTCATCTAAATTCTTTTTATATTGGTCGAAACCCTCCAGAGAGCATTTCCACAGCACGCGCGGTGATGGATCGCCATGTGCCTGCAAAATATCGGCCCCCCACTCATCAAGCATGTCTTGGAGTGCGTCTTTGTGGGCTTTCTCCAAAGCAATGAGCTTCTAGTTCATGATTCTCCCATCAGCCGTCGATCACGTCGCAAAACCGTGATACATGGCAACCAACCCAAGACTGCCTAGAGCGCCGTATCATCCCCATGAAACGCGACGTCCTTGCTCGCCGCCGCCTCCTTCACTCCACGACGAGGCCAAGCTGACGGGCGAACACCGCTGCCTGGTAGGCGTCCATCTTGGAGCCAAACAGCTCATCAAGCCCAGCAGAGACGACAAGACCCTCGATTTGCGACGTTGTAAAATCGATGCCAATAAATTTAACGTGCACGCACTCTGCTGCGATAAGATTACATTCATTAATGGATACTAACTTGAAATCACCCTCACTCAGAGTAGCCTCTGAGAGATTGGTTTCTCGCAGGAGGACGTTGCGCCAACGCGCCTGGTAAAAGGATGCGAGACTGCAATCTGTCCCCTGTAGGACTACCTCTCTCAGCAAGCCGCGGGAAAACGAAGCACCCAGGCACTTCGAGGTCTCAATGACACACCGCTCGAACACAGCCCTCTCAAACGACCCGTTGGAAAAGTCGCAGTTTTTGAACCGCACGTCCTTGAAGTAGGCTCCGGTAAAGTCGCACTTCCTGAAGCTGCAGCAGGAAAACGCCGAATTCGCGACTTCAATCCCAGAGAAATCCTCCTCTTCGAATGTCGCTCCTTCTAAAGCCGCTCCTACCAACGGCTCTTCACGAGCCCCAAAAAGATCGTAGGGACGACAGGGCACTGCAGCCCTCACTCGCGGCGCCATGGGATCGCGCTTCGCTTTGCCCTTCTCAAACGCCTCTTGCGCAAGTCGCTGTCGAAACATGGCTCTCCCTCTCGCTCAGATCCCCCAATATGCCATGGATCACCAAGCAGCTCAACCGATCAGTGCGAGAGAAGACCCGCCTTGAAGGGTTCCTTACCGAAAAAGGCTGCCTCAAAGACCGCATCCAAAGCTGTCATGGTAGACCTGTGTAGCAAGATACTTGAATTACCTAGCACCAGCCAATCCCTAACCCTGCCGGACATTTCACATAACGTATGCGATCGATCACGGGCGTCCAATGTGAAGCCAGCTTGCTCAAGGAAATAAAAAGCTCGGAGCCACCTGTGGCTCCGAGCTGAACTTTTGGTCGCGGGGGCAGGATTCGAACCTACGACCTTCGGGTTATGAGCCCGACGAGCTACCAGACTGCTCCACCCCGCACTATTTGGGTGCGCTTCTGCGCAAGTAAAGAGACTACGCTGCCAGCGCCCTTTTGTCAAAGAGAACCTCCCGCTGTGAAGCCATCTCCACATGAATGGAACTGAACCAAACACGGAGGCAGCCTTTCTCGGCAAGGAAAAGAAAGCCTATGCGCGCTACTCTGCCCCCAACACCTTAGGTACTGAGCCAAAGCCCACACCGGCGCGATCCATGCCTAGATCGATGAGCTCGAAGAAGCGCTCTTGCGTGCGAATGCAGCCAGAGCCTTTGACTTTGATCTTGCCACCGGCAGCTTTGAGCATGAGAGAGACCACCTCAGGCGCGGCGCCCTTCTGGGGGCCACCAGTGTAAAAGCCCGTGGATGACTTTACGTAGTCTGCGCCTGCCTCAATAGCGCACTGGACGCCCAGAGTGATCTGCTCGGGGGTAAGGGCGTCTGTCTCAAGGATGACCTTGAGGATGGCTCCGTTATCATGGGCTACCGCACATACCGCCTGGATGTCATCCACCACATAAGCTTTGTCGCCCGCGCGGAGCATGCCGTAGTTTGCCACCATATCCATGTCAGAGGGCTTGACCCTCTCAAAGACCTCCACTGCTTGGGCAACCTTGGAAGCAGTAGAGCTCTGGCCAAAGGGAAAATCACAGGTAGCGTCTATGCCCGTTTGAGTACCCTCCACCATGGAAGCCAGCAGCTCGAGATAGCAGGGGTTCACACAAATGGTGTCCACCCCTAAATCAATGCCCTGTTGGGCATACTTTTTGATGTCTTCCTCTGTGAACTCGGGCTTCAAAATGGCGGAGTCGATATAACGGGCCAGCTGAGCTTGCGTCATATCTTTGGCGGGCACAGGAGGTTTCATGGGCAGCTCCCTAAGCAGGTGGATTGGCCAACTTAGCCCATTGTATCCGGAGTCCAAAAGCCAAAACGGGCATCTTCTTCGCACACCGACTGGACGAGCTCCTCATAGCCGGTGAGCGCGTCAAACGGGGCAAACTGCTTTGCGCGGTCTGGCAGAGGGGCGCAGCTTCGCAGCCCATCGCGCAATTGACGAGCCAGAATGTCTTCCAGGATTTGGCGGCGATGGCAGCGTTCCTGCTCTGAGGGGGCCGCATCTAGAAGAGCCTGGATTTCTTCCGGTAACAAAAGGGATGCCTGTTGCTGATGGAAGGCCTTCTCGGCAGGTGTAGAAAAAAGCGCATCTCTACTCATGATGACCGCCTACTTGGTGGGCTCGCATGCGAGCGGTGCCCTCGGGCAGCAGGCTTGAGGCATGGAGGAGCGCGTCTTTGCCGTAGCGCCGACGCACAGCGCCCCAGGTTTTTGCAAGGCTGCGCTGGCGCTCCTGAGCTGCCACATCGTCGAAAATAGCGGTTTGCAGGTTGGACGTGGAAGTAAGGCGTCCCAAGCAAATCATGATGCGGCGTATGGGCACATCGCGAAAGGTGGTCTTTTCGAAGCAATCCATGACGCGCGCCTTGAGGGCAGCAGGAAGATCGCACGGCGTGGACAGACGCTTGGAGGAGCCGGTATGGCCCAGATCGTAGCGAGTGACTCCGGGTGGAACAAGCGCACGGATGTGCGGTGGCATAGTGGCTACGTTGGCGCTATAGCCCACGAAAAGTGAGATCTCCCGAGCGGCCAGGTTTTGGCTCGCCAAGTCCAGCAGGACTTCATCAGCCATCTCTGACACTACCGTAGCTGCCTCGCTAAAGCTGTAATCGCGCATAAGGACCTGTCCGCAGGAAAGCGAGCGGCTCTTAGGGCGGATGGAGCGCATGCCTTGAAGCGTGGCATTCTCAAGGCCCCAGGCGTGATCGATGAGATACTCCCCCACCTTGCCAAACTCCCGGCGCACCACCTGAGGATCAAGAGCACAAACGCCCGCCAAGTCATAGACCCCGCGCTTAGCAAGGCGCCGGGCAGTGCCCCCAGAGATCATCCAAATGTCTGTGATGGGCCTATGAAACCAAAGGCGCTGGCGAAAGCCATGTTCGTCAAGCTCTGCGATGCCGTCCGACTCATGCTTGGCCAACACATCTAGGGCTGCCTTGGCCACAAAGGCGTTGGGGCCTATGCCGGCAGTAGCAGTGATGCCAGTTTCGCGATAGACAGTGTCAATGAGGTCGCGGGCAAGCTGGCGGGGAGTCTCTGCGTAGTAGTCCAAATAGGTAGTGGCATCTATAAAGACCTCATCCACCGAATAGACGTGGATGTCTGCTGGGTCGATGTAACGGCGATAGATGGCCACGATGCGCGCCGACACCCCCATGTAGTAGGCCATGCGGGGTTTGGCCACGATGTAGTTCATGGCGGAGGGGATCTGCCCTATCCGGCAACGGTTTTTGACCCCGGCAGCCTTCATGGCAGGGGTGATGGCCAGGCAAATGGTATTGCGAGAGCGTTCTGGATCCGCCACCACCAAGTTGGTGGTGAAGGGGTCGTAGCCGCGAGCCGCGCATTCCGCCGAGGCGTAGAAGCTCTTGAGGTCGATGCAGATAAAGGTGCGCGGACTTGCATGGCCGCCCTTCAGGCCCCTGGGCACAGGCTTTACAGCAATACGTTGTGGCTGCACCCCCATAGATCCTCCTACACCCCTACGCGAACATTTGTTCCTATTATAGAGACCCACGGAAAATTAGCCACCACTTTTTTAGAAAGGGTATTTTAGAGAAGGTCAAGCGAGCGTGAGGTATATCAGGAGTTGAAGGATGAGTCTTCCCAAGGTCGCCTTTTTTGACATCGATGGCACTCTCATAGATAGCAATCCAGAGATCTATGCGCAGGCCCAGGCGCCAGACGCCCCAAAAGAGCTTGTAGAGAGCGTCTTTTTGCCTACCCCTGCAGTGCAAAGGGCACTCAGGCGCTTTGTTGAGGCAGGCAACCTCGCCTTTTTGTGCTCGGGGCGGCCGCCAGAGGGGCTTTCTATGCTCTTGGACGCCCTGCCTTTTGCCGGCTACATCGCTCTGGCGGGCTCTTATGTGCAGTTAGGCGACACTCCCCTGCTCGCTTCCGAGGGCCTTTTTGAGAGGCTCGTCCCGGCTTTGGAAGCCCTTGAAGCCTGCGATGTGGCGGCGTTGTTTGAAGGTCCGCGGGGTTCTGCCGTCTATCTGCCCAGCCCCCATCATGAGCTTCCCGCTATGAATATCGAGGTTATCGAAGATGCCCAAGAACTAAAAGAACGCGGAGACGAGCTCACGCTGGTGAAAGCCTTTTGGATGGCCGAGGAAGACAAGCGGCTGGGTCCTGTGCGCGACGAGCTGAATCGCCTCTATAGGATCAGCGATTTAGGGGTAGGCGGCTCAGAGCTCACCCTGCCAGAGTTTTCCAAGGGATCCGCCATAAAAGTTATGCTGGACGCCATAGGCCCTCATGAAACGGTCTATGGCTTTGGCGATTCAGAAAACGACATTTCCATGTTGGAGGCCGCCGAGGTGGCAGTGGTCATGGATAATGCTACCAATGCCATAAAGGCCTACGGCGACGTTATTGCTCCTGCCGTTACCCAGGACGGGGTGGCCCAGGTGCTGGATGCCATTATGCAGGGAAATAAAATACCGTGCCTCAATTAGAGACACGGTATCCAAGAGTCATATTGTTTGCAATCACTCGATCGGCACCCATAGCGAGAATCAGGTTCTCACACAGCAGCCTTACTGCTTGATCTCCAGCAGCTTCTTGCGCAGGTCGTCTTCCATGGCGGCCAGCTCGCGCTCGGCCTCGGCGCGCTTCTGGCGACCCTCCTGCTGGATCTGCATGACCTCGTCGAAGGTTTGGATGAGATTCTCGTTGGTATGCTTGAGGGTCTCGATGTCGACGATGCCGCGCTCGTTCTCGCGTGCGATCTGAGCTGTGGTGGTCTTGAGCTTCTCGGAATTCTTGCGCAAAAGCTCGTTGGTCATGTCGGTCACGGCAGTTTGGGCGCGCACTGCAGCGTCGGCATTGGCAATGCCCAGCGCCAACACCATCTGCGACTTCCAGAGAGGAATGGTGTTCACGATGGTGGTTTGGATCTTCTCCACCATGAGCATCTCGTTGTTTTGCACGAAGCGGATCTGAGGCGCCGTCTGCATGGCGATGGTGCGCGTGAGCTCCAGATCCGAGAGCTTCTTCTCAAAGCGGTCGATAGACGAGGTGAGCTTTTGCACCGCCTCAGCATCCTCTGTGCGGCCGGAGGCCAACGCCTTGGCCTTGAGTTCCTCAAGATCCTTCTCCTTGACCTCGGCAAGACGCTTCTTGCCCGCCAGGATGTACATGGTGAGCTCTTTGTAATAGGTGAGGTTCAAGTCATAGAGCTTGTCCAAGATCTTGGTGTCCTTCATCAAAGAGATCTGCTGCTCCTGAAGGCTCGCCACGATCTTGTTGACATTGTTCTCGGCCTTGTCGTATTTGTTCTTGAGGTTCTCCACCTTGTTGGCGCCTCGGCGAAAGAAGCCCAAGAATCCCTTCTCGTCTTCTACCTCAAAGCCGCGCAGCTCGCCTACCACGCCGGAGATAAGGTCGCCCACCTCGTCCAGGTCTTTGGTGCGCACCTTCTCCAGGGCGGTTTGCGAGAAGTCCGCCATCTTCTTCTGAGCGCCTGAGCCATAGGTGAGCACCTGGGAGGCATTGGTGACGTCTATTTGGCGAGAGAACTCGTCTACCTGAGCTTTCTCTGCATCTGAGAGCAGGTCCTCCGCAGTGGCAACCAGCGCGTCGGGCTTCTCTTCTACCAGAGTCGGCTTGACCTCGACCTCGTCGACCTGGGTGAGGGTGAGCTGGGGAACATCGTCAAAGTTAAGATCATCCATAAGAGCTCCTAGAGTATCCAGTGGACCCAATAGCGATACGTGCGTTCAAACAGGCAGTGCCCTGGGCGAGCACCCAGCCTGGTTAAGACTCCTGGGGGACTTCAGAGCCATTGCCAGAAGAACGATGCTGCTTGCGGAGGAGCCCCTGCTGTTTGAGCACATCTTGAAGCACCGAAGCATCAGCGGAGACATCCCAGGCCATGTCGCGAAAGAGACCGTCTAACAGGTTCTCGTAAGCCTCGGTGAGCATATCGAGCGTGCGAGAGATCTCTTGGCGAGAGGAGGTGATGTTGGCCCCCTGCACGGGCTGCTCCTCTAGTTTGTCATAGGCATCCAGCAATTTGACAGTGGTAGGCAGATAGTAGGTATTGAGCATAGAGATGTCATCGGCAGTCTCGGGATGGGTGCCCACATAGTCATAGATGCGCTCCACGATGGATATGATGACATCTACTTTAGAACTGATAGCCGGATCGTCGATGTCGACTTTTGCCGCAGAGATCTGCGCCACATAGGCGTCCCCAGCAGCCACAAGCTTTGCCACCTCAGGAGCCACCTGGCGCGGCGGCTTTTGAGACGTTGTCGAAGCAGGCTGCGACGAAGCCGCTGCAGCGGCTCGTGGATCAACAGGGGTATTGGCTTTCTCCACGCGCTCCACCTTGGCCTCTACTGGAATGCCGGCCTCACGCGCCTTTTGGTCTTGCTCCAAGAACTCCTCGTAAGCACTGCGGGAGAGGATGTATTCGCGATCTGTGTCCACCAGGTAGGTGTCACACAAAAGGCCGCGGCTAATAAGCATCGTCAAGTCTTCGTGCACCTCTGCCACAGGCAGATCCAGTTGATCTGCGAGCTCTTCCACCGGATAACGGTCGAAGATGCCTACCACAGAGCGGTACCCCTGATAGCGCTTGGAAAGCCGCACGCGCCTGTAGCCTGCCACGGTGACCCTCAAGCACAGGATGAACAACACCAAAAAGAGCACCAGCGAAGCAATGCCAGCGGCGCCTAGATATTCCACCTCGACCAGGGCGGTAATACAAGACAACAGCATGCCAAAGCTGAAGAATCCGCCTAGGATCTCCATGGTGTAGCCAGAGGCAGAGAGGCCTACCCCGTTCTTGTAGCGACGGGAAAGCAGCTTTCGCTCCTGGGCAGCCGTAAGGGTGCCTCTGCCTGCACCAGGCCTCGAGGCTTTGCGCTTAGGAGGCTGAGGGGAGCCAGGCTTGATTGTGGCCTCGGGCTTTGCGGGGGCGCCAGGCTTTCTTGTGGCGGCGGGGCTTGCAGGCCCCTGCGAATTGGCTTGAGCTGAAGCGGCCATAGACTGAGCGGCTTTGCCTACCGCCTCTCCCACCTGCGATCCTGTGGTGCGAGCCATCTGTTTGGCCGCGTCTACCGTAGCGCCCACCGCGTCGCGCAGCCGAGCGAAATCCTCGCTGCTCACAGCCTGCTGGATTGCCTGAGAGAACTCGTCAGCGGCCTGCGCAAGAGGGTCTTCTGCGCGCTCTGGGCGGTTCTTGTTCTTAGGGTCCTGTGCCATTGAGCTGCCCGTCCTTGCGAAATGGAGTTTGCGGTATCCTCGCGGGGATAGATATGAATCGAGTATTGATTCTACTCTATGGGCTTCGTCTCCCCACCCTTGTCAGCAGGCTTTCATGAATCTAGGAATCGCAAGCGTGGCCCATCCTCTTAGGGGCCCTCTAAAGTGGCTATCCTAGAAAACGCATGCAGCCTCTCGTAAGAAGGACAGGATTGGTCCCATGGTGATTCTTGGTGCATTGGTGAATGGGCTGGCTACCGTAGCCGGCGGCCTCATTGGCCTTTGCGGGCGCTCCTTTGTCTCTCAAGAACTGGGAGACTTTTTAATGAGCGGCCTGGGTCTCTGCGTCATCTTGGTGGGCATCGACGGCATGCTGGGCGACACCAGCATCCTTGTGGTCATCGCCTCCATGGTCATAGGCAGCCTTGTGGGCTATGCCATCGATCTGGATGGCCTCATCACCAAGCTAGGCCAAGCCATCCAATCCAAGCTCACTTCGAAGTTCTCTGGATCTGCCAAGCTTGGACACTTCTCCGAGGGCTTTGTAGCCGCCACCCTCTTCATTTGCGTAGGCTCCATGGCGGTGGTGGGATCGCTTCAGAGCGGTCTCCAGCTGGATCACTCGACCCTTTTTGCCAAAGCCGTCATAGACATGGTGGTAGTTGCGGTGATGGCCGCCACCCTAGGTATTGGGGTGCCCTTCTCGGGCATTTGCGTCTTTTTCTATGAGGCTGCACTGAGTTTGGCGGCCTCGGCGCTCTCTCCCCTGCTCACCGAGCCTGTCATTGGCGCCATGACCACTACGGGCTCTCTGCTGCTCTTGGCAGTGGGACTCAACATGTTGGGCATCACCCACATCAAAGTGGCCAACATGCTGCCGGCAGCCTTCGCTCCCCTGCTGTTTATCCCGTGGCTGTAGAGGCGGGTTCTCAGAGCCAGCGGCGACGCTCTTCGAGATAATCTCGAACGAACTGTTCTTCGCTGCGACTCACGTAGATGACTCCTTCAATTGCCGAGAAAAGCATCACCACGACCAGAGGCAGCCAACTGTCCACCACAAAGGCCGCAGCCAGGGAAGCGAGCGTAAGCGTAATGTGCACGCAGCCTTCTGCCAGGTGCCCCAAATAGAACTTATGGACTCCCAACGCGCCTAAAAAGATGGCTAGCAGCGACGCCTTCTGACGACAGGTGAGCGAATCTTCCTTTTGAGGGGCTTCTAAAACCGAAGGTCCGTCAACGGCGGGTTGAAACGGCAATACCTGTGCGGGCTGATGGTGGTACCTTCGCTGTGCCATGGACTCACCTTCCTCGCCAAGGGACGCTCAGTTATTCATATTGATGGATTTAGAACTAATATTACTGTAAGCGAGCTGAATTGTGCACCCTCAAAATCGGAGAAGGCCAAAATGCTCTGCACGATTTAGAGGCCTATGGCGCTTCTTGCGCCATAGGCCCTGTCAAAGGGTTCTCCATTGCAAAGCAGGCCCTGCTTAGTGCTTCTCCTGAGCCTCCTCTGCCAGGATCTCTTGACGAGCGATCTCTGCATCTCTTGCTACATACTCTGCAGCGGCCTCATCGCTGGTCAGAGCGCCAGACTCATAGCCTAAAGAAGAGCTAAGAAGGCCCTCGATCTGCCCATCTTCTTGATCCAGATTGGCATCTGCAGAAGAGGACTCGCTGTCTTGGTCAGACACCGGGCCTACTGCCTGATCGCAGGGGTCGAACTCTTTGCCGCGGTAAGGCGTATCTTTCTCAAACTTCATGGTCTGTCCAATCGATTAAACCCTAGAGGATGGAAATGGCGCTAACGCAGGCGAGGAGTGCCTTTGGTACGCTTGGAATCCCGAGATGTTTTGCGGGTGCCTTCGCGGGGATGAGCCACAGCCACGCTTCCTGTGCCGACCGCCATAGCATAGGCCGGCTGAGCGGCGCCCTCACCAGAGACCTCTAACTCCTCGACCTGGGCTTCGCCGGCCAATTCCTCAGGTAAAGCAACCTCCGCTGACGTCTCAGGCAGCGGCAAAGGCCCTAAAGGCCCAGACAGGCGCCTCTCCAGCTTCCAGAAACGCGCAGGGATAGAAGGCAGCACCGAGGGATCATAGCCCTTTGTGCCAGCCCCCGCCAAAACCAGCGCTAAAGGCGGCGCCACGATGGCAACAAGGATCAGTGCCGGGCTGCCATGGAAACACTCCGCTACAGAAACAGCGACAAGCACCGCCAGCGACCAGAGTAAGCCTAAGGGCAAAATGCCTAGCTGTTGAAGATCGCCTGTAGGCAGCGACCAGCAAAAGAGCGTTGCCCCTACGCACAGCACGATGGCCCAAAACAGCGTCACTACCCTGCCGGCATGCGCCAACCGATAGGGACCATAGACAGGTATCAATATTTTCAAGGGATTCTCGCCAGCACGGGCCAGCACCAGGCCCCCGCCTACAAAGCACAGGATGCTGCCAACAATGGCCGCTGCACCTAATACTCCCATAGCTGCCGAGAAGAGATGGGCATTCACACGCAGGTCCTTTCCCCGTCAAAAACCTGGAGGATAGATACCCGCCGGTAGTCTCCCCTTTACCAAAGTTGCTGCTCAGACATCGCTCTATACAAAAGCCAACCATAAAAGAAAGGAAGTTGAAGGCGCCTTCGAACCGTTGGCGAAGCCACGGCCGCCGTTGGGCTTATATGTATGGTTATCGATATATTCTGAAGGCTTGTTGAAGCGATAATCTTAGATATATATAGGAGGCATTGGCACTGTCCGTACATTTATACTGCAATTGTTTACATGTGGGATATTCCTCTATTTTCCTAAATCTTCCCAGTTCAATAAGGTACGTGGTCGTCCTATGAACAAATATTTGGCAGCTTATGGAGTTGGAAGTTGAGGCCCATTACCGCCTGGCTTTATCAGATTATAGATACCGGTACGTAGTGGGACTAGCCAAAAGGGGTGGCCCTATGATGCGACAAGCTGCTGGAAAAGCGCGCATTGCCCTCGCCGGCATCGCCGCGGTGGCTGCCGCTGCTTTTCTTATCACCACATTTAGCCAAAGCCCTGCCAAGCCTACGGTCACTGTGCAACTGCCGGCCAATGAGGCGGCGGGCTACACCTGGGTATGCGCCGTGCAACCCAAGGGATCCTTTGTGACGTTGGAAGAGTCCTACGCTTCCGACGACGCCAGCGACCCTGCATGCGGCGGCATCCAAACCTTCGTGCTTCAAAGCCAGCTGGAGGGTGACTCCTCTGTCTCCTTCGCGTGCTTGGATGCCGGCGGCAACATCGACTCCACTGCCACCTACGAGTTTGAGACTGTGGACGCCACTATCGTGTCGCGGGATACCAAGGCGCAGATCTCTGAGAAGCTGCTGGCTCCCTTCCAAGACGAGGCTCAGGAGTCTTAGCCTGAAAAAGGCGTGCCCTCGCACGCCCAGCCCAGACGCTGCACCCTAAGGTGCAGGCCCTCACTCAGAAGGCCTGCACCTTAGGCTTTGTTGCGCGCAGAACCAACCTGCTTGCAAAACCCTCAGCTCGCCGCAGGCCTCTCCGCCAAGAGGGCGCAGAGGCTTTGGAGAATGTCCACAGTGACCTCCAGGCTGCGCACTGGGATGAACTCTCGGACCGAGTGCGCCAGGTATCCGCCGGTGGCGATGTTGGGGCACAGCAAGCCGCGGAAGGTGAGCTGGGCGCCGTCGGTGCCACCGCGCACCGGCACGCAGCGAGGCTCGACGCCCTGCTGGCGGTTGGCCATAAGGGCGGCATCGATCAAGAACTCCGAGCCCTTGAAATGCTCGGCCATGTTGCGGTACTGGGGCTTCACCGCCACCTGCACGCGGGCCTTTCCCTCCCGCTCGTTGATCATGGCAGCTGCGTCTTGAAGGAGCTTCAGGCGGCGCTCGAAGCCCGCAGTATCAAAGTCGCGAATGAGGTAGTGGGCCTTCACCTGGGCCGGCGTGCCCTCGATAGAGTGGCAATGGAAGTAGCCCTCGCGGCCTTCTGTGTGCTCCGGGCGCTCGGCGGCCGGCAGCATAGAGTCCAGGTCGCGCCAGAGGCTGATGGCGTTGACCATGCGATCTTTGGCAGCCCCAGGATGCACCATGACTCCCTCAATGGTCACCAGGGCGTCTGCTGCCGAGAAGCATTCGTAATTGATCTCGCCCAACTGCTCGCCGTCCACCGTAAAGGCATAGGCGGCGCCAAAGTCTTCCAGGTCCAGCAGAGCGGCTCCGTGGCCTATCTCCTCGTCGGGCACGAAGGCCACCGCCAGCGGAGGATGCGGAAGGCGGGGGTCTTTTTGGTAGCGGGCCAGAAGCGCCATGATCTCGGCCACTCCAGCCTTGTCGTCTGCCGATAAAAGCGTGGTGCCGTCGCTGGTCACGATGGGTTGTCCCGCCATCTGGGCAAGGTCGGGCACAGAGTCTGTCGTGACGCGCACCCTACGGCCGTCCACCTCGCCTATCACCAGGTCGCCGCCCTCATAGGCCACAATCTGGGGTTTCACCCCATGAGCGGGGGCGTCCGAAGTGGAATCGATATGGGCGATAAGGCCCAGGCGCGGCGCCTGGGCCGCGCCTGGCGAGCCGTCGAGCTTGGCGGTCACATAACCGTGTTCGTCCACCTTGACGTCCTTGGCGCCCAGCTCCTCCAGTTCCTTGCCGAGAAGCGCCGCCATCGCCAGCTCCTCTTCATTGGAGGGGGTGATCTCTTCTCGGTCAGGATTGCTGGGAGAGTCTACCTGCACATAGCGAAAGAAGCGCTTGACCACATCGCTTATGTCGGGGCTTTGGGCTACCTGAGATGCGTCCATGACACAAACCTCCTCATCAAGGAAGGCCCGCCTCGTGCGGGGCGGGCCTTGCTGTCTCTTGCTATGAGGAGTGTAAGCCTTGAGAGCGCTCAGGGGCCAACTTAAAGGCCCATTTCCTTTTTCAGGGCAGCCAGCTCGTCATCCACCGCCGCCGAAGCGCCGGAGGCCGCGTATTTCTCTTCCAGGCTGGTGACAGGGTCCTCGGGCTGGGCGTCCAGCTCTTCCATGGCCTCGCTCTTATCCAGCATGGCGTCGGTCTTGGCTTCCATGCGCTCGAAGGCAGAGATGGCGCTCTCGGCGCGGTCGGCGCCGCCGGTCATCTTGGAGACCTTCTCCTTGGTCTTGGCCACAGCCGCCTTGGCCTTGATGGTGTCGCGGCGCCCCTTCAAGGTATTGATGTCGTTTACCAGCTTGTCGTGCATCTGGCGCATCTTTTGGGCGTTCTCATGAGCTGCCTCATAGGCCATCAGGGCGCCTTCGTTTTTACCCACCAGCTCCTGCTTCTTGGCCAGGAAGGTGCGGGCGTCGTCCTCGTTGCCTGCCGCCAGAGCCTTGCGAGCCAGCCCGTCGTACTTGTCGATCTGCGCCTGGTTCTCGTCCACCATGCGGCGACAGCGCTTCTCTTCGGCCATGACGCCTGCGGTGGCGTCTTTGACCTCGGCCAGGCTCTCGGTAAGGTCGCGCAGATACTGGTCTACCATCTTGGAAGGATCCTCGGCGCGATCCAAAAGCTCGTTGACGTTGGCCTTCACGATGGTGCTAAAACGATCGAGGATTCCCATGGCGAGACTCCCTTCCCGGCTCTTATGAGCCTTAAAAAACTGGACCTGTCCTAGGTCTACCCGTGCAACTTGGCTACTCCGAAGGTCCCTTGTCAGTGTACTTTTTCTCCAGATCCTCCAGCTCTTGGTCCCCAAAGGTTTCGAGCGGCTGGTTGAGCAGATCGTCGAGGCGCTTCTGCTCGGCCTGGCGTTTTTTCTCGCGGTTCTTGTGCGCGCCGTAGATGGTGATGGCCACCACCAGCACGCCTATGACCACGGCTCCCACGATGAGCGGGCGTCGGGCCTCGGCAGGGTCTGCCATGATCTCTTGGGCTGTCCCAGAAAAGGCTTCCGAGAAGATCTCCTCCTCGCTCAACGATTGATTGGCGTAGGCAGCGTCGAGGTTCTTGGCTAACACAGAGACCGCCTCGTCGTCCATGACGCTTCTGGCGGCAGATCCCACGCAGTAGCCACAGTTATAGCCTCCGGAGCCGTTGTCGCAAAACACCAGAACAAAGTGGCCTTCATCATCAAAGTTTTGTGCATAGACCTCCTGGGCCGTCTGGGTGAGCTCGGCGGTGGAGGTAGTGTAGCCGTTGGGCAGGATGTAGACGTAGGGCATCACGCCGGTCTCATCTGCAAAGGCGCGAAGACCGGTCTCCAGCACGGCGGTGTTATGGATCCAGTCGCCATCGAGATCGTTGTAATAGGGCGTGATTTGCGCGGTACCAGCCGGCAGCTTCTCCCGCCGGTGGGTGGAGCTGGCACTGGCATAGGCCCCCGATCCAGCGCCATCACCGGATCCGGCGCAACCAAAGGCCGAGAAGAGCGCCCATGCCAAAAGGGCCGCACACAAAAGGACGAACAGCGTGCCGCATCCGCATCCGCCGGTGCTCTCTTGGGGCGTGGCGGGCGGCGTAGAGCCGCCCTCAGGATTCGAGGAAGCGGCAGGAGCAGGTTGAGAGCTCGAGGCAGCGGTGGTTCTTTTGCTGCTGTTGCCCATGGAGCTTCCCAGCATGGAGCCTAAAAAGCCGCCCATAAAGCTGCCGCCTCTATAGCGGCGGCGAGGGTAACCCATAGGTGGGCCGCCAAACCCGCCCATGGGTCCAAATCCAGGGCCAAGGCCGCTGTGGGAGCCAGAGCTTGGACGACTGGAGCGGCCGCCCGAGCGCGACCCTCCCGAGAAGCCACCGGAGGAGCGACCAGCACCCGAGAAGCCACCGCCTCCCCCTCCGCCTGATCCTGCACCGCTCGACCTGCCCATAGGGACCTCCCATCGTTTGCTAGATGAAAGTGTACCCGAGTGCCGGCAAAGCTTCGGATGGACGGGCAAAATCAGCCGAGCGCCCGGTTCCTGCGGACGAGAGGATCCTCTGAAGCACCCGGTCCCACGAGAGGGCCGTTGCATCTAGGACAGGGGAAGGATCAGCCAGGGAGGCCGCGATCTTCTCGGCAAGGCGAGTCTCGAAAGCCGGGAGGTCTGAGAGCTTGGGCTTGTCCACGTCGGCGATGGCAGGGGGCGTCACCCAGCGCACCGACGCCTGGGGGAAGCCCCGAGGAAAGCCAGGGAGGCTACCGCCCCTATGTGGTGCTTGATCACGCGCACCTGTGGATAGACATGCGCCTGGTGCCTCCCGTCACCACCGAATTGGCTCAAGAACTTGTAGCGAAGGCGCTGGACGAGGCGTCTCAGGCAGTGCCAGGAACCCAGGGCTCGTTCACCGTCACCGGAGACAGGGCGCCTGTGGAGCGCGACTCCGACTCGCGGCTGCTCGCCTCTTTGGAGGCGGCCTCCAAAGAGGCGACCGTCGCCGCCGCACCCATCGACATCTTCACTGGCTACACCGACACCGCGGTCATGGCAGCCGCTACCGGCAACTTGGAATTTTTAAGCTATGGACCCGGCAGCCTGGAAGTGGCGCACAAACCCAACGAGCATGTGCCGGTGGCAGACCTTGTCCGGGTCCGCCGGGTCCTCTCGCAGCTCGCAGCCGATTGCTGCCTCTAGCTGCGTGCAACCTCTGAGCGCTCAACCTCTGCGTCTTCCGCCTTGGCCCGTGCCCGCTGCGCGGCCTCGGCCTCGGCCGCCGCGATCATGCGCAGCTGGGCGTCGGAGAGGCGAATAGGTTCGGCAGCGTTCATGTGGGCATGGCAAAGAGAGGTGGCACCTCGGCGCAGCTCACGCTCGTCTACCGGCTCATAGCCCAGGGTGGGATCTTCGGGGTTCACCAGCTTGAAGGAACCGGCGCCCTTACCGGCAGCCTGGGCTGCGCGGAAGTTCTCCTTGGCCACCGAGATCATGAGCTTGATGCGGTTGAGCTGGTTGACCTCTGAAGCGCCGGGGTCGTAGTCCACAGCCACAATGTTCGACTCCGGGTGCATCTGACGCAGGCGCTTGATGACGCTCTTGCCCACCACGTGGTTGGGCAGGCACGCGAAGGGACTGCAGCACACGATGTTGGGGCAGCCGGTCTCGATGAGGTCCACCATCTCGGCCGTGAGCAGCCAACCCTCACCCATGGTGTTGCACAGGGACAGGATCTGGCTGGCCTTCTCGGCCAGCTCGAAGATCTGGGCGTAGGGCTCGAAGCGGGTGGTCTCCTCGAGCATGCGGTTGATGGGGGCACGCAAAGAGTCGATGAGCTTGATACCCGCCATGTGGGTGGCACGGCGCTTGAAAGAGCTGCCCAGCTCTCCCCTCATGTTGATGGGGCTGGTGAGCCCAAAGAGGAAGAAGTCCACCAGACCGGGCACCACCGCTTCGCAGCCCTCGGACTCGATGACCTTGACCACCTCGTTGTTGGCGGTGGGATGGAACTTCACCAGGATCTCGCCCACCACGCCCACGCGGGGCTTGGAGCGGTCGTTGACCAGCGGCAGGATCTCGAAGGCGTCAATGGTGCGCTGGCACAGGCGGTAGAAGTCGCGAGGGCCCATGGTGGGCATGGCAGCCTCAGCCTCAGCCATGATCTGCTCGAAGAGCTCGTTGGCGCTGCCGGGCACATCCTCGTAGGGACGAGTGCGATAGAGCAGCTGCATGATGAGGTCGCCAAAGAGCAGCGCATAGCAGGCCTTCACCAAGACGGCCGGCTTGAGCAGGTTGAATCCGGGGTTGTCTTCATCCAAGCCGCTAGCCACCGCCAGAGAGATCACCGGAATGTGACCATTGCCGGAGTCTTTGAGCGCCTTGCGGATGAGGGCGATGTAGTTGGTGGCGCGGCAGCCGCCGCCGGTCTGGGTGATGAGGACGGCGGTCTTGTCAAGGTCGTACTTGCCGCTCTCGATGGCTTCCATGATCTGGCCGGTCACCAGGATGGAGGGGTAGCAGATGTCGTTGTTCACATACTTGAGGCCAGCGTCCACGGCGCCGCGGTCCACCGAGGGCAGAAGCACCATGTTATAACCAGCAGCCTTGATGATGGGCTCCACCAGGGCGAAGTGGATGGGAGCCATCTGGGGCACCAGGATGGTGTAGCCCTCCTCGAACATCTCCTGGGTGTAGCGGGGCTTGGCGAAGGCCGCGCTGGCAGCAGTGCGCTCCTGCGGCAGGTGCTCGGCGCCGGGGTATTGGGCTTCCAGCTCGGCGCGCTGCTCTTTCAAGGCCGCCATGAGGGAGCGGATGCGGATGCGGGCCGCGCCTAGGTTTGAGACCTCGTCGATCTTCAAGACGGTATAGATCTTGCCGGCAGCCTCCAGGATCTCCTGCACCTGGTCGGTGGTGAGGGCGTCCAGGCCGCAGCCAAAGGAGTTGAGCTGGATGAGATCCAGGTCGTTGCGGCTGGCCACAAACCGGGCGGCACGGTAGAGGCGGCTGTGGAACATCCACTGGTCCACCACGCGGATGGGGCGCTCGGGACGCATGTGATGGGCCACCGAGTCCTCGGTGAGCACCGCGAAGCCAAAGGAGGCCACCAGCTCGGGGATGGCGTGGTTGATCTCAGGGTCGTTGTGGTAAGGGCGCCCCGCCAGCACGATGCCGTGGGCGTCGTTGGCCTCGATCCAAGCCAGAGCCTCGTCGCCCGCCACCTCCATGGCGCGCTTGAAGTCCAGGTCTGCCTGCCAGGCGGCGTTCACTGCGGCGTCGATCTGGGCACGAGTGATATGCTCGCCGCGCACCCGGCCGCGGCCGGCAGCCGCGTCGGCCTCGCGCTGCACGCTCACTACCTCGTAGAGGCGGCGCTTGAGCTCGTTCTTGTCGTCATAGGGCACAAAAGGCGCCAGATACTCCACCGAGGGGTCTGCCAGCTCGTCCATGTTGAGCTCCAGCGCCTGGGGATAGCTCATGACGATGGGGCAGTTGTAGTGGTTGCCTGCGGTGGGATCCTCCTGGCGCTCCCAGCGCACGCAGGGCATCCAGATGAAGTCCACGTCTTTTTGGAGCAGGTTCACCACATGGCCGTGGGAGAGCTTGGCAGGATAGCACACACTCTCGGAGGGCATGGACTCGATGCCCGCCTCGTAGGTGGCCTTGGTGGAATTATCGGAAGGAATGACCGAGAAGCCCAACTCCGTAAAGAAGGCATGCCAGAAGGGATAGTTCTCGTACATGTTCAGGGCGCGGGGGATGCCCACGGTGCCGCGGGGGGCGCGCTCGGGATCCAAAGAAGGACGGTCGAAGAGCAGGCGGTTCTTCACCTCGAAGAGGTTGGGGGCTTGCGACTTTTGCTTGTGGGAGCCTGCACCCTTCTCGCAGCGGTTGCCGGTGATGAAGCGGCGGCCTCCGCCAAAGTCGTTGATGGTGAGCAGGCAGTTGTTGGAGCAGCGGCCGCAGTGGGCCTTGATGTGCTTGACCTCAAGGTTGTCGATCTCGGCGCGGGTGAGCAGGCTCGAGGTGCCGTCCTTGCCGGCACGATCGCGGGCTAGCAGGGCGGCACCGTAGGCACCCATGCAACCGGCGATGTCGGGGCGGATGGCCTCGCGGCCGGTGAGCAGCTCGAAGGCGCGCAGCGTTGCGTCGCTCATGAAGGTGCCACCCTGAACCACCACTGAGGCGCCGATCTCTTCTGCGTCGCGGAGCTTGATGACCTTGAAGAGCGCGTTCTTGATGACCGAGTAGGACAGGCCTGCCGCGATGTCGCCTACGGTAGCGCCCTCTTTCTGGGCCTGCTTCACGCGGCTGTTCATGAACACCGTGCAGCGGCTGCCCAAATCCACCGGCTTGTCGGCGCCCACCGCGGCGGCGGCAAAGTCGCGCACGTCCATGCCCATGGAATCGGCGAAGCTCTCGATGAAGGAGCCGCAGCCAGAAGAGCAGGCCTCGTTGAGCATGATGGAGTCGATGACGCCGTCTTTTACTCGCAGACATTTCATGTCCTGGCCGCCGATGTCCAAGATGAACTCCACCTGGGGCACGAAGGCCTTGGCGCCGCGCAGGTGAGCTACGGTCTCGATCTCGCCAGAGTCTGCCTTAAGCGCTTCAATGAGCAGCGCCTCGCCATAGCCGGTGGTGGTCACGTGCCCTATGACGCAGTCCTCAGGCAGCGCATCATAGAAGTCGTCCATGATGATGGTGGCGGTGCCCAGCACGTCTCCGTTGTTGTTGCCGTACCAAGTGCGGAGCAGCTGGCCCTCCTCGCCCACCATGGCGGCCTTCATGGTGGTGGAGCCAGCATCGATGCCGATAAACACGCGCCCTTGGTAGCTGGCAAGATCTGCGGTGGGCACTACCTCGCGGCTGTGACGCTCGTGAAACTCGTCCAGGTCTTTCTGGGTGGCAAAGAGCGGGTCGAGACGCTCTACCTCAGAGCCCTGGGTGTCGCCCAGCGAGTCCAGCGCATCGATCACCTGGCTGAAGGTGGAGCGCTTAGACGACTCGCCTGCCAGCGCGGCGCCCGTGGCGACAAAGAGATGGGCGTTCTCGGGCACAATACGGCAGTCCTCAGGCAGCTCCAGCGTCTCGTAGAAGCGCTCGCGCAGCTGAGGCAGGTACTGGAGAGGGCCGCCCAAAAAGGCCACATGACCGCGGATGGGATGGCCACATGCTAGACCGGAGACCGTCTGGTTGGCCACTGACTGGAAGATGGAGGCGGCGATGTCTGCCGGAGCAGCGCCCTCGTTGAGCAGGGGCTGCACGTCGGATTTGGCAAAGACGCCGCAGCGAGAGGCGATGGGGTAGATGTGGGTGGCCTTCTCGGCCAGGGTGTTGAGACCCGAGGCGTCGGTATGCAAAAGGGAGGCCATCTGATCGATGAAGGCGCCGGTGCCGCCTGCACAGGTGCCGTTCATGCGCTGCTCGATGCCGTTGTCGAAGTAGATGATCTTGGCGTCCTCGCCACCCAGCTCGATGGCGCAGTCGGTTTGGGGGATAAGGGTCTCCACGGCGCGCTTGGAGGCGATGACCTCCTGAACAAACTCCAGGTCCAGCCATTGAGAGAGCAGAAGGCCGCCGGAGCCGGTGATGGATACCCGCATGGGGACGTCGCCCACCCAGGCCTGAGCCTTCAAGAAGAGGTCCTTGGCGCAGGCGCGGATGTCGGTGTGGTGGCGCTGGTAGTTGGCATAGACTAGCTGGCCCTGAGAGTCGATGACCGCCACCTTCACCGTGGTGGAACCCACGTCGATGCCCAGGCGGAGGTCTTCAAGGGAAGGCACGGGCTTCTCGGCAGCAGCAGAGAGCGCGCAGGGCACCAGCTCGGCGCCGCGAGCCTCAAGACCGTAGGGGTTTTCTTGGATGTTAGTCACGGTGTTCCTCCAGGAAAGTCATCAGGGCGAGGCCGTAAAGGGGGATATTCAGGTCGTAGGAGTTGTTATAGAGGTCACCAGGGCGCACGAACATGAGCAGGGTCATAAGGCGCGCCATGGCCTCGACGGGCTCGGACATGCCGCCTATGATCCAGCGTTCGAGCACGCCGCATTCGGCGCTCACGGCGAAGGTGATGTAGTAGTCGAAGAAGGTGCCGAGGGCCCGCTCGTCAATGCCGCTTAGGGCTCTCGCCGAGAAGCTCGTATGCAACTGGGCTTTGAGCCGCTCCATGAAACGAGGATCTCCTGAGGGTCCCAAAAGGGGCGCCAGATAGCTGCCACGCTCTTTGAAATAAGTGAGCAGCTCCACGGACCCGGGCACCGGCTCCAGGTTGTCACAGGCTGAAAAGACGTCTTCAAGATGGGTCTCGCAGATGGTCCAGGTAAGGTTCTGGATGTCTGAGAGGGTCTCGTCCTCGATGGAGGTCACCAGGTCTTGGATGTCTTTGTAGTGGGAGTAGAACGTGCGGCGGGTAAGCCCTGCGATGTCTGCCACGCAGGTGACGGTTACCCGAGAGAGATCCCCCTCTTGAGCCACCGCTTGGCCCAGCGCATCGCGCAGTCGCTCGCGGGTGCGCACGCAGCGAGGATCTGCGTTGGTCTGAGAGATTGTGGGCACAAAGCTCCTCTGGGTCGCGGCGTAAGTCTAGAGGCAAGCCGAGGCGTTTTATGCGCTTGGGCTCGAGGGATGGCAGAAGCGCCAGCAGCGAGGGCACGGGCTTCTCGGCAGCCATAGCCTGAAAGCTCCCTGGACTTACTACACAGTGTGTGCACTAAGTAACAGCATGAGTAGTATTGCACAGTCTGTGAAATAGTGGAATAGGCGCGATGCCCCCATGAGGCGCGCACAATTGTCTAGATGGAAGATCTTCACAGGCAGCTGGAAGCAGCCTTGCACGCAAGCCAATGGGAGATGCAGCCATGAGGAGGACCGCCTTTGAAAAGGCATGGCTGATTTGGAGAGGCACCGCTAAAAAATAACCTCAAAAGTAGAAAAGGCAGCATTATATGCATGTGAGCGCATGTTTAAAGAAAGCTTTGCGTCCTGCTGCACAATCATAGCTATTTGATAAACGCTTTGTAACGGATGGCCCAATGGCCCTTAACGGCAGATGAAAGGTGGCACTATAGGCTCCACGCACTGGCCCACGCCTAAAGTTTGATGGATGAGCCCACAAATGCCGGCCATCGTCCTTTGGGATAGGACTGCATTGGTTCTGGCCGCAGTGCGTGCGCTTTGGCGAAGACCTACCACACAAGGAGTCCTCATGAAAAAGAACACGTTCATCAAGGTGCTTGGCTGCCTTATGGCCTGCACCCTGGCGGTAGTGCTGGCGGCCTGCGGCTCTGCCAACAACCAGTCGGCCAACCAATCCTCCTCCACAAGCAGCGACAGCGCTCAGACGTCCAGCGACGCCGCAGCGACCGACGACTACACCCTGGTGCAGGACGGCAAGCTCACCATGATCTCCAACTTCTACTTCCCGCCCTTCGTGTCCATGTCCACAGACCAGAGCCACGAGAATCCCGTCGACAACTTCGAGGGTTTTGACGTGGACGTCTACAAGGCCGTCTGCGACAAACTGGGGCTCGAGCCCAACATCTTGCCCTCTGTGCAGTTCGACACCATCGTGCCCACCATCAAGCAGGGCGGCAAGGCAGACGTCTCCATCGGCGCCATCACCATCACCGACGAGCGCCAGCAGGAGGTGGACATGACCGACCCCTACATGGACTCCAACCAGGCCATCGTGGTGAAGAAGGACGCCACCGCCACCGACATCGACACCCTCAATGTCTCCGGCATGAAAATTGCCGTCCAGGCCGGCACCACCGGCGAGGCCTGGGCCCAGGAGAATCTTCCCAACGCTACTATTGTTCCTCTAGACGACGTTATTCAAGCTCTCACTGGACTCCAGACAGGCACCTACAACGCCGTGGTCTGCGACTTGCCGGTAGCCGAGTACGAGATCAGCGTGGCCTACTCCGACCTGCAGATCACCACCGAGATTCCCACCGGCGAGCAGTACGGCATCGTGGTCTCCAAGGACAACCCCGGCCTCACCAAGGCAATCAACCAGGCACTCCAGGAGCTGCAGGACGACGGCACCATGGATGAGCTTGAGCAGAAGTGGTTTGGCACCACCCTCTAAGGAGCCGCCAGCCCTAAGGTTATAGCTGCAACCGCGAGCTCTCAGGTTGCTGAGATATGACAAGCACCCCAAAAGCCCAGGCTTTTGGGGTGCTTTCTTGTGGCAAGGCGCTGGGAGGCGTATGGGCGGGCCGGAAGATGCGTGAGCCGGCCGGGAGATGCGTGGACGGAGGCATTTCTCGTTATAAGCGGGTCCAGTTGCACTGGGGTTTTACAAAACCCCAGTGCAGAAAACCCACTTATAACGTATCAGCTGCCAAAAAACCTCTCCTGCTGCCAAAAACTCGTTATTAGCGCCTTGACTGCATGGATGCCAGATCCCAGCGCAGCCAAAAGCCACGAGGCCAGGGCGTCTCTTGGCCATAGACGCTAGGCCCCTGCCTGAGTCATCTCTTCTGGGGTGAGCGGGGTCACCGTGGCGCCCTCGGCGATCATCTGGGGAGCCACTGTGCGAGAGATGGCGTCTAGGTAGGCGCGGGCCCCCTCGGGGCGCAGATGGGTGCCGTCGCCCCAGAGGTATTCCTGCTCATGGCCGGCCACCACGCTGGGCCAATCCACATAGGCGACGTTGTCGTACTTGGCGGCACAGGCTTGGAGGTTGGCGTTCTGCTCGTCCTGGAAACCGTCACTGTTGACCGTCCCCACCAGATAGATTTGCACGTTCTCGCCGGCGGCAGCCACCATTTCGTCCAGCTGCTCGGGTGTGGCGGTGGAGTTGGAGAACGTCGCCAGCACCAGGCAGTCAGAGAGCGCCCCTTGCTCCACATAGCCCTTGAGCACGCTTAAGGCCTGGGAGGGATGGCGGCCGATGTAGGCATCCATAAATCCCGAGGGAAACCACAGGTTGAAAGGGCTGTCCCCCGGCACCGAATCACCAATGAGCAGCGGCGCGAACGCCCCTTCTTGAATCTCCTGAGCGCCGGCGGTAAGCGAGAAGGGCTCTTGGGGCAGCTGGGCCGAAGGATCTGCGGCCTCGCCTTGGGCAGCCTCCCCCCCAGCTGCCTCTGATCGATCGATCTTAGAAGTATCCACCGCAGCATCGGCGGCGTCGCCAGTGGACTTGATCGCCTCTTGGGGAACCAGGTAGGTCTCTGGCACCAACGCCAAGCCCACAGCGGCCACACCCACCACCGCAAGAGCTGCTATGACGGCTTTGCGATGGCGAGCATCGGCAAGCCGCGCCATCACCGCGCCGGACTGGAACGGCCGCTCGATAAAGTGAAACGACAGCATAGCCACGCCGCAGGCCATGCCCACCGCCGCCACAAACTGTGCCAGCTGGCCTTTGGCCAGGTTGCCGCCGATGAGCAGCAACAGCGGGTAGTGCCACAGATAGAGCCCGTAGGAGCGCGCGCCCACCCACGCAGCTGCAGGCAGGCCAAAGAGACGCGTCACCCAAAGCCCGGGCACCGCCAAGGCCCCCAGAAGCACGCAGGTAGCCACCGTCACCAGGCCCATACCGCCCCAGTAGAAGAAGGGGGCATCGGCGGGCACGAGCACCATGATGAGCGCCAGGAAAGCCAGGGCGCCCAGAGAAGCCCCCTGCATGACCGACCGAGAAACCCGTACCACCTGGGGTTGAACGGCCGCGCGGAAAGCTGCGGGCTTCTCGGCAGCAGAGGCGCCAGAAGCTCCACGGGCTTTGAGCAAAGGCAAAAGGCGCGAGGCAAAGGCAAAGCCTTGGGCCTTGGAGGCCGCCAAGTTGGGCGACCACACCACGGCCAGCCAGGCGCCGGCGAGGAAGGAGAAGGCGCGGGTGTCGGTGCCGTAGTAGACGCGGGAAGGGTCGGCGGCGGGGTTGTAGAGCAGCGCCATGGCCACCAGCGAGGCAAGGGCGCCCAGCAAGGCGAGCCGGCGGACCCAGGTGAGCGATCGGCGGGGAGCCAGCTTGGCCACCAGCCATACCGCCATCGCCCAAATGAGGCAAAGCTGGGCATCCAAGGACACATACCACAGCGGGGTGAGCGGCGAGGGCGAGCCAATGGCGTCGAAGTAGCTTTGACCTGAAGCGATGTAGTGCCAGTTGTCGAAGAAGAGCAGGGAGGGCACGATGTCGGGACGAAGCTTGGTGAGCAGCACGTGATTGGCCACCACGCAAAGAGCGGTGAGGGCGACCACCATGGCGGCCATGGACGGCCACACACGCAGGAAGCGGCGGCGGCAGATGGCGGCCAGCGAGTAACGTCGTGCGCGCAGGCGGCGCAAAAGCGACACGGTGAACAGGTAGCCAGTGAGCACCAAAAAAATCACCACGCCCATATGCCCTGAGGGAAGCCAGGGGCATTGGGCGTGATAGAGCACGATGGCCACGATCGCCAAGGTGCGAAGGCCGTCCAGGGAGGCCACGCGCGCCTGAGGACGGCGAGGCGCAGATTGCGCGGGTCGCTTATGAGGGGGCCTGGCAGATCTATGAGGAGCACGGCGGGAGGCCTCCTGAGCGCTGGAAGAGGTTGTGGTGCGGGCACGAGAAGACGAGGTCACCTATGAGCACTCCTTGAAGACGTCGAACATGAAAACCTGCATTGCGTTGAGAGTTCCATTATTCCATGGTTTGGTACCATGCAAAATGAAAGGGCGTTGCCGAGAAGAACCCCCCATCTGAGGATGCAAGGGTTTCTCGGCAGGAGCGCCTTGAGATGTTGGCTCTTAAAGACAAGGAGCGTTCATGGCCATTACGCCAGAAGAGGTGTTTGAGACTCTCAACATGGTGTCCCAGCAGAATCTCGACATTCGCACCATCACCATGGGCATCTCTTTAGCAGGGTGCGCAGATCCTTCCATGGACGCCCTTTGCCGTAAGATCTACGACCACATTTGCACGGCCGCCCAAAACCTGGTGCCTACCGCAGAGGCCCTGGAGCGCGAGTACGGCATCCCCATCATCAACAAGCGCATCTCGGTCTCCCCCATCGCCCAAGTTGCCGCCTGCTGCCCGGACGAGAGTTTTGTGCCGGTGGCCCATGCGCTCGATCGCGCTGCCCAAACGCTGGGCATCGACTATCTAGGCGGCTTCTCGGCCATGGTGCAAAAGGGCATCGGCGACGGCGACCGCCGGCTCATCCACTCCATCCCCGAGGCGCTGGCCACCACCCAGCGAGTATGCTCCTCGGTGAACGTGGCGTCCCTTCGCGCCGGCGTCAACATGGACGCCGTGGACCTCATGGCCCACAAGATCTTCGAGTGCGCCGAGCTCACCCGCGACGAGCAGTGCGTGGCCGCCTCCAAGCTGGTGGTCTTTGCCAACATGGTGGAAGACTCGCCCTTTATGGCCGGCGCGGTCCACGGCCCCGGCGAGGCGGACGCCGTCATCAACGTGGGCGTCTCGGGCCCCGGCGTTATGGCGGCCGCGCTGGAAGAGCTCCCTGCCACCGCCAGCCTGGGCGACGTGGCCGAGCGCATCAAGCAGACCGCCTTCAAGATCACCCGTGCCGGCGAGCTCATGAGCCGCGAGGCTGCCAGGCGCCTAGGTGTGGCCAAGGGCATCGTGGACCTGTCGCTGGCTCCCACTCCTGCTGTGGGCGACTCGGTGGCTCGCATCATCGAGATCATCGGCGTGGGCCAATGCGGCGGCCCCGGCACCACGGCCGCGCTGGCCATGCTCAACGACGCGGTGAAGAAGGGTGGCGTCATGGCCAGCTCCAGCGTGGGCGGCCTCTCCGGCGCCTTCATCCCCGTCTCCGAGGACGCCGATATGATCCGCGCCGCTCAAGACGGCGCCATCTCCCTGGAAAAGCTCGAGGCCATGACCTGCGTATGCTCGGTGGGCCTGGACATGATCGCCATCCCCGGGGACACACCCGTCGAGGCCCTGGCCGGCATCATCGCCGACGAGATGGCCATTGGCGTCATCAACAACAAAACCACTGCCGTGCGCATCATCCCGGCCATCGGCAAGAAGGCCGGCGACACCCTGGTCTTTGGCGGCCTCTTTGGCGAGGCTCCGGTCATGGAGGTAAACCCCCATGCAGGCACCGTCTTCGCCCACCGCGGTGGCCACATCCCCGCGCCTTTGAACTCCCTCAAAAACTGACGGCCATGAGCGGCTCCGGATCCTCCACGCACCCAGGCGCCGACCCTCGTAAGCGCCCTTCCGGCTCTCGAGCCCGCGGCCGCAATCCCCGCGCCGGCGACCCTGGCGACCACTACAGCTCTCGACAAGCTCGCGACTCTTGGCGACCTTTCCCTGCCGAGAAACGCTCGGCTGCCGCCTCGAGGCCTTCTGGCCTCCCCAACCCAGCTCCTGGCGCCGCTACCCGGGGTCGCTCGGGTTCTTCGCAGCGAGAGGCCTCCGCTCGTCATAGGGCCGAGCGCCAGCAGCGCAGGGCTTCTCGGCAAAGGCCTCGTCGCAGCCTGTCTATGCCCCAACTCCCCTCTTGGCCGCAGACGACAGGACGCGGGTTTCTCGGCAGGAAACCCAGGCGAGCCCCTCAAGGGTCTCTGAGCCAGCGCTTCATGAAGGAGTGGCGCAGAAGCGCGCGCTTTCGCAAGCTGGCGACCAGCGCCGCCGGGCTGCTGGCAGCGCTGGCGGTAGGCCTGGTGATCCTAGGGATACAGCACCATGGGGCGAGGGTCGCCGAGCAGGCACGCGCCCAGACCAATCTGGAGGCCCTGGGGACTTTCGAAAACACGCTCATAGAGAGCTACCGCTCCATCGCACCTTTATATGTGCAGGTAGGCATAGATATTGGGGCTATCCAAGCCTCGGGCAACCAATGCGGGTTTTATATTTGCACCGCCGACGGCCAAAAGCTGACCGCCTACAATTCCCAACAGCCGTTTTATAGTGCGAGCTCCATCAAGGGGCCCTATGTGCTCTCGGTGCTCTCGGAGCTTGAAAGCCCCGACCAGCTGGGCTCTCTGGAAGACAGCGTGACGCTGGCCATCACCGAGTCGGACAACAACAGCTACATCGCCGCCAAGAATGCCTTTGGCACCGCCACCATCAACCAATGGCTGAACAATGCAGGCTCCTCCGAGACCTTGGGCGACAACTGGGGCTCCTATGTGGATTTGAGCTCTGAGCAGCTGGCAGACCTCTGGGTGGAGTCTGCAGCCTGGTGTCTGGGCGACAGCGAGGCCGAGACGCTTCACGACTACGGAGCCGCCATCTTCTCAGAGCCGCTCAACAGTCCTATCGCTCAGCTGCCCGATGCCGTCACCTGGTCGAAGCCCGGCTGGATCGCCACCGAGTCCCAGAACTCCACGGTGGACGCCGGCTTGGTGGTTCGCGACGGCGACGCCTACATCATGGCGGTGATGACCAACAAGGGCGACGACTTTGACACCCTCGACCCCCTGGTAGCCTCTCTGGACACCCTGGCCCAACGGCTTATCGAGGCACGCACTTCTCGGCTGGCCTAGCGGCAGAGGAATTAATGGTTCTCGTGGCCCTCGTGCTCATGACCCCCATGTTTGGGGTGCACGCGCCGCCCGGGTTCGTGGTCCTCATGACCATGCTCGCCATACTCGCAGTAGCCTTGCTCATGGTCGCAGTGGGTATGGTCGTGATGGCGCTCCTCTTCCTGGAGGCGCTCCTCGGCGTGCCACCTGAGGGGCAAGAAGGCCTCGCGCAAGAAATTGCGCTCCAAATCCTTGCCGATAAACACTGCCTTGGCTTCCTCGGCGTCGAGCTCTTCTCCCAGCTCCTCCGCACCAGTGACGGCCCAGCGGCGGGCCACCACGTCAAAGCGCAGCAGGCCGTCCAAGGTGCGCACGAAGCCCTTGGCACGCGCCACCTTGCCAAAGACCCCTGCCACCAGGGCATCCAAAAGCCACGCCAGATGAGCTGCAGTAGACACAGAGGCGTGGCCCAGGGCGAAGGTTTCAAGTCCGGGATCCTCGTCAGGCGAGGGTGCTGGCTCAGCGGCCGCCTGCTCGGGGTTGAGGTCGCGGTGAAGCAACGACTCAAACCACTCGTCGGGAATCTCTGAGAGCGGGACTGCCTTGATATCGACGCCGGGCTTAGCGTCGCAGATGGACCCCACCAGGTCGTCGAGGCCTTCGTCAACACCCTCTGCCTGGGCATCATCCCGAGCGGGTATCTTGGAGATCACCACAGTGGGAGCGGCGTCCAGCTGGTCGTTGAAGATCTCTGGGTAGGCCTCTTTCTCAGACTGCCAAGACTCCCAGTCCACGATGCACACGGGCTCAAGGAGGCTGATGCGCTCGTAGGTGACCTTGTCCACGTTGTCGAGCACTGCGGAAAGCTTGGCGACGCCCGTAGGCTCGACCACCAGGTACTCAGGGTCTAAGGTGTTGGCGATGGTGAGCACGCTGGTGGCGAAATCCTGTTTGCCAGTACAGCAAATGCAACGATCAAGCGATTCCCAGACCTCGAGGCCAGTGCCCTCTTTGAGCACCTGACTATCGATATCGGTCTGACCGTATTCGTTCTCATAGATCACAAAGTCGCGGTGGGTGCGCCGCGCCAGTTCCTGGATAAAGGTGGTCTTGCCTGCTCCCAGAAAGCCTGAGATCACGAGTACCTTCATGGTGCCTCCCCTAGAAAAAAGGGCGGCGCCACAATCTGTGACACCGCCCGCATTGCTGCAAATAGCGAGAAGCTGGCGCGCCTTCAGAGCGCATCAACCTTGATAAGACTAGTCTTCCTCGATGACCACGACGGGCTTGATGAGGTCGGCAGGCTTGTCGCGCATCAGGAAGAGGGCCTCCTCTAGGTGGTCCCAGCCATGGAAGACATGGGACAGGAGGGGCTTCAAGTCCAGGCGGCCGCAGGTGACCAGGCTGGCAAGCTTCTCCATACGCAGGCGACCACCGGGCATCAGGCCACCGTTGATCTCCTTATGCCCCATGCCAACACCCCACTCAACACGAGGGATGTCGATGTAGTCGCCGAAGCCAAGATAATTCACATTGCCGATCTTGCCGCCGGGCTTCACAGCGACGACGGCCTCCTTGAAGGTATCCACGTCCCCGCCGGCGATGAGGACCTTGTCGACGCCCTTGCCGTCGGTCATGGCCAGCACCTGCTCGCCGATGGGGCCGTTCTTGTAGGAGATGAAGTCGGTGGCGCCATAACCACGAGCAGCCTCGATGCAGTTGGGACGGGTGCCCACGGCGATGATACGAGAAGCGCCGCGGAGGGCAGCGCCGGCCACGGCCATGAGACCCACGGGGCCAATGCCAATGACCAGGCAGGTGTCGCCAAACTGGACGTCAGCCAACTCGGAGGCGTGGAAGCCGGTGGGGACCATGTCGGACAGCATGCAGGCCTCAGCCACATCCATGCCCTCAGGCATGAGAGCCAGGTTGCCGTCAGCGTCGTTCACGTGGATGAGCTCGGCGAAAACGCCGTCCTTGAAGTTGGAGAACTTCCAGCCCGCCAGCATGCCACCGGAGTGCATGGAGTAGCCGGCCTGGGCCTCCAGGGAGTTCCAATCGGGGGTGATGGCGGGAAGAAGCACGCGATCGCCGGGCTTGAAGTCGTGCACGCACTCGCCCACCTCGACAACCTCGGCGCAGCCCTCATGACCCAGGATCATGTTGTGGCGCTCGCCGATGGCGCCCTCCCAGAGGGTATGCACATCGGAGGTGCAGATGGCTACCGCCAAGGGCTTGACGATGGCGTCGTTGGGGCCGCAGACGGGGGCTTCTTTCTCAATCCACCCCGACTCACCGATCTTGAGCATTGCATAACCCTTCATGACACACTTCCTCTCTTTGGTGGCACTCTAAAAGGGCGTTTGTTACAAACTAAATGCAAGCTTAAGGATAATAGCCATTTCTCGGAGCAAAACCACTGGCAGTATGAACGGAGTAATTCTAGGATACGAGCAGTAAATGGCATGTCAATGGCACCCTATATCCCTAAATATTTTTCTATAATTATTTTACTTATATGTGAATATTCTTGGCATATAACCCCATGTCAGAGCTGTAAGTTATAAAAGGCTCCATATTGCTGAATATTTTCTTTATATCTATTTTCATCTATACTTTCCCTAGACCTGGTTCTTTGAGCCCTCTACCCTCTTACACTTCCTCCACAACTACGAGGGTACGGCTGCCCCGTCCTACTCTATAGATATAGGACGGGCCAAGGAGTCTTTCTCACCCCTTGGGTACAGTCCTAGAGGCGTTCATTAAGCAACCGAGTTTGCGGCCCTAGGCCGTGGTGGGAGGTTTTTAAGCATGAGCGAGATGGTGAAATGGGGCATTTTGGGCTCAGGCGGCATCGCACGCCGCTTTGCCGCATCCTGCGCGCAGGAACCCAATTGTGAACTGGTTGCCCTATGGAGTCCCACCCAAGACCATTGCGAGAAATTCGCCGCTGAGTATGGCATGGAAGCTCAAAGCTCTGCCCAAGAGCTTTTGGCGCGCCAGGATATCGATGCTATCTATATCGCCCTGCCTCCGGCATCGCACGCACCCTATTCGTTGGAGGCTATCGAAGCCGGCAAAGCCGTCCTATGCGAGAAGCCTTGCGCCCTTACCGCCGCAGAGTTTAGCCAGGTGGCCAAAGCCGCCCTGGAGCACGACCGCTTTTACATGGAAGCTATGAAGCCTCGCTTCACCCCGCTCTACCAGCTGGTGCGCCAGCGGGTGAGCCAAGGGGCCATAGGCGAGGTTTCGGGTGTCGAGGCATCCCTTATCCGCAAGGTGGACCCTTCGCAGGCACGCCCCTGGTTTACAGAGCCTATAGGAGGCGGCCAGGCGCTCGATATGGGCATCTATGGCGCCACTTACCTCGCAGAGTATTGCTCGGGCGATATCAAGGTACACAAAGCCAGCCATCTTTATCGCGACGAGGTGGACTGGCAAGACAGCGCCACCATGGGCATTGGCACCTATGGGTGCACTCTCACCTGCGATGCCACCCAGGACTTAGGCTGCGCTGCCACCATCTTTGGCAATGAGGGTTCCATTGAGATCTCCGATATAACCCGTCCGGTGCGCGCGGTGCTCCATCGCCAAGGCGGCGAGGACGAGCTTCTAAAAGCCCCGCTGCCTGGCGACGACTTTAGCGCGCAGATCCAGCACTTCTGCTCCTGCTTCTTGTCGGGCGCCAAGGAAAGCCCGCTTATGGGCTTGGACGACTCCTTGCGCGAAGCCCGCATCTTAGACGCCCTTGTCAGCGGCTTCGATCGCTATGCCATCGCCCAAGAACTGGGCGATATCTTGGGCAAGGACGGCGTCGTCTTGGGCGAACCCATGAAAGATCACACCACGTTCAAGATCGGCGGGCCGGCAGACGTCTACATCACCCCTAAGAGCCGCGGCCAGCTCATAGACTCCGTGCGCCTTCTGCGCGACAAGGGGGTCCCCTTCTTCGTCTTGGGCAAAGGCAGCGACCTTTTGGTCTCTGACGCCGGATACCGCGGCGTCATGGTGGATGTGTCCAGCGGGCTTTTAGATGTAGCCCATGACGGCACCCGCCTCACCTGCCAAGCTGGCGTGGCGCTCGCAGATGCCGCAGAGATGGCGGCGGCCCTCTCTCTGAGCGGCCTGGAGTTTTCCTGCGGCATCCCCGGCACCGTAGGCGGCGCCGTCTTTATGAATGCCGGAGCCTACGACGGCTGCATAGCCGACGTGCTGGAGAGCGCAGAGGTGCTCTTCAGCGACGGTCACACAGAAACCTTGGCAGCCAAGGACCTGGACTTGGGCTATCGCACCAGCCGCGTGAAGACAGACCATTTGGTGGTCATCTCTGCTACCTTCCGCCTCGCGCCCGCCGACAGCGGCGACATTCGCTCCAAGATGGACGACCTCACTTGCCGCCGAGAAGAAAAGCAACCTCTTGAGATGCCCAGTGCAGGTTCGACCTTCAAGCGCCCCGAGGGCCACTTCGCCGGCAAGCTCATCACCGAGGCAGGCTGCCAGGGGGCTCGCATAGGCGGCGCCGAGGTCTCTCCTAAGCACGCAGGCTTTGTGGTAAACGCCCACAATGCCACCGCTCGCGACGTAAAGGCGTTGATCGAACATGTCCAACAACAGGTGCTCGAGCACTCCGGCGTGACGCTTGAGCCCGAAGTGAGATTTGTAGGGCCATATACATCATGACAAGTGGAAACCCCATGCCAGATACCCCACAACTTCACTGCCCCGCTTCCTGGAGCGACCTAGCAGAGCTACTTGGAAGCCCCGAGGTCTCAGGCACCATGGCGCTGCCTGCCGTGGTCTATGCCGACACGCCCGTGACCATCCCCGAGGGCGCTCGCATCGACCTGCTCTGCTGTGCCACACGGCTGCGCGTGGCCCCTGGCGTAAAGACGCTCTTTAGCGTCCCTGCCAGCGCCACCCTCCATGTGGCGGGGTCCATCATCTTGGAGCCTCCCTTCCCGGCGGGAAAATCGCTCTTCTCGGTGGCCCCAGAGGGGTTGCTCGAGCTCGACGTGGCCTTGTTGGCCAAGGCGCCCAAGGCAAAAGAGGAGATTCCCCAAGGCTCGGTGGTGGAGTGTGAAGGCACGCTGGTCATGGGGCACTGCGCCGCCATCGAGGGCTGGCAGGTAAAGCCCCAAGATGACAAAGCTTCAGGGTGCGCGGTGAGGGTCAGCGGGGAGAACGCCAAGTTCTTTATGGGTGGCGGCCGTATCACCAACTGCTCTACGGCCCAAGCCAGCTCGGCGGTGCCCGGAGCGGCGGTGCAGATTCTTGAGGGAGCCTGCTTCACCATGTCTGGGGGAACCATCGCCAACAACAACCGCGAGGGCTCGGAGGCACGTCCCTTTGGCGGCGGCGTCTACTGCGACCACGCTGCCTTCAAGATGACCGGGGGCACCATCGAGGGCAATGCGGCCACCCACGGCGGCGGCGTCTACTGCGTGGGCAAGGGCTCGGTGGATGTCTCTGGCGGCCGCATCACCGCCAATGAGGCAGACCATCGAGGTGGCGGCATCTATTCCACCGGCGAAGTGATGCTCGCGGGAGGAGACGTCTCCCATAACTCTGCTGCCATGGGCGGCGGCGTCTTTAATTCTGGCCGCCTCCAGGAGGCAGGCGCGGTGATCGCCGCCAACGAGGCCGACTCCGGCGCGGGCATCTATAACCGGGGCAGCCTGGCCATGGAAGGCGGTTCCATCGTGAAAAACGCGGCCGAAGGCACGCAGGGCTCGGGCGGCGGCGTCTTCAACACCGGACGCCTGTCGCTGGCCGACGGCACCATTGCCGGCAACTGCGCCCTCTATACCGGCGGCGGCATCTACAACACTCGCACCGGCTCCATCGAGATCGCAGGCGCGGGGCTTTCCCGCAACCGCGCCCTCTACGGAGGCGGCATCTACAACGCCTCCGGCCGCGTGCACATCACCCAGGGCGACATTGTGGACAACCAGGCCAACTCCACCCAATATGGCGGAGGCGGCATCTACAACACCGGCAAACTGGAATGCGTGAGCGCCACCATCGTGCACAACGCCTCCCAGGGCATGGGCGGCGGCATCTACAACACCGGCACGGTGCTTTTGGGCTCCTCGGGCCTGTCGCACAACGCCGCCCAAAACGGAGGCGGCGTCTTCAACCGCGGACATCTGGCCACCGAGGGCGCAGTGCTTGTCTACAACATGGTGGAGGATATGGGCGGCGGCATTGTGAACACCGGCTCGCTCACCATGGCCAGAGGCACCGTGGCCCATAACACCGCCCGTCGAGGCGGCGGCATCTTGAACGCCGGCAACGCCCAAGTCCAAGGCACCCTGCTGGGCCGCAACCGCGCCGGCCGCGCCCGAGACTTCTACAACTACCGCGACGACGGGGCCCGGGGCACCTTCACCTTGACCCTTCCCGAGAATGACCCTACCTACCAGGGTTTTGGCTGGCTTGAGGAGGGAGCGGCCACCACCGGCGATCCCGATTCTTCCGACCAGTTTGTAGACGACCACGAGGAGCGGCTCTTATCGGCACGTCCCGTATGCGAAGTGTGCTTCTATACCTCTGACGGCGCGCTTATCGACACCCATCTGGTGGCCCCTGGCTCTCTGATCGAGAAGCCTGGCGAGCCCGGCGTGCCCTCGGGCCAACCTTTGGCGGTCTTCAGCGGCTGGGCCAACGCCAAAGACGGCGAGTCCTTTGACTTTGACACTCCGGTGGAGACGGATTTGCAGCTGGTAGCCCTCTACGACGAGCCTGCCACCCAGCAGCCTTTGGAAGAGGATCCCCTGCCTGGGCTGGATTCGGCGGCCCAAGACGGCATCTCGGCCGCAGCGCAAAAGAACGCGGCCGCGGCCGCGGAAACCATCCATCCGTTCCCCGCCACGGCGTTCCCTCGCGTGCCTCAAGAAAACGAGACGTCCACCGAGCTCTCCCCTATGGTGGCCGGCCTCCTCTGGGGAGCCAGGGCCATGGGCACCGTCGCGGGATTCGTGCGCTCGCGTGCTCCTCGCAGGCAGGATTCAGCCTCTTAGGGGTTTGACGCCCTTTCTTGCAATGACCGCTCTCGCTCCTCTCGAAGGTTGCATTTGGCCCTTTGAGAGGAGTAGAGTCTCACCTGACGTTTCAGGGCGGGGTGCAATTCCCCACTGGCGGTAAGGCGTCTATGCCAAGCCCGCAAACCGCGCATGCGGCCGATCCAGTGCAAGTCTGGAGCCAACGGTGACAGTCCGGATGGAAGAAACGGGGTGCAGCCATGACGTGGCAAACTTCCTCATCTAAAACCAAATCATCTACCCAGCCCGCCAACGGGCAGAGGCCCTCGGCCCACGCCACTTCGAAGGATGCGAGTTCCTGGAACTCCAGGCGCGTGGCGATCTCGGCGCTCTTTTGCGCCGCTGCCCTGGTGGCCAGCTTCATCGAGATCCCCATCTTTCCTTTGGCCCCCTACCTCAAGTACGACCCCTCCGGCGTGGTATGCCTGGTGGCAGGCCTTTTGTTTGGGCCGGCCATCGGCGCTTGCACCGCAGTGCTTCCCTGGGTGATCCGCCTGTTCACAGACCCCTTTGGCGCCATCATGGCCATGGCCTGCTCTCTGGCAGCCACCCTGCCCGCGGCCTTTATCTACAGGCGCCATCACAGTTTCAAGGGAGCTGTAGCAGGGCTGCTCATCGCTGCAGTCGTCACCCTTGCAGTGGCCCTCTTGGGAAACCTGGTGATCACGCCCCTTTACTCGGGCATGCCGCCGGAGGCCGTGGCCGCCCTCATCGTGCCGGTGCTTTTGCCCTTCAACCTGCTGAAGATCGCCATTAACACCGCCCTTACGCTGGCGGTCTACAAGCCCGTCTCCACCATGGTAGGCCAATGAGCCCTAGGGAAGACTTGCAGGTAGCCAGGGTAACGCACGTGCGCTTTTCCTACGACGGCGGGGCCACCTGGGCGCTAGACGATGTGTCCTTATCGGTAGAGGCCGGAGAGCGCCTTTGCCTCTTGGGGGCCAACGGCTCGGGAAAATCCACGCTGGCACGCCTTTTGGCAGGCATCCTGGCGCCCGATGAGGGCGCCGTGGAGCTCATGGGCCGCACCTGCTTTGTGGACGGCGTCCCTGACGGTGAGGCCTATCAGCAGGCGCGGGACAGAAGCGCCATGGTCTTTCAAACCCCCGAGGACGCCATTTTGACCACTCGGGTGGACCAAGACGTGGCCTTTGGCCCCGAGAATCTGGGTTGGGACCCCGCCGCCATCGATCAGGCGGTCGACGACGCCCTTGAGGCCACGCACCTGGAAACACTGGCAAGCCAAGATCCCACTCGGCTTTCTGGCGGCCAGCAACAGCGGGTGGCCATTGCAGGGGCGCTGGCGTGCGACCCGGCGCTCTTGGTGCTGGACGAGCCTGGCGCCAGGCTCGATGTGGAGGGCCGCCGTCAAGTGGCTGCCACACTGGCCTCGCTGGGCGCTCCGCATGCCTGCGTGCTGGTGACCCACTCCATGGACGAAGCGGCCGCCGCAGACCGCATCATTGTGCTGTCCAGAGGAAAGATCGCGCTGCAGGGCGCCCCTGAGCAGGTGCTCACTCAGGCGAGCCGCCTCGCCTCGTTTTCGCTGGAGCCCCCCTTCGCCACCTCGCTGGCATTGGCTCTGGCTCGCTCTGGCATGCCCGTGAGCCCCACCGTCTCTCCTGCGACCCTTTTGGACCAGCTGGCAGGTGGCGCCTCATGAGCCTCGACTTTTCCCAGGTGACCTTTGGCTATGAGGCCCAGCCGGTAATCTCCAATCTGAGCCTTGCTGTGCCCGACGGCGCTCTCACCGTGCTGGCCGGAGCAACTGGCTCGGGCAAATCCACGGTACTCAAACTTGCTGCCGGTCTGTTGCGTCCCAAGAGCGGCACTATCGAGGTCGACGGAGCCCCAATTTGGCGCTCGGGTTTTTTGGGCCGCCCCAGGCGCGACCCTGAGCTTCCCTGGCGCCTGGGCTATGTGATGCAGCGCCCGGAGCGCCAGCTCTTCGCCGCCACCGTGCTCGACGACGTGGCCTTTGGCCCCAAAAACGCCGGTCTCTCTGCCCAGGAGGCCGCCTGCGCCGCCACCGAGGCCCTGGATCTTTTGGAGGTCTTGCATCTCGCCCGCCGCTCGCCCTTCGAGCTATCCGGAGGCCAGCAGCGCCTGGTGGCCATCGCAGGCGTGCTGGCCATGAAGCCGCGCAACCTGGTGCTCGACGAACCCCTCTCTGCGCTCGACCCTGAGGGCCGGTCCCTGGTAGAGCGTGCCTTGTCCCAGCTGGTCACCCCCACCGGCGCCCTGCTCATGGTATGCCACGACATGGATGCTGCCGGACGCATCGCCTCCCGGATGGTGGTGCTCGACCAAGGTGCCGTCGCCCTAGAAGGCCCCTGTGCCCAGGTCTTTTCCCATGCCGAGAAACTCCGTCGCCTGGGGCTGGGCCTCCCTGCTCCCCTGGCCTTCGCCCATCAGCTGGAAGCGCGCACCGGAGCCTCCCTAGGCGCCCCTCTCACAGAGGATGCCCTGGTAAAAGCCATCCTCGCACAGCGGGATTTGATACCCGGCGCCCGTCGCGCCGCCTTGGAGACCCCCGGCTCTGCGGACTCCCCTGAGAACGCGCCCTCGAGCGGCAACACTTTTGGCGGCCCGTCTTTGGGAGGCGCCTCATGAGCGCGCTAGGGGAGTTCGGCCGCTACCAGAAGGGCTCCTCGCCTCTCCACAGAGCCGACGCCCGCGCCAAGATCCTGGTAACCGTGGCCTTTATGACCACCATCTTCTTGATCGTCTCACCGATGCAGGCTCTCTGGGCGCTGGCAGGCTTTTTGGGACTCTGTGCGCTGGGGCGCATCTCGCCGATGTCGCTTTTGGCTTCCTCGGCACCACTTCTGGTGTTGCTGGCAGTCTTCTCGCTGCTCAACCTGTTCGTGAATCCAGAAGGCCCGCTGCTTTGGAGCTGGGGGGCGCTCGCCATTCATAAGGGCGGGCTCTTCTCGGCAGCCCTCACCGCCACCAGGCTGGGGCTTTTGGTGGTGAACGGAGCTCTGCTTTTGGCCGTGACCGAGCCGCTGCAGCTCACCCGTGCCCTTTCGTCGCTGCTCTCTCCTCTGGGTCGCCTGGGCGTGCCGGTGGAGCAACTGGCCTTTGTGCTGGCACTGGCGCTGCGATTTGTGCCCACCCTCACCTTAGAGATCCAAAGCGTCATGGATGCCCAGCGCGCTCGCGGGGCCGCCTTTGACTCCGGAGGCCCAGTGAGGCGCCTGCAGGCCCTTTTGAGCATTTTGGTGCCCACGTTTGCCGGCGCGCTGCGTCATGCCCAAGGGCTGTCACTGGCCCTCGAGGCTCGCCATTACGATCCCAACCGCCCGCGCACTATTTGGAAGAAACCGCATCTGGGGCAGGTGGACGCGGTATTATGCATCTATGGTCTTATATACGTGATAGGGTTGTCCCTGCTTTAATTCTCCATGGGGAGTGGACGCGGGGGCCGCAAGGGACTACCATATGTGAGCTCAAGGAATCCCCCGCTATGCATCTGGTATCCTGATTTGTAGCTTAAAGATTCTCACTACACGACAGGCACACGCAATTTGAATGGAGCCGCCATGTCGCACACGCTTTCTGACGGCTCCGGCCGTCAACCGTTTTACCATCGTCCTGCCGGAGATAGGTCCGCTATTTTTTCTCCTATGAATCAAAACTCGACTCTTTCACGCCGTGGCCTCCTCAAGGCGACGGCCGGTATTGGCGCCCTTGGCGCAGCTTCCGCGCTCACTCCTTCCCTCGCTTTCGCACGGCCTTCGGCCTCTCAATCCACCTTGGACGCGTTGGCCTCAGCTCAAGAGCAGCTGGACCAAGTTCAGGGGCAGCTCGACCAGCTAGGCGAGGAATACGAAGCCATTGCCGAGAAGCTCTCGGCCACCATGGACCAAATCGAAGAGGTCAATGGCCAGATCTCTGAGACCGAGACCACCATCGCCCAAAAAGAGGAGGAGCTCGCAGCTAAAAAAGAGGTGCTGGCTCGCCGCGTCAACGCCAGTTACAAAGCCGGCGACTCCAACCTCTTGGAGGTGCTTCTCGCCTCCTCCAGCTTTGATGAGCTGACCTCGAACATCTATTACATGAACAAGGTGACGCAAAACGACGTCTCCTTGATCGACTCTGTGACCCAGGCCAAAGAGGCTCTGGCCCGCACCAAGGCCGAGCTGGAGAGCCGCAAGAGCCAGCTAGAAGAGCTCAAAGCCCAGCAGGGCGACGATCTTGCCGCCGCCCAGGCCAAGCAGCAGGAGGCCCAGCAGCTCTTAGACAGCCTCTCTGGCGAGGTCCGCGACCTCATGGCCCAGCGCGACGCAGAGATCTTGGCCTCAGCAGAAGAGGAGAAGGCAGAGCGCGAGAAGGCCCGAGCAGCAGCGGCCGCGGCCGCTGCTGCGGCCAGCCGTCCAGCCGCTTCTGGGGCCGGCGGCGCCACTTCGAATGCCGCAGGCTCTGCCTCTGGCAAAGGCGCGGCCATCGTGGCCGCCTGCTCCCGGGTTGGCTCCCCTGGCGGCGGTCTGTGCGCCATGTGGGTGAGCCAGGTCTACCAGGCAGCCGGCTGCGGATACCCTGGCGGCAACGCCGTGGACCAGTACTATGCCTACTGCTCTAGCTCCGATCGCTCTACCCTTCAGCCCGGCATGCTCATCGCTGTGCCTTCCCACCCCCACACCGCTGCCGGCCGCATCTATGGCCACGTAGGCATCTACATTGGCGGCGGCCTGGTGATGGACAATGTAGGCTACATCCGTACCATCAGCCTGGACTCTTGGATCTCCTACTACGAGTCCGGCGGTGTGCGCGCTCGCTGGGGCTTCGCCTAAGATCTCGCAGGTTCATGCGTTTTCAGTGCCTTGCAGCACCTTCTTTGGGCTGCAAGGCATTTTTATGAGGGGCAGCCTCTGCGGTTTTCCCCTGCAGACCTGGGTGCAACCCGCATTAGGCGCCCTGTTTGCACTATGTTTTGCTTACCAGCTATGCCAGGAGGCACCGCATAAAGGTGCCTCCTGGAAGGTCTCATGAAGAAAGGACCCTCATGGAAGCCAAGAAGCCCGAGGACACTTGCGTCCTCGTCACCGGTGGCGCCGGTTTTATCGGCAGCCATACCTGCATCGACCTGCTTGAGAACGGCTACCAGGTAGTCGTGGTGGACGATCTGTCCAACTCCAACCCCAAGGTGTTCGACCGCATGCGCCAGATCGTGGGCGACAAAGCCTTCGAGCGCCTGAGCTTTCACCAGGTGAACATCTGCGACCGCGCCGCCCTCGAAGAGGTCTTCGCCAACTACGACGTCGACCGCGTGATCCACTTCGCCGGCTTCAAGGCCGTGGGCGAATCTGTGGCAAAGCCGCTGGAGTACTATTCCAACAACATTGGGGGCACCCTCACCCTGTGCGAGGTCATGCGCAACGCCGGCTGCAAGGCCATCATCTTCTCCAGCTCGGCCACGGTCTACGGCGACCCCGACAGCCTCCCCCTCACCGAGCAGTCCCCCAAGAAGCCTGCCACCAACCCCTACGGCTGGTCCAAGTGGATGATCGAGCAGATCTTGACCGATCTCTACACTGCCGACCCCGAGTGGGACGTCGTCCTGCTTCGCTACTTCAACCCCATCGGCGCCCATCCTTCAGGGCTCATCGGCGAGGACCCCAAAGGCATCCCCAACAACCTGGTGCCCTACGTGGCCCAGACGGCCGTTGGCAAGCGCGAGGCCGTGCATGTCTTTGGCGACGATTACCCCACCCCCGACGGCACCGGCGTTCGCGACTACATTCACGTAAGCGACCTGGCCTCGGGCCACGTCGCCGCCCTGGCTTGGATGAACGGCAAGACCGGTGTAGAGATCTTCAATCTGGGCACCGGTGTGGGCTCCTCGGTCCTCGACGTGATCCACGAGTTCTCCCGCGCCTGCGGCCACGAGATCCCTTATGTCATCGATCCTCGTCGAGACGGCGACGTTGCCGAGAATTACGCCAACTGCGACAAGGCAGCCCGCGAGATGGGTTGGCACGCCAAGAACAACCTGGCCGACATGTGCCGCGACTCTTGGAACTGGCAGTCCAAAAACCCCGATGGCCTGGGAGAGTAGCATGGACTTTGAGAGTCCCGCGCCCCGCACCGGCGCCGATGACAATCCCTTTGCCATCTATGTGGCTTCTCAGCGCGATGCCATCGACAGCGAGCTGGCCGGCTGCTATGCCCTCTCCTTCAACCCTGACGTGAAGCGCTACCTCACTCGCCCCCTGCAGGACTTTTGCGCCCATGGCGGCAAGCGCGTGCGCCCTGCGTTGGTGCTTTTGTCGGCAGAGTGCCTAGGCGGCTCCAGGGCCGCCGCCCTGCCTGCAGGCGCAGCCATCGAACAGTTCCAGACGGCAGCCCTGATCCATGACGACATCGCCGACGAGTCTGACACCCGGCGCGGCCTGCCTGCCATGCACATCACCCAGGGCGCTGGGCTTGCCATCAACGACGGCGACTATGCCTTGGTTGAGAGCTTTAGCTCAGTATTAGAAGATGAGCGCATTGACGACAGCCACAAGCTCTTGGTGCTCACCGAGATCTCCGAGATGATGCTTCGCACCGTCGAGGGCCAGGCACTGGATTTGGGATGGGCGAGAGACGGCCGCTGGGACCTTGACGTCGAGGATTACCTGGCCATGGCCACCCTTAAGACCGCCTATTACTCTGCCGGCTCGCCGCTGGCCATTGGCGCCATCCTCTCAAACGCCAACAATGAGGTGGTCGAAGAGCTGCGGCAGGCAGGCCTAGATGCAGGTCTTGCCTTCCAGATCAAAGACGATCTCCTTAACCTCTACGGCAATCCTGAGATGGTGGGCAAAGACTATCGCGGTGACATCACCGAGGGAAAGCGTACCTTCTGCGCCCTCTGGGCCATCTCTCAGGGCACCCAAGAGCAACGGGAGAGTTTGGTATCCATCCTCTCCTCTCATACTGCCGACCCTGCCCAGCTGGAAGAAGCGGTGCACATCATGGAAGAGGCCGGCGCCATTCGACGTGCCAGCCAAACGGCACAAGACTACGCCCAGCGTGCCCAAAAGCGCCTCGAAGGCCTGGATTTGGCAGACACCCCAGCCAAGAAAGCCCTTCTGGCCATGCCCAGCTTTTTCGTAGACCGCAAGATCTAATGCCAAACCCTAGACGGCGCACATCTTTAGCCGACGCCGTCTTTTGCAATATCTTCGTGCGTGCCTGAGGACATGCACGTGAACTTATAAAGGAGCAACATGGAACCCATCCACGAGGGGATGAGCGGCATAGCCGTAGAAGACATTCAAGACCGTTTGGTCTCTTTGGGCTATACCATCGACGCTGCTGAGCGTGAGGGGGACCTCTTTGGCCCTTCCACCGCCAGCGCTGTGGCACGTTTCAGAGCCGATCATTCGTTGGCCGCCGGTGACGCGGTGGACACCGACACCTGGTCTGAGCTGGTGGACGAGTGCTACCACATGGGCGACCGCACGCTCTACCTTCGCCTCCCCAACTTCCATGGCAACGATGTGCGCACTGTGCAGACCGCCCTTTCCATCCTGGGCTTTCCCTGCGGAGCGGTTGACGGTTACTTTGGCGCCCACACCGAGGCCGCAGTGAAGCAGTTCCAAGAGAACGTGGGCATGTTCGCAGATGGCATGTGCTTCCAAGATACCTTCAAGGCCCTCTGGCGCCTCTACCATGTGTGGGGCGGCAAGGAGGCCAATGTTCCCCCCGATCCCATGGGCATTGGCTTTGCTCGAGCGGCCTCCGTCCTTGAGGAGAGCTCCATCGCGCTGTTCGCCTCTGATCCGGTAGGTCGCACAGTTGCCAGCCGCATTTGGAATCTGGCGAGCGCCACCAGCGAGAACTCCGGGCTCATGTTGCTCAACGACGGTTCTGAGATTCCCGAGGGGGCCACTGCCATTTTCGAGCTGGTATGTGAAGCCCCCGCACCCGAGCCCGGTATCACCACGGTTCGCATAGATGAAGCCACCGATCTTCCCCGCCGCATTCGCACCTCCTATGCAGCCAGCCGCCACAAGCCGCCCTATGTGCGCATCGAGCTGCCAGCGTCTGCCAGCGCCTATGACGGCACCTTTACCGCCAACAGCGCCCAAACCATCGCCGGCCTTATCCTAGACGGCATCTGCGCCGCCTTTGACGAGCAGAACTAGGCTGTCAATCAGCACCTTTCTCAAGTGGCAGGCCTTCCATCCTTAGCAGGACGGAAGGCCTTTTTGCGCTCTTGATGGCAACACGAAGCTCGAATAAAAAAGAACCCGCAGACAGGCTGCGGGTTCGAAAAATAGCCATTGGCTGGGGTACTAGGATTCGAACCTAGATAACTGGTACCAAAAACCAGGGTCCTGCCATTGAACGATACCCCAAGGGACAACCTAGTGTAACATGCCACGGCTGCGAGCTCAGTGAAAATATCTTCTGCATTTTTGACGCTTGGATCGAGAGTCCCGTGACAACCTTGAAGGGAATGGGTTTCTCGGCAAGGAAAGGTGTGAAGCGGTTAAGCATTCCTTCTGAAAGATGTGCTGACGGTCTCAGATGGCATTGCAAGGGCTTGAACCTTAAGCACCTGCGCTATGATGACAATGGTGCGCTGTTTTTGAGCGCCCGGCTTAGGAATAAGAGTCCTGATAAGACCCTCGTTTAAGCAACGCCTTGGAGGCGCATTCATGGAAACTACTGCCATCGTCTTAGCCGCTGGCGAAGGTACCCGTATGAAATCCAAACATCCCAAGGTAGCTCACAAGATGCTGGGGCGCCCTTTGGTGAGGTGGGCGGTAGAGGCTGCAAAGCAAGCTGGCGCCCAGCGCGTCATCGCCGTCATTGGCAACGGCGCCAGCGAGGTGAGAGAGATCCTCGCCCCCGAGCATGTGGAATGCGTGCTGCAGCAAGAACGTCTAGGAACCGGCCACGCCCTCCGCGTCGCATTGGACCAAGCCAATGTAGAGAGCGGATGCGTGGTTGTTTTATATGGCGACACTCCCCTGGTAGAGCCTGCCACTATCAACGCCCTGTCTCAAAAGGTGATTCAAGAGGGCTATGCGGCAGCGGTGCTCACCATGGAGCCGCAAGACCCCACCGGCTATGGTCGTATCCTCTTTGACGAGAACGGCGCGGTGGCCGCCATCATCGAGCACAAAGATTGCACGCCAAAGCAGCAAGAAGAGCTGCGGGAGTGCAACTCGGGCATCTATGCCTTCGACGGGAGGCTGCTTAAGGCCCACGTGGGCGAGATCACCAATGACAACGCCCAGGGCGAGTACTACATCACCGACATGGTGGAGATCTTGAACCGTGCCGGCGAGCGCGTGGTGACCGTTCATGTGGATGACGACACAGAGCTTCTGGGAGTGAACTCCCGGCGTCAGCTGGCAGAGGCAACCAAGATCATGCAGAGGCGCATCAACGGCCGCCTGATGGATGCTGGCGTCACTATGCTGGACCCTGAGTGCGTGTGGGTAGGGCCCGAGGTCACCGTAGGCCGCGACACCGAGCTGTTACCGGGCACCTTCCTGTGGGGTTCCACCGCCATTGGCGAAGACTGTGTTGTGGGCCCCAATACCCGCCTCACCGATACCCAGGTGGGCAACGGCTGCACCATCGACGAGACGGTTGCACAAGACGTGGTCATCGAGAACCAGGTGGAGTGCGGCCCTCGCGCCTATCTGCGCCCGGGCACCCGCATGCTGGACCATTCCAAGGCAGGCACCCACGTGGAGATCAAGAAATCCACCATTGGCCAAGGATCCAAGGTGCCCCATCTCTCCTACATTGGCGATACCACCATGGGCGAGGGCGTCAATGTGGGCGCCGGCTCCATTACCTGCAATTATGACGGCTACTCCAAGCATGCCACCACCATTGGAGACCATGCGTTCATTGGCTCCAACACCATGATGGTCGCCCCTGTAGCCATTGGCGAAGGCGCCCTCACCGGCGCCGCCAGCTGCATTGTCGAAGACGTCCCTGCAGGAGACCTAGGCATCGCCCGGGCCCGCCAGGTCAATGTCGAAGGGTACGCTGCCAAGCGCGCCGCCGCTCACGAGACTCATTAAGGAAAGGTAGCCATGAACTTGGATCAGGACCTCAACAAGCTCACGCCCATGGTAAAACGCTTCAAGCTCTATTCGGGCTCAAGCAATCCCGGGCTTGCCCAGCGCATCGCCGACGACCTTGGTGTCGAGCTTTCCGGCCTGCTGCTCGAGAAATTTGCCAACGGCGAGATCTATGCTCGCTTTGATGAGTCGGTACGTGGCGCAGACGTCTTCTTCATCCAGTCTATCGTGGGCACCAACGTCAACGACATGCTCATGGAGACCCTCATCGCAGCCGATGCTGCCCGCAGGGCTTCTTGCCGCACCTTCACCGCAGCAATCCCCCACTACGGCTATGCGCGCCAAGACCGCAAAGCCGCCCCTCGCGAACCCATCACCGCCCGCCTGGTAGCCAACCTGCTGGAGACCGCCGGCGTCGACCGCGTGGTCACGCTGGACCTGCATCAAAACCAGATCCAAGGCTTCTTTGACATCCCGGTGAACCACCTCACCGCCCTGCCTCTCTTTGGCAACTACTACAACGCCATGGGCTTCGACACCGACAACCTGGTGGTAGTCTCCCCCGACGTGGGCCGCGCCAAGGCAGCCAAGAAGCTCTCTGACATGCTGGGCTGCTCGCTGGCCATCGCCCACAAGGGCCGTCCTCGCCACAACCAGGCCGCCGTCACGGGCATCATCGGCGACATCGAGGGCAAGACCTGCATCGTCAACGACGACATGATCGACACCGCAGGCACCCTATGCGCCGGTGTGACAGAGCTCAAGAAGATGGGCGCCGGCGACATCTATGTATGCGCCACCCATGGCATCTTCTCGGGCCCCGGCGTCCAACGCATCGAGGAAGCCCCCATCGTGGAGTGCGTGGTCACCGACGCCGTGCCACTGGACCCCACCTGCCATGACGACAAGATCAAGGTCATCTCTGTGGCTGACGAGTTTGCCGAGTGCATCCAGCGCATCTACAACGAGATCTCGGTCTCTGGCATGTTTGGCGCCGACATGAACCTGTAGCGCGAAAGCTACGCTCACCTGTCTAAGGCGCCGTGGACCCTCATCAGGCCTGCGGCGCCTTTTCTTAAGCGTTTTGAGGAGTCCCCATGGCCATCAACGGCACCAACTTCAGGCTTGAGGAGTACCGGCGCTACGCCAGCCGCACCGAGGCGGCCGTCATCGACTTTGTCATAGGTCACATCGAAGAGGCCACCGATATGACCATCCGCCAGCTGGCCGACGCCAGCGGCACCTCCATCTCCACCATCATGCGGCTTTTGCAAAAGCTGGGCTACTCGGGCTATCGGGAGTTCAAAAGCGCCCTCATCTACGATTTGGCCGCCCGCCGCCGCTCCGAGCGATCCACCCTGGGCGACGTGGCGCCCGGCGACTCCACCCGCTCCATCATCCATAAGACTTGCGCCCGCTCCATCCGCGCCATCGACGCCACCGAGGGCACCCTGGACATCCCTGCCCTGGAAGAGGCGGCCCGGCTCCTGGAGCAAGCCCGGACAGTGGCGCTCTTTGGCATGGGCGCCTCTCAGCTGGTGGCCCAGGACCTCTCCCTCAAGCTCCTGAGAGCCAACATCTTCTGCCTGTGCTTCGAGGATTGGCACGCCCAGCTCACCGCAGCCAAGAACCTTACCGAGAAGGACGTGGCCGTCGCCTTCTCCTACTCGGGGCGGACTCAGGAGGTCATCAAGTGCGCCCAGACCGCCACGGCGGCCGGGGCCCCGCTCATCGCCATCACCAGTGTGGCAGAGAGCCCTGACCTGGCTCGCTGCGCCAACGTAGTCCTAGGGGTGGCTGCCAGCGAGCATGGGCTGCGCAGTGGCGCCATGGCCAGCCGCATCGCCCAGCTCACCGTCATCGACATCCTGTTCACCACCCTGGCTGCCCGTAACTACCAGCGCACCACCCAGCTGTTCGCCAGAAACTACTACGAGCAGGGCTAGCCGCAAGCTCAAAAAGCCCCGCCCGGCAATCCAGCTGCCGAGCGGGGCTTAAGCGTTGGGTGTCCTGCGCCTTAGGGCAATGCGGCCCCACGAGCCTTGAAGTCGTCGTGATAGCTCTGGATATAGCGCTGGTACCAGGCGAAGCTGTCCTTCTTAAGGCGTCGGTAGGTCCCCTGGCCGGCATCGTCGGCGTCTACATAGACCACGCCATAGCGCTTGGACATCTCGCAGGAGCCTGCGCTCACGATGTCGATGACGCCCCAGAGGATGAAGCCCAACACGTCCACGCCGTCTTGCTGAGCCAGAAGGATCTGTTCGAAATGCCGCTTAAGGTACTGAATGCGGTAGGGGTCGTGGATCTGGCCGTCGGCCTCCACGGTGTCGCGGGCCCCAAAGCCGCACTCGCTCACAAAGACCGGCTTATGGGTGCGGTCATAGAAGGCGTTGAGCTGGGTGCGCAGGCCCTCTGGGTCGATCTGCCAGCCCCACTCGCTGGCCTCAAGATAGGGGTTCTTGAGGCTGCACACCAGGTTGCCGGCCGTTTGCTCGCCGTTGCCCTCGGCGGCAAGCACCGAGCTGGAGTAGTAGGAGAAGCTCACAAAGTCGCAGGAGTACTTGGCAAAGAGCTCCAGGTCCTCGTCGCGGATATCCACGGTGATGTGGTGGTCCCTGTAGAAGGCGTCCATGTAGTAGGGCTGGATCCCGTTGGCGAGCACGTCCACCGGATACCAGACGTTAACCTGCTCGTCGTGGAACTTCACCCAGTTGTCTTTGGGCGAGCAGCTGTAGGGGTAGTAGCAGAAGGCCGCCACCATGCAGCCCGACTGAGCCTCAGGGCAGATCTGGCGCTGGGCGCGGATGACCCGGGCGCTGGCCACAAACTGGTGGTGCAGGCTTGAGAAGACCTGGGACTGGTCGTAGGGGCCGTCCTCGGGCTTTAGGAGCCCCACGCCGTTCCAGGGCGAGAAGTAGCCGGCATTGATCTCGTTGAAGGGCAGGTAGTAGTCGATCATCTGCCCCCAACGCTCAAAGACCACCCGGGCATAGCGCTCGTAGAGGTCGATGAGGCGGCGGTTGGTCCAGCCCCCGTAGGCCTCCACCAGGTGCAGCGGCACCGCATAGTGGGTGAGCGTGAGGAAGGTCTTCATGCCCGCAGCCTTCACGGCCTCAAAGACCCGGTCGTAATAGGCCAGGCCCTCAGGATTAGGCTCAGCCTCGTCCCCTTCAGGGAAGAGCCTGGCCCAGCTGATGGAGAACCTATAGATGTCGATGCCCAGCTCGCGCAGTAGGTCGATGTCCTCCTGCAGGTGGCTAAAGCCCTCGGTGCCTCGGGTGAACGGGTAGTTTCCCTGGCCTGCCTCAAGGTCGCGCTTGGCAGCCTTGACCGCTTGGGCGGTAAGCAGGCGGGTCTCACAGGTGGCGTTGGAGGTGCGGGGCTTCCAAGGGCGCACGTCCTGGGTGTCCAGCCCTTTGCCCCCTGCCCTGAAGCCGCCTTCATACTGCGACGAGGCGGTGGCGCCGCCCCAAAGAAGCTCGCGAGCCATAGATAACCTTCTTTACTTCCTAGAAGCTTGTGTGATCGATGGACTACCCATTGCCGAGAAGCCCTTGGCCTCGGCAGCCGAGACCCTGTACCTCTAGAGCGCCAGCTCCCCCAGCGTCATCCGGGCGTTGAGCCAGGCCCCATAGAGCGGGCTGTGGCGTGGGGCCACCAGGCGCACGCGCTTGTCCAGCCGGGCCTTGAGGGGCTCCAACAACAGTGCCCCTGCCGAGAAAAGGCCCCCTGTGTAGGAGCAGGCCACGCTCTGTTGGGGCTCAGCCTGGCGCAGGCAGCCGGAGACCAGCGACGCCAGCTGGCAGGCCGCTTGCTCCACCAGGGAGCCTGCCGCTCGGTCGCCCTCGGATGCCAGCCCCATCACCACGGGCGCCAGAGTGCCCAGCAGGCGTCGAGCGTCTGCTGCCTGAGCCAGGCGCTCTACCAGGTCCTGAGGCTTTTGGATGTCCAAGGCCTCGCAGAGCCGGTCTTCCAGGGGTTGGTCCTTCTCGGCACCCCCATCTGCGGCCCTCAAGACGTAGCTGGCTGCGGCTTTGCCCAGCCAGGCTCCCGAGCCCTCGTCGCCCAGCATGAAGCCCCAGCCGCCAGCGCGCACCCAGGCTCCGTCGATGACGCCCGTGCAGATGGAGCCGGTGCCAGCCACCAGCAGCAGACCCTCTGCGCCTTCCAGGGCGCCCAGGCGTGCGGCCTCGGCATCGCTGATCACCAACAGCGAGCGGGCATCGCCCAGTCCTTGGCGCACCGCCTGATCCAAGGGCCGCTGGCGCCCAGGCCCATAGCCGGCGAGCCCCAAAGAGACCACGCAGTCAGCCAGAGACACGTCCGCCTCGGCACAGACCCTTCTGGCTCCGGCAGACAGGCGCTCGCCCATGGCCTCAAGGCCGATCTGGCCGGGATGGCAGGTGGCAGTCTCCAGATAGGCCAGCTGGGAGCCCCGGGCGTCCATTACAGCGAAGCGGCAGCGGGTTCCCCCGCCGTCCACAGCGATCACAGGCATAGGGCCTCCCTTCTCTTCAAAGGTGCGGGCAGGATGCGCGGGCGGGAGGCTGCCTGGCAGCTCCCGCCCAAAGGTCAGTCCAGAAAGGCTAGCAAGCCTTGGCGGCCTCGGACTCGTCCTGCTTCTCCTCGTCCAGGATCTGCTTCTCCCAGGCGCGGAAGAACGGGTAGTAGATACACACGCCGATGGCGATGAGCACGACGTTGAGCACTGCCGCGCGCCAGTCGCCGCCGCAGGCCAAGAAGGCGCCCACAGGGCCAGGGAGCGTCCAGGGGACGATGGCGCCCACAAACCGGCCCACCAAGCCCACGGAGAGCGCGAAATAGGCGATGAGGGTGTTCACCACCGGGGTGAGGATGAGCGGGATGAGCATGGTGGGGTTGAGCACCAAAGGCACGCCAAACATCAGAGGCTCGTTGATGTTGAAGATGGCCGGGATGATGGTGGCCTTGCCCATGGTCTTGCCGTACTTGGAGCGGGCGCAGAAGAGCAGCAGGATGGCCAAGGAGATGGTGCAGCCCGAGCCGCCGATCTGCACAAACCACTGGAAGAAAGGCTCGGAGATCACATGGGGCAGGGCCTGGCCGGCGGCATAGGCGGCGGCGTTCTCATCCAGAAGCACCAGCCAGAGCGGGCGGGCGATGGAGTAGACCACCGAGCTGCCGTGGATGCCAAAGAACCAGAAGAGCATCTCAAGGAAGACGATGACCAGGGCGGCGCCCAGGGTGTCGACGCCGGAGACCAGAGGCATGATCAGCGCGGTGATGAAGTCGTGGATGTTGAAGCCGCCCCACAGGCACACCGCGGAGAACAGGAAGAAGATGATGGCCGTAGGGATCAGGGCCGCGAAGGAGTTGGACACAGCCTCGGGCACCTGGGGCGGCATCTTGATGGTGAGCTTGTGCTGGATGCATTGGCGATAGATCTCCACCGCCACGAAGGCGGCGATGATGGCCACGAAGAGCTGGCCAGTGCCCAGGTAGTTCATGTTCATGACGTAGGCCCCGTTGACGGCGGCCATGGCGTCGGGGAAGCCGGCGTCTGCCAGAGGAGAGGCGGCCAGGGCGGCGTTGACGGCGTCGTTTAGGTCGGGCATCATCACCGGCACGATGGTGAGCAGCATGGCCATCACCGAAAGCAGGCCGCTCATGAGGCCGTCCACCTTATAGGAGCGTCCCAGAGAGTAGCCTATGCCAAAGCAGGCATAGAGCGACAGGATGTACATGGACATGCGGTAGGGCAAAAGGATCTTCACTGCGTTGGCCTTGAGCCAGGCGGCCAGCGCCCAATCGGCGGGCATCTGGTTGTAGGCAAAGGCGATGACCATCAAGAACGAGCTGACGATGATCAAGGGCAGGGTCGAGACGATGCCGTCGCGGATGGCGCGCAGGTGACGCTGCTCGGCGACCCGCGCCATAGGGCCGGCCAAATGCTCATCGATCCAGCCGGACATGGTTTCGAAGAATGACATGCCTGCTCCTTTGAAGCTTGGCCAAAAGGACGGCTACTGGCTGACCAGATCAGGCACCAGCTCGGCCAGCTGGCCAAAGAGCTTGGAGCCTCCCATGGGGCTGTAGGCCATGGGAGCGATCAGGACGATAGGCACACCCGCAGCCTGAGCCACAGCCTCCAGGTCCTTATAGCGATGGCGCACCTGAGGGGCCACCATAACCGCGTCGATGGCCTCTTCCTTGAGCTCGTCCTCCAGCGCAGAGGTGCCACAGGCATCCACCTGGATGGCCAGGCCGCGCTTCTCGGCCTCCTTCTTGAGGGCGTCCTCGGCGATGGTGGAGCTCATGCCGCCCGAGCATACGATTAAGACCTTCATTGCTTCCTCCTTAACGAGAAGTGCTTAGCGTGCGACCAGCGAATCTGCCGGGTAATGCGTATCTTTCTCCTTTTAGGCAACCTATTGCCTTGTTCTTAGTTTGCTTTAAGTAATCCATTGCGCTCTTGGATGGTGCTTTTAGACATCCTATTGCCTAGTAAGCGCAGCAAAAGATAATGAAGAGCACCAGGGCGCTGGCGAGCGAGAGCAGGCCTCCCGCCCACCAAAAGGCTCTGACGGGGCCGCGGGACTCCTCGTGAAAGAACTGCATGATAGCAATGGAGAACCCTATGGCCATCCCGCCGAGAACCGCCGAAGGCAGCTGCCAGGGACCCAGGGTGGCCCGGAAGAGGTCGGGGATGAAGAAAAACGCCAGCACCATGGCGAACACCGCCACCGCTGCCGAGGCGAAGCCAAAGCGCGGGATGTCGTAGTCTGTGGCGCCAAACCACTGGCAGGCCAGGCCGTGGCCTGCCACAGCCTTAAGCTCTGCCTCCGAGCGGCTCTCGAGCACTTGGGACACCTGAGGCGCACCAGAGGGCTTCTTAGACATGGGAGGCTCCTTCCAGCTCTTCCAAACGCTTCTCGAGCTTGGTGACCTGCTCCTGCAAGGCGATGAGATGGCCGATAAGGGACTGGGCTTCCAGGGCGCACATGAGGTGGTCCTGGGCATGAATGAAGATCATGTCGATGGGGATGTCTTCCCCGGCCGCAGACTTCTGGATGAACTGGGTCTGGATCTTATGGGCCTCCACCAGGTCTCTCTCAGAGGCGCCCAGAAGCTCTCGGGCTTGGGCAAAGTCGCCGGCCTCGGCCACTTCCAGCGCCTCGTAGGCCATGCCCTTGGCATTGCCGCCCACCGCGACGATCTCAAAGCTCTTCTCCAGGCAGGTTTCGCGATCCATAAGTGAGGTCCTTTCCCTCTAGCGGGTTGATGTGCGAGATCTTGGTCGGAGCCTTTAGGCTTCCCAGGAAGGCTAGTGGCCCCCACAAGCAACGGTGTCTGATCCCACGGGTCTTCCGGCCAGCCTCAAAGCCTCTCTCACCTGGCCGGAAGCCTGGTCCAAATAGCCCTGGGCCGCCTGAGCGTCCACCTGGGCCAGGGTCATGACTATGGCGACTTTGGGATAGTAGTGAGCCTCTGCCAACAGCCGCTGGGCCTTCTCGGCATCGAGGCCTGTGGCCTCCGCCACAATGCGCACCGACCGGGCGCGCAGCTTGTCGTTGGTGGGCTGCACGTCCACCATGAGATTGCTAAAGGCCTTGCCCAATCCCACCAGCGAGCCCGTAGAGATCATGTTGAGGATCATCTTTTGGGCGGTGCCTGCCTTGAGGCGGGTGGAGCCGCAGAGCACCTCAGGACCGCAGGCAGGCTCGATGGCCAGGTCGGCGGCGCGGCCCACCGCAGAACCGGGCGTGCAGGCGATGGCCACGGTCTTGCAGCCCTGGCTACGGGCGTAGTCCAAGCCCCCCAGCACATAGGGGGTGCGACCGCTGGCGGCGATGCCGATGGCCAGGTCGGCAGGGCCAAGGTCGATGGAGGCCAGGTCGGCGGCTCCGAGCGCCGGGTCGTCCTCGGCCCCCTCCACCGCCTTCACAAAGGCCTGCTGGCCGCCGGCGATAAGGCCGATGACCACGTTGTCGGTGACTCCAAAGGTGGGGCGGCATTCCACCGCGTCCAGAAGGCCCAGCCTCCCTGAGGTGCCCGCGCCAAAATAGACGATGCGGCCCCGGGCCTTGAGCGACGCGCGGCCCCAGGTGATGGCCTGGGCAACCTCAGGGACTACCTGGCCCACTGCGGCTGCCACCTGGGCGTCCTCCTGGTTCATGGCCTCAGCCACCTCCAGGGGGGTCATTACATCAAGATTTATAGTATGCGGGTTTCTTCCTTCAGTGGTCAAGCCCGAAAGATCAACCATCTTCGTTGCCTTTCTGAGGGGGTATCCGGCTGCGATGCGCCCTTGGGATCTTGGGGGCGTCTCTGCCATTGAGTATCCCAGTGAATCGGTAAATGCCATTTAAGGTTGTTTCAATGAACTGTTTGTTTCGCATATTGAGAAAGCCAGGCCGGAATCAGGCCGCTAGCGGCACTCCCTTAACCGCTGGCCGATAGGTTTCTAAATCGCCTATGACTTATCTATGCAATGGCCTGTCACCGTTGCCGCTTGGCCGCAGATCTGGCCACCCTTGGCCCAGATGCTTTCAGCCCATGGATAACCTTGGGATCGCACGGCCCCAAGCAGCCCAGAAGGACTTCTTTTGTCGCGCATTTATGCGCGATCTTATTGCTTATATATGATCGTTTTTGCCTATTCTTGCTACCGTTTACAGGCAATTTACAACCGTTGGCCCCTAATATGCGCATATTCGCGCGTTATGAGCATTTCTGCGCAATAATGGTCATCGAAGGACGCCCGGGCAGCCAAAGGCCAAAACGCCAGCCCTTGCACCCTCGGGCTCCCTCGCTTTTTTGACCATCCTCTTCCCTGGAGGTTCCCATGGATCAAGCCAACGCCCCTTTAGACGCCGCCCAAGCCGCTGACGCCGCCTTTGCCCGCGCGAAAGAGAAGCCATTCCCCACCTCTGAAGTCTTTACTGCCCCTGAGCTTAGGTGGGCAGTGATTGGCTGCGGCGTCATCGCCAACCAGATGGCAGAATCGCTGGCATTGGCCGGCCGCACCATCCACGGCGTCGCCAATCGCACCCGCGCCAAGGCTGAGGCCTTTGCCGAGCGCTATGGCATAGAGCGCGTCTATGACTCCTGCGAGGAGCTCTATCGGGACCCCGAGGTAGACGCCATCTACATCACCACGCCGCACAACACCCACATCCACTATCTGCGCGACGCGCTGGCAGCCGGCAAGCACGTGCTCTGCGAGAAGGCCATCACCTTGAACAGCGCCGAGCTGGACGAGGCCCGCGCTCTCGCTCAGGCCAACGGCGTGCAGCTGGTGGACGCCACCACCATCTGGCATATGCCCCTCTACCATGAGTTGGTCCGTCGTGCCCAGGAGGGCGAGTTTGGCCCCCTCAACCTGGTGCAGGCCTCCTTTGGCAGCTACAAGGAGTACGGCGACCTCACCAACCGCTTCTACAACCCCAAACTGGCCGGCGGCGCCATGCTCGACATCGGCGTCTATGCCCTGACCTTTGCCCGCACCTTCATGAGCTCCAACCCCACAGAGCTGGTGTCTTTGGGCAACCTGGCCTCCACCGGCGTCGACGAGGCAGGCGGCATCGTGGCCCGCAACGCCGAGCAGCAGCTGGCCGTAGTAAGCCTGTCGCTCCACTCCAAACAGCCCAAGCGCGCCGTGGCATCCTTTGACAAGTGCTACATCCAGGTGGACAGCTATCCCCGCGCCGACGAGGCCATCATCGTGTGGACTGTCGACGGCCGCCAGGAGACCGTCAAGTGCGGCGAGGAGGCCTACGCCCTCTGCTACGAGATCGCCGATCTGGAGCGTGCCGTGGCCGGCGACGAGGCTTGCCGCGCCATCACCTCCAAGGCAGCCGACGTCATGGACCTCATGACCGCCCTGCGTGCCAGCTGGGGCGTCGTCTACCCCGAGGAGCGCTGAGCATGATCGCCCGCCAGCGCCACGACCTCATCGTCGAGGCGGTCAAGCGCGCCGGCACCGTCACCGTGCCAGAGCTGGCTGAGTCCTTCAATATCAGTCAGTCAACCATTCGCCGAGACCTGGAGAAGCTGGACGCCGCCGGCCGCCTGATGAAGGTCCACGGAGGCGCGGTGAGCCTGGAGGACGAGCACGTGCGCCGCGACCTCACGTTGCCCGAGCGCGCAGAGCTCCATACTGCCGAGAAGCTCTCCATCGTGCGCTATGCGGCCTCCTTGGTGGGTCCTGACGACTTCGTCTACATCGACGCCGGCACCACCTGTCGTGCCCTGGTAGATGCCCTCCAGGAGCGGTCTGCCACCTACGTCACCGACTCTTTGGGCACCGCCTTGGCCCTCTGCGACCGTGGCTTTTCCACCATCGTGCTGGGCGGCCAGGTGAAAAACGCTACCGAGGCCGTCATTGGCCCTGAGGCCGTCGACGCCCTCTCCCGCTTCCACTTCTCTTTAGGCTTCTGGGGCACCAACGGCATCGATCTTGCCCAAGGCTTCACCACCGTGGAGCGCCAAGAAGCTCAAATAAAAGCGCTATCCATGGCGCAGACCCAGGCATCAGGCCGTTACGTGATCTGCGATGCCACTAAATTCGACCGCATCGCCCCTGTCTCTTTTGCACCCGTCGATTTTGCTCACGTGCTTACCAACGATATCCCCGCTGCTTATCGTGATCTTGATTCGATGATCGTCGTCGCAGGTTAGAGGCTATGGGGCCTCGCTCTGAGGCCCCATAGCCCATCCTTTACGTTCCAGCCCGCGAGCCTTGGGTTTCTCGGCAAAGGCCTGAGTCTCTCTGCCACCAACCCTCTCTCTTCCCTGTCCAACCCTCCCATATTGGGCATACTAAAGAGGTTGTCAGACACTGTGCTGGCAGCCTCTTTTCATGGTTAGGAGCCATACATGGCAGACAAGTACGCAGCCAAAGAAGCTGCCGAGAAGGCCGCCCGCCAACATGCCCCCTCGTCTAAGAAGCCTCGGGGAGCCAATCCCAAAGCGGCGGCCAAACCCATAGTGCTCATCGCGGGGCTGGGAAACCCAGGGGCAGAGTATGCCCAAAGCAGGCACAACTCCGGCCTTCAGGTGGTGGATCTTTTGGCCCAGCGTTGGGGCGCCGGTTACTGGAAGCAGCAGCTGGGCTCGCTTGCCTGCAAGGCCACCATCGAGGGCGCGCAGGTGGTGCTGGCCAAGCCCCAGTCATACATGAATGTGTGCGGAGGGCCGGTGGCAAAACTGCTGGCTCAGCTCAAAGCCGCTCCGGAGCAACTGCTTGTGGTCCACGACATGCTGGATATCCCCGCCGGCACGGTGAAGTACAAGCTCGATGGAGGTCTGGACGGCCATAACGGCCTGCGCTCCATCGCGGCCAAGCTCAAGACCCGCGACTTCAAGCGGATGCAAGTGGGCATTGGCCGACCTCCCGGACGCATGGATCCCGGGGTCTTCGTGCTCAAGCAGCTCAAGGGCAAAGACTGGCAAGCCCAGCAAGACGTGGTGGCCCTGGCGGCCGACGAGATCGAGCGCGTGCTGCGCGAGCAGGCTGCGAAGTAAGCACTTAACCAACCCACTAAATTGCGCAATATACAGCAACCTAATACCTAAGATCCTATTTTGGGTATTAGGTTGCTGTATTAGTATTTATGTTTTACATACCTTATATATATTAATATTATTATATAATTCCGCATTCTATCCATTTTTGTCTCTACCATTGACACCCCCCCCATTCAGATATTTTTCTGTCAATGTTCTGAATATTTTCTGGACAAATTGTTGGAAGAGAAAATAAGTTTCCTAAGTATGAGGGGGCATAATGAAAATCGCGGGAAAAGAAATCAACAATAAATTAATCATAGTTGTCGTAGTGGTACTCCTACTGGCAGCTATTGGTTCCGGAGGTAAAAACAACTCGGCAAGCTCCTCAAGCAAGTCAAACGAGACTCCTCAAGCCGCAGCAACAACCAGCAAAAGCGAAGATACCAGCAGCACTAAGAAAGAGAAGAAACCAGAAAAGCCCACGGTAGACAAGAAAACTCTCGAAGGTGTAGTGACAAATGCATCCAGCCTTCCAAACGAAAACTATACCGATGAGAGTTGGGCAGCCTTCCAAACGGCACTTCAAACAGCCCAAGCTACTGTAGACGATGAGAATGCCACTCAAGACCAGGTTGACAGCGCAAGGACAGCACTCACGGATGCTATCTCGGCACTTCAGGAAAAGCCTAAGACTCCTGAGGATTATCAGGTAATTGCTTACGAAGATTTAGCACGTGACCCCGATTCCTATACTGGCCAAGATATTAAAATAACTGGTAGGGTTCTACAGGTTCTAGAAGGTGATACTGAAACCACCCTTCGCGTGGCAACGAGCGGCAACTACGATGATGTCGTAATGGTTGGATTTGATCCTACAATTCTCAACGGCACTCGTGTTCTAGAAGAGGACAATGTAACTGTGTGCGGTACGTATATTGGAATCTATAAATATCAATCCGCAATTGGAACTACGATTAGTGTTCCCGGACTCTATGGCGAGCTTGTCACCATTAACTAACTAGCTTCCACTGAATAATTAACTACTCTTCTAATACTAGGCTCTGTCCACAAGTTATCAAGGCTTGTGAACAGAGCCTTTAATTACAATAAATGGGAAGCCTATATCTTACAAAGCGGGCCTGCCATGCCTGCTATAATCCTCGTCGACTCCCCTACACATCCGCTGCCTGTACCTGCGAATTTATTGCTTAGCTCGCAGTTGATTCGCTATCCAGTGGACGATTGGGAGGACGCCCTTACCCCTTGGCCTGCCCCTGCGCTTTTTGCGGGTGGGCCTCCCTTTGGCGGCCAGGCGACCTCCACGTTAGCCGCTATCGAACGATCGCTTCCCACCAACGAGTCCGTCACCCTTTGCGGCTACTCGCTGGGCGGTCTCTTCGCCCTCTGGGCTTTCATGTCCAGCGCGCGTTTCTGTGCCGCTGCCAGCCTCTCTGGATCGCTTTGGTATCCCGGCTGGCTGAACTGGCTCACCGCTCACCCACGCGACCTCTCTGGATGTGGGGCGTTTCTCGGCCTGGGCTCCAAAGAGGCCAAAGGCCCTCGTCCCCTCATGCGCACGGTGGATGTAGCTACCGATAAAACCCGGCAACTATTGGCAGGCTATGGCGCTAAGACTGCATTTCGCTCCTTTGCCGGAGGCCATACCCACCACATGGAAGAGCGCCTGAGCTGGGGCTTGGGGCAGCTGGACAGGTTTTTGAATCGATAGCGCACCAAAATGTGGGCTGCCGACATCAAGCGTTTCTTGGCGAGATCGGCTTTTGGGTGCGTGCGAGGCTTTTTTGTTCGAGCGCCGAGTTTTCCATGAGTGGCGAGCTTTTGAGCTGGCAACCCAGTCCTACTCCCCAGGTATGACTGGATAAGTCATGCAAATCCGGTCCTACCCTATGGGTGGGACCGGTCGCAGATCAGAGATCTTTGCATTAAAACCTCTAGATCCTGCATGTTTCCATAATCATGCAAAACGGGAGTGACCCACCGCAGTGGATCACTCCCGTTCTCATAGCGTGTGTGTGCGCAAATAGGCTGCTAACGGCTACTCGGCGTCGTCGCCCAGCAGGGTCTTGGCAATGGAGGCAGCGGCCTGCTTGCCGGCGCCCATGGCCAAAATGACGGTAGCGGCGCCGGTGACGATGTCGCCGCCAGCCCAAACCTTGGGGTTGGAGGTCTTGCCGTCTTCGTCAGCCTCGATGTAGCCCCACTTGTTGAGGTCTACGTCGGCAGCCATGCTGGCAAAGGGGTTGGCATTGGTGCCGATGGCGGTGACTGCCACGTCGCAGGGAAGCTCGAACTCGCTGCCCTCGACGCGCACCGGACGACGGCGGCCGGACTCGTCGGGCTCACCCAGTTCCATGCGCTCCAGCTTGACCTTGGCCACAAAGCCGTCCTCGCCTGCCTCGAACTCCAGCGGGGAGACGAGCTCCATCACGCGGACGCCCTCCTCCTTAGCGTGGTGCAGCTCGGCCACACGGGCAGGCATCTCCTTCTCAGTGCGGCGGTAAGCCAAGGTCACGGAGTCGGCGCCCAGACGCAGCGCGGTGCGGGCGGCATCCATGGCCACGTTGCCGCCGCCAAAGACCACGACGTTCTTGCCGTGCTTGATGGGGGTGTCAAAGACGGGGAAGTCCATGGCCTTCATGAGGTTCACGCGGGTGAGGTACTCGTTGGCGCAGAAGACGCCGGGAAGGTTCTCGCCGGGGATGTTCAAGAACTTGGGCAGGCCGGCGCCCACAGCCATGTACATGGCGTCGTAGCCCATGTCGTTGAAGAACTCGTCGCCGTCGTAGAGGCGGCCCACCACGGCGTCGTACTCGAACTTGACGCCTAGGTCCTTGAGGCCGTCGATCTCACGCTTGACGATGGCCTTGGGCAGACGGAACTCGGGGATGCCATAGGTAAGCACGCCGCCGCCGGTCTGGAAGGCCTCGTAGACGGTGACGTCAAAGCCTTCGCGCGCCAGCGCGCCGGCGCAGGCGATGCCAGAGGGGCCAGAACCCACTACGGCCACCTTCTTGCCGTTGGCAGGCTTGCATACGGGAGTGGCGCCTACAGACTCGGTCATGTCACCCAAGAAGCGCTCCAGCTGGCCAATGGCGATGGGATTGTTGCCGGTGCGATTGAGGATGCAGTTGCCTTCGCACTGGTTTTCCTGGGGGCACACGCGGCCGCAGACGGAGGGAAGCATGTTGGACTCGCGGATGGTGGCTAGGCCGCCGGCGAAATCCTCCTCGCGGATCTGACGGATGAACGTAGGGATGTCGATGCCCACAGGGCAGCCCTTCACGCACATGGGCTTTTTGCAGTCCAGGCAGCGATTGGCCTCTTCCAGAGCGTCCTCGGTGGTATAGCCGGTATCTACAGGCTCGAAGTTCTTAGCGCGAACCTCGGCAGGCACCTCATTGGCCGGCACGCGCGGATCCTTGTTGTTCGCGCGGTACTTTCCGTTTACGAGTGGCATTTGCAACCCCCCTCATGAGCGTGCTCGAGAGCCACGTGCTCCTCGGCACGGTAGGAACCCTGACGAGCGGCCAGGTCGGCCCAGTCCACCTGAGTGGCATCAAAGTCAGGACCGTCCACGCAGGCGAACTTGGTCTTTCCGCCCACGGTGACGCGGCAGCAGCCGCACATGCCGGTGCCGTCTACCATGATGGGGTTGAGGCTGGCGGTGATGGGCATGTCGTACTTCTCGCAGGTAAGGGCAGAGAACTTCATCATGGGCACAGGGCCTACGGCAAAGACCTGGTCGATGGCATGGTCCTCGCAGAGACGCTCCAGCGGGGCGGTGACGACGCCCTTCTCGCCCTCAGAGCCGTCGTCGGTGGTGATGATGAGATTCTCCAGCGGCAGCTCGCGGAACTGCTCGGTCAGGATGAGCAGGTCTTTGGTGCGGGCGCCCATGATGACGGTGACCTTGTTGCCAGCGTCCACCAGAGCACGGGCTACGGGATAAGCGATGGCTAGGCCCACACCGCCGCCAATGACGCACCAGTTGCCCGGCTTCATCTCGGTGGGCTGGCCCAGAGGACCGGTGACATCCAGGATGGAGTCGCCCGCCTGAAGCTGAGACAAGTCCTCAGTGGTCTTGCCAATGACCATGAAGATGAACTCGATCCAGCCCTCCTCAGGATTCCAGTCTGCGAAGGTGAAGGGCACGCGCTCGCCGTGCTCATCGGTGCGCACCATCAAAAATTGGCCGGCGTGAGCCTTCTTGGCCATTTGTGGCGCATGCACACGGAACTTAAACACCTTCTCCGAGTACTGCGTCTTTTCGAGGATTTCGAACATGCAATCTCCTCTCTCTTCCTCGATGCCTTCTCTGCATAAAAAGAGGCGACGACCCAAGGCATCGCCCCAACGCACGCATGCATCCCAAACCCACCCGAGGCGGCAGGATGTCATTTGCGATCTGTGCTTAAGTTTACCGCAAAGCCAACAGACGGCTTGCCACAATGAACGGAGAGCCCCTCATTATCAACAGGCAATGGGTTGGCATGCTCAAAAAAACCTGGTGCCTCCCAAGGGATGCTTCACCGGCGCCCACAAGAACCGCCTTTGTGCCTAAAGCCCCTCCATGGGCGCATAGTCCACCAGCCGCACCTCATGGGCGTCTTGCTCCAGCGTCGCCTGCCACAACTCCACCCCCGCAGCCCGCGCCCCAGCGACACCAGCCACCACTTCGTCGTAGGTGGTGCCGTGGTAAAAGTGGAACCCATGGTTTTGATAGTACATGCAATACAAAATGATAGCTCGCTCATGGGTCTCCATGGATCGGGCAAGTTCCTCTAAATGCCGCAGCGCGCGATCGGTGGAGGAGAATTTAGGCTGGGGCAGCCGTGCCACAGACGCAGGGACTTCGCATTCCAGCTGCCTTAACGGCGTCTTTACTTCTAGGTAGAGATCCTCGTCGATCAAAAAGTCCAGCCGAGAAGAGCCCACCTTCACCTCTCGGCGCACCGACTCCGGATGGGGCGCCAACTGCCCGAAGGCTCCAGTGCGCAAAAAGTGCTCGATGTAGCGGTTCGAGGCAGTCTGATTGAGCCCCACCCAGCGTTTGAAGGGTTTCTCTGGCTCATCGAAGGAGAGCGCCTCCACGGTATGGGCGAACTTGCGAGAAGGATTGTCGCTTGCCGAGAAAAGACAGGGCCTGCCAGCCGTATCGATATCCCCTATGCGAGTCACCACAGGGCAGTGGGCACGAAAGACCTCGCCATTGGCCTCGACATCCATGATGAAGCGGTTGGGCCTGCCTAAGATGACACCCTCTAAAAGAGGTGGCGCGAAGCGATAGGGTTGCAACACCGCAGGTTTCATAGGGGCGCTCCTCACAGCGTGCGCAAGAAGGACGGCAGGTACTTCCAAAGAGCCTTCCCAAAAAGCCTCAGATCGTCTCAAAAATCACGGGATTTGCTAAGCTTCTGTCCCATAATGAACGGAAGGTCAGCCAAACGCCAACCCTAGGGGGCATCTGTGGAGGTTCTTGAAGAGCGCATCCGCCGTGACGGCATCGTCCGCGAGGGCAACATCCTCAAGGTCGACAGCTTCCTCAACCATCAGTGCGATACCGAACTCTACGAGGAGCTCGGAGCCGAGTGGGCGCGCTTGTTCGCAGGCTGCCCTGTAGACAAGATCCTCACCATCGAGTCCTCGGGCATCGGCCTTGCCTGCGTGGCAGCCCGGCACTTTGGCAATGTACCGGTGGTCTTTGCCAGAAAGACAGAGTCGCTCAACCTCGACGGCAGCCAATACCGCACCCATATCGTGAGCTACACCAAGAAACGCGAGTACGACGTCATCGTAGCGAAGCGCTTCATCCAAAAAGGCGAGCATGTGCTTATCATCGACGACTTTTTGGCCATGGGCTGCGCCCTCAACGGCCTTTTGGAGATCTGCCAGGATGCGGGCGCCATCGTCGAGGGCATAGGCATCGCTATCGAGAAGGGCTTCCAGCCAGGCGGCCAGAGCCTTCGCGAGCGAGGCTATCACCTGGAGTCGCTGGCCATAGTGCAGTCCATGGACCCTGCCACAGGCGCCATCGAGTTTGCCTAAGCCCAAGCCTGAGGACAGAATGCCACACCAGGCACCTACCAAAGATCGAGAAAGCCGCGCGCCTCTGCGAACTGCGCCCCAAGTCTTGGGCGCAGCTCATGGAAGGCACGTGGCTTTTATCGGCCAGAATTGGCGCAAGAGCCCTACTCCACGCTCACCAGCTCGATCTCGAAGTTCAGGGGCTTTCCCGCCAGCTCCGGGTTGGCGTCGGCGGTGATAGTGCCGTCATTGATGGCAGTTACCGTAGCTGTACCGGTGGTCCCGTTGCTGCCGGTGAAGGTCAGGCGGTCCCCTACTTGCAGCTGGTCGCCATCGCGCACATCGGCCTGGGGGATCTCGAAGACCAGCGACTCGTCGCGCTCCCCGTAGGCCTCGGAGGGCTCCAGGTGCACGGTCTTTTTCTCTCCCACCTTCATGCCCTCGACCGCAGAGTCAAAGCCGCTGATCATCTGACCGGCCCCCACAGTGAACTCCAGAGGAGTGCCGCGGTCGTAAGAACTGTCGAACTTGGTGCCGTCATCCAAGGTGCCCGTGTAGTGCACCTTGACTTTGTCGCCCTTGGCGGCCTGGGTCTTGGCCTCAGAAGGCTCTTGGGTAGCCGCCTCGGAAGCGTTGCTTTGCTCGGTGGTGGCAGCCTGCCCAGAGCAACCTGTCAGTGCCACAAGAGACGCCAGCGCCAGCGCACAGGCGCAGCGCGCCACAGTGTGAGTCATAGAAATCCTCCTTTAAAGAAAGCTTGGATTCCCATGGTAAATGAGCGTCTGAGATTTCGCAGAGACAAACACCGATATGTCATGAGGGCGTGGGCGCCCTGGGAGAGGATGCGTCTTGGGTCGGAGGCGCGCCCTAGATCCAGAGGGCGACAGCGCAGCTAAGCGGAGCGACCCGTCGCCCCTTCCAGGTACTTCACCCACTCGTCAGCCACCTGGCGGCAGTCTGCCACCACGCCTGCTTGGGCCACAGAGAAGATAGGGGCGTCGGGGTCTTCGTTGACCGCAATGACCGTCTTTGCCCCCGAGATGCCCGCCAGATGCTGGATAGCTCCCGAGACGCCCATAGAGATGAGCACCCGCGGCGCCACCGAGACGCCCGTCTGTCCCACCTGGCTCTCATGGCCCATCCAGCCGGCTTCCACCACCGGGCGGGTGCAGGCCACCTGTCCTCCCAACAGCGCAGCCAAGCGCTCCATGGTAGGCAGCGCCTTCTTGTCGCGGATGCCGCGGCCCACCACCACGAGCACCTCTGCATCCGCGATGGAAGCACCTGAAGAAGCCGACTCTTCTGAGAGCACTTGGATGCCTGGCACAGAAGAAGGCGCCGCTGTCAGATGATAGATGGTGCCGCAACGGCCCTTCTGCGGCTCCGGCCGAGAAAAAACACCTGGGCGCACTGTGGCCATCTGGGGCCTCGCAGCGGGGCTTGCGATAGTGGCCAACAAATTGCCGCCAAAGGCTGGGCGGGTTTGCAGCAGCAAGCCCTCTTGATCGAGCGCCAACTGGGTGCAGTCGGCCGTCAGGCCGCAGGAAAGCTCCCGGGCCACCCGAGGCGCCACCTCGCGTCCCAGATCGGTAGCCCCAAAGAGCACCGCCTCGGGCTTGAACTGCTCGATGACCTGAGCCACCGCTTGCCCGATAGCTGCTCCATCGGGGATGGCGAAGGCGGGATCCTCCAGCACCAGCACCTCATCGGCACCGGCATCTATAAGCGGCGCATAACCTCCGGTGCACTGGCATCCCGGCTGCAACCCGGAGATCACCAGCACGCGCAAAGAGCAGCCGCGCTCGTGTGCCAGGTCGCGAGCCACCCCCACCAACTCATAGGCCACCGGCAGCGGAGTTGCGCTCTTATCGGTTTGAGCCACCACCATCATGCCGCTCCACGCGGAGAGGTCGGCAGAAGCGCGAGAAGTCTCGCGGCAGACGGCGCCTTTGGGGCACGCATCGACGCACAGGCCGCAGGCTATGCAATTCTCGGTAATGGAAGCGCGGCGGTTCTCCACCTTAACGCCGTCGTTGGCGCACACCCGCACACAGAGGCCGCAGCCTATGCACAGATCCTGATCTATCCTAATGGCTGCCATGGGATCTAGGCCCCCTCTGACTGGTCGACGATGGCGCCGAGCTGCTCGGCGATCTGGGCCGGGCTGCCGGCGAGGAACTGGCAGGCCCCGCTGGCCTCCGGCACGCAGCAGCGCACAACCTGCGTGGGCGAGCCCTCGAGGCCACATTGGGCAAGATCGGCGCCCAATTGGGCGGCGCCACGCACCTCTACCTGGATCTTTTGAGCTTCGAGCACCCCTGTGACTGAGGGCATGCGCAGGGTGGCCGCGTCTTTGTCCACGGTCACCACGCAGGGAAGCGGCACTCCTACGCGCTTTTTCTCGCCCTCGAAAACCTGGCTTACCACCAGGCCTGCCTCTGCAAGCGTGGCGCGGGTCATCTGCGAAGAAGGTACCATCTCTACCGAGAGGGTACCGGTTACGCAGGGCCAGCCGCGGCCTGCCGCCACCTCGGGGCCGATCTGGGCTGTGTCGCCATCCACCGCCATCTTGCCGCAGAGCACCAAGTCTTGATCGCCCAGCTCGCGAAGGCCCAGCTCCAGCGCATAGCTGGTAGCCAGGGTGTCGCTGCCGGCAAAGGTGCGGTCGGAAAGCAGCAGGGCCCGAGTGGCGCCGCGAGCAACGGCGTCGCGCAGCAGATCGGCCGTAGCCGGGATTCCCATGGAAAGCACCGAGATCGCCACCGGCACCCCCTCCCCCTCAAGCTGAGCTTTGAGCTTTAAGGCCAGCTCAAGGGCGGCGGTGTCGTAGGGGTTGAGCACCGCGGCTCCCCCGTCGCGCACGATGGTGTGGGTCACGGGATCCATGGCCACCTCGGTGGAGGCCGGGACCGCCTTCATCAATACGGCTACCGAGAAGGGCGCGCCTTCCCAGGTCGTCTGCTTGTCAAAGCTCACGGAATCCTCCTTGGAGGGGCGGACGGGTTCGCAGGACATGGCTAGCATCCCTTAGGAGGGACGCCTTGGAGTGCCGCTTCTTCTTGAAGAAGCTCGAGGCTAAAGAGGGTGCCCTGGCCAAAGAGCCCCTCGGGATCCAGTGCCAATTTGGTGCGGGCCATGGCCCGCACGCCCTCAAGGCCATACATGGGCATCAAAAAGTCGCGCTTAATCTTGCCTACGCCATGCTCGGCAGAGACGGCGCCGCCCATAGCAGAGACCTCTTTGGCCCAAAGCGCCAGCAGGTCTTTGGCTTGATGCCATTGGGCCTCGTTGTGAGGCAGCAGGTTCACATGGAGGTGATTGTCGCCAATGTGGCCCCAAGCAGCGCTTTGAAGGCCCGACGCCTGGATGGTAGAGCGATAGAGCTCCATGACCTGGCGCAGCTTGCCCCGAGGCACGCTCATGTCGCTGCCCACCTTGGTGACGGCGGGGTCTTTGGCACGGTAGCTGTCGATAAGCATGTTCACTGACTCCGGCACTGCATGGCGGAAGAAGCGCTGGCGCTCGCGGTCGGCAGCCATGGTGCCCGCCCAGCTCAAGTCCGGCTGTGCCCCCACGGATTCCATGGCTTCCGAGATCTTAGCCACTGCCTCCACCATCTGGTCGTGGTCAGAGGCCGCCAGCTCGCAGTAGACGCAGACGCGCTCCTGGCAGAGCAGCTCCGGCAAGGAGCTGAAGGCTGGGTCCTGTGCGCGTTGGGCTCGCAGGATGTCGAGGGCGTCGCCATCGAAGTATTCCAGGGCCACTATGGTGTCTTTCAACACAGAAGGCCCAGCTTCCAAGGCCACGGGTTTCTCGGCAGCGGGAACGTAGGCAGGCGCCGCCGCAGCCTCTTGGAGCAGCTCCACAAAGGAGAGGGCGGCGTCCTCTGCAGAAAAGAAGCAGTTGACGCCCCAGGTAAGGGCGGGTACCGGCAAAAGGTCGCAGGTAAGCTGGGTGATGACGCCCAGGGTGCCGTCGGAGCCAATTATTAGATCCACGGCGTCCATAGCAGGCGAGGCAAAGTAACCGCTGGCACATTTGGCCCGGGGCATCTCATAAGTGGGCACGGGAATCTCAAGGGTCGCGCCGCTTTGGGTGGGAAGGGCAAGGATGCCGTCTTGAGCTTGCACCTGGCCGCGCACGAGGTCGATGACGTCGCCTGTGGCTGTCACCAGGCGCAGGCCCGAGATATGGGGGCGCACCGGGCCATAGCGAAAGGAGCGGGCGCCAGAGGCATTGCAGGCCGCCATGCCTCCTAGGCAAGCCGAGGTCTCTGTGGGATCGGTAGGAAAAAACTGAGCCGGCGCCGCCTTGAAGGCCTCCAGGGCATCCAGGGAGTCTTGGCTCCAGCCGGTGGTATCGAAGCTTTTGCGCTCCAAGTCTCGGCGCAGGTCTTGGAGCACCACACCCGGCTGCACCTGCACGGAGAAGCTGCCGTCGCCATGGCTCATGAGCCCTGTAACCCTATTCATGCGGCTGGTATTAAGCACGGTACCGCCATAGGGCACCGCACCGGCGGCCAGCCCCGTACGAGCGCCTTGAACGGTGATGGGGCCGCTCACTTCCCGGCGTACTTGGCACACCACCTCGACGACTTCTGCCTCAGAGACAGGAAACGCGATGGCCTGGGCGGTACCGTGGGTTCTTGACTCATCTGCCAGATACCCCACCAAAGTCTCGTCCATGGGCTTGAGGGCCGCCATAGCCAAACCTCCTGGGTCGCAAGGGTTAAGGAGGCGGCCGGACCCTTGCCGCACCAGCGCGAGAGATCCCAGCCTACCTCATAGTGCTACCTAGCCTAGGGACTCTTAGTTGCCGAGGAGTTACCAAGTGTTACCAAGTCGCACACCGCGAGCCAAGCCAGCCTTAAAGGCGTCCTGCGACAGCCGCCGAACTGCCGCATCTCAAGCCCTCTTGTGAGCCAGGGGTCCTCATCGGGCGCCTACAAAAAAAGCCGGCCCCCCTTCAGGAGACCGGCCCCAAGGATCAGGTGAACGAGCAGCGAAGACCGACTAGTCCTCAACCTCCACCAGCTCAAGGTCGAAGTTCAATGGCTTGCCTGCCAGGTCATGGTTGGCGTCCACGGTTACGGCCTCGTCTGTGATCTTGGTGACCGTAGCGGGGATGGGCTGCCCGGCAGGGCCTTGCAAGAAGATCTTGGTGCCCTCAGAGAGCTGATCCACGTTGGGCACTTGATCGATGGGGAAATCGATGATGAGCTCAGGGCGCACGTCGCCGTAGGCCTCAGCGGGCTCCAGGTGGATGGTCTTCTTGTCGCCGGGCTCCATATCGATCACCGCGTCGTCGAACCCTTTGATCATCATGCCCGAGCCAGCCACAAACTCTATGGGCTCGTCGCGATCGTAGGAACTATCAAACTGCGTACCGTCATCTAGGGTGCCGCGATAATGTACTTTTACCTTTTTGCCTTCATTAGACATAGGATGTCCTTTCCTAAGGGAAGCGGATGCGTCTCCCGCCAGTGACACTAAAGGCTAGCCTACCCGCTTAAGAAAGACTCTGTCGCAGACTCTTCCAAACGGCAGGATTGCGACAGGGAGCCCCGCAATCTCCTCGCTTCTTCCCTTGCCGAGAAGCCCCGCCGTCCCTCGCAGTGCGCCTGTGGGACGTCCCGGCTATCTGCGAGCTTTGAGCAGGGCGAAGATGCGCCCGTTGGAGCGCTTGACCATAGAGATGAAGTTGCCCTCTGCAATGGCCATGGAGACGTCTTTGCGGCGAATGGGGATGAGCATGAGCTGCATCATGGTTGAACGCGGACGGGCGAGCTCCACAGCCAGCTGAGCGCGAGGCGACATGATCATGGCGCTCACCTGAGCGCGGCGCTCCTCAGGGGTGAGGTCGCAGGCGGGATTGCACACATTCTCGATGCAGCCTATGAGGCGCTCGATATAGCGACGCTGCACCATCTCGACGCTGGCAGGGTCTGCAGCCAAATCCCAATGGTCATAGAGATCCAACATCCAGCTGTGCTCTTCTTCTCGCTTCTCATACATATTGGGGCGCCAGCGGGCGGTCTCAGACTCTGCCCGGCTACGAGAGAAGTGGTAATAGCAGCGGCTGGTGACCCCTACGCGCTCCACGTCCCGGATGTAGTCCAGCACAAAGGGGAAGTCATCCCAAAAGGTGGGGCGAAAGCGCAAGTGAAGCTCCTCGATGCGGCTGCGCAGGAAGAGCTTGTTCCAAGGCACATAGAGCAGGTTCTGGTCGAACAGGCGATAGGCCGCAGCTCTAAACGCCTTTTGGCTGGAGAAGACCACGTCGTCCACCGACTTCTCCTCTACCAGATGCTCGCCGGCATCGCCATAGTAGGTCTCGATGGTGAAGCCGGCGATCACCAGCTCCAGACCATGCTCCTCTGCCAGCGCCACCTCGTCGGCAAGCATGGTGGGCTCGACCCAGTCATCGCCATCGATAAAGTGCACATAGCGACCGCGGGCGCGATCCAAGGCCAGATTGCGGGCAGCGGGAGCGCCGCGGTTCTCAGTATGGATGACCTCGATGCGCCAGTCGCGAGATGCCAGGCGATCGAGGATCTCGCCAGAGCGATCTGTAGAGCCGTCATCGATGCAGAACAGCTCCCAATCAGACAAGGTCTGGTTTTGGATAGACTCCACTGCACGGGTGACATAGGACTCGATGTTGTACACCGGCATGATCACCGACACGCGGGGCTGCTTTGGCACCATAGGCGATCTCCTCCCCTCGCATCCTCGAACACGGCATCCGTTCACCCCACGATACCAGCCGATTTATACAAGAGTTTGATGCAGGCCAACCCTCACATCACATACACGCGACATCCAGGGAATGCCCATAAGGGAGTTTTATGAATGCCCACAGCCGCCAAATGTGCTAGAAGACGAAACCTGAAAGATTGACGATAAAGCCGCAGAGCACCGCCACAAAGAAGAGCAGGGCCACAATGCCAAGGTTGGAGCGCATGGGGCGGTTGGCCCTAAAGAGCACCAGCAGGCCCACGCCGGCTCCCACCAAAAGTCCGGAGATCATGGCGCCAGAGCCCAGCGCGCCCTGAAGGTAGAGCTCGGAGATGAGCACCGAGGCCGCGCAGTTAGGGATAAGCCCCACCAGCGCCGAATAGAGCACCGCTTGATCTGGATGGGCCAAAAGGAATGTGGCGAATACGTCCTCGCCCACGCCGTCGATGACGAACTCCAACACCAGGGTGATCACAAAAATGAACAGCGTTACCTGCACCGTATGAACGAGGGCGCTCTTCCAAATGGAGCCATGGCCGTGGCTATGGCCATGGGCGCAGCAGCGGTCGTGGCCGGCAGCCCCATGGTCGCAAACGCGGTCCTGGTGGCTATGGCCGCCCTTATCGGCAGCCGAGAAGTGCCCCGTGCACTCAGGATCATGGGCGCATTGGTCCTCAGCCTCTGCCAAATCGCCGTCATCCAAATAGACGTCCTTGGCCAAGGCTTCTACCTCATGGTCTCTGCCCTCTTGGGCAGCGCAGCTCTCGCAGAGCCGCTGATGGGCAGCGGGGCCATCTGTTGGCTGGGCAGGCTCTTGAGCCAGCTGATCGCAGCCGCAATGGTCCTGCTCGCACAGCTCATGGATGCGCAGCACAGAGTGGGTGGGGATATGGAAGATGCGCACGGCCAGGTCCACCAGAAGGCCTGCCACCATGCCGATGCTCACCTTGAATGCCAGAATGGTGACGATTTGGATAACCGGGGCGCCGTTGGCTATGAATACGGGCAGCATCTCGTCTGAAGTGGACAGAAACACCGCGATGAGGGTGCCCAGCGTGACCACTCGGCCGCTGTAGAGGGTGGCGCCCATGGCCGAAAAGCCGCACTGAGGCAGCGCGCCCAAAAGAGCGCCCAGTATGGGGCCTGCTTTGCCTGCTTTCAAAATAACGCGCTCAGAGAATCCCTGAGCGCTGTGTTCCAGCCACTCCATGGCGAGGTAGGTGACGTAGAGGAACGGCATGAGCACCAGGGTGTCTTGCACCGACTCGCCCACTACCTCGCCAATGAACGTGACCATGTCTTGCATGCTGAAACCTCGACTTTTGAAACGAAGGCCGTCTACTCCTTAGGCCTCTTCGCTCCCAAAAGTGTCGCGATCAGGCGCTATGGCTTTCATACCCTCAATCACCATGGCGAACAGCTCATCCAGCTCAAGTTCATTGATTTCTGCGCCGCGGCGAATATCGTCGCGGTTGCAGCCGGCCGCAAAGCTCTTGGTCTTGAATTTCTTCTTGAGCGACTTCACATTGAAGTCCATGACGCTCTTGGAGGGGCGCATAGCCACACAAGCGGTAATAAGGCCCGAAAGCTCGTCTGAGGCATAGAGCATCTTTTCCATCTTGGACTCCGGCTGAGGCAGGTCAGGATTGAGATCCGACTGATGGGTTTGGATGGAATGGGCCAGCTCCTCAGAGGCCCCGGCCTCTTTGAGCAGGCGCGCCGTCTCGATGGTGTGAAGATCGGGGTCGAACATCTCCCAATCAAGGTCGTGAAGCAGCCCCACCTGAGTCCAAAAGTCCACGTTCTCGGGATCGTACTCGGCCGCAAAGTAACCCATGAGACCTCCTACGGTCTCGCCGTGTTGCACATGGAAGGGATCCTTGTTGTACTGGCACAAAAGGTCATGGGCCTGCTCGTAGGTAAGCCCGCTTTCGAGTTTCGCCATTGTGCTCCTCCTTCGCATTCGCTCTCACAGCCCAAGGCGCCCTCTCGCAGCTGCCTTGAACCCTTAGATCCAGTCTAGCCCAGGCCTGCGCGAATCCCTACCAGGGGTGCAACAGCCCATTGGGGTAGTGTACCTCAATAAAGAACAGGCCTTCAGGAGGAGCGGTGGGTCCAGCGGCCCTGCGATCGGCTGCCGATAAGACCTCGCCCACCCAACTGGGGGCACGTCTGCCGGCCCCCACTTCCAGCAGGGTGCCCGTGATGATGCGCACCATATTGTGCAAGAAGGCGTTACCCTCCACGTCTATATAGACCAACGGCTCGCCATACTCCTGGCCCGCACTCACCTGACAACGCAGGATCTCGCGACAGGTGGACTTCCCTTCAGCCGAGGCTGCCTTACAAAAGCTTTTGAAGTCATGCTCCCCCACCAGATAGCCGGCAGCCTCATCCATGGACGCCACGTCCAGCTCCTGGCGCACCCACAGGGCCGTTCCTTGCGCCATGACGGGCCGATGGCCCGTGGCGATGCGGTAGCGATAGCAGCGTTTCTCGGCATCGAAACGAGCCGAGAATCCCGCCGGAGCCTCCCAAACCCCTCGAAGCGAAATATCGTCGGAGGTGAGGGCATCCAACGAGCGCAGCAGTCGAGCAGCAGAGTAATCCCTGCGCTCCCGAGCACTCACCGGCAAAGATACATATTGGCCCAGCGCGCTCACGCCGGCATCAGTGCGGCCGGCACAGACCACCTCGGCAGGGCGCCGCAAAAGCACCGACAGCGCCTCGTTGAGTTCGCCGGCAATGGTAGGCTGGCCTTCTTGGGCTGCGAAACCCGAGAAGCGTGCCCCGCGGTAACCCACCTTTAGCACCAAAGTGCTCGAGTCAGATCCCAGATCCTCTGGGCCACAAGGCACCCTGTTGTCCAGAGGCATGTCCGCTCCTGGGTTTGCGAGAGGCTCCTGAGTGTGTAGGAAACGCGCTTGAGGCTCCATGGGTTTCTCCTTGAGGGCGGAATGGGATGCGATGTTGAGAGGCGGTTGTGCAGGTGCTCAAGGGAGCCAGATTGAGAGGATCACCAATGCCGCAGAACCTGCGACCACTCCCCATCCGGAGGCTCCCAATGGCCTAGGGGCTACCTTTGGCTCCTTATAGCCCCAGCAGCGACCTGTCATGGATTGTGCGGTGTGCTGCGCCCGTGCAAAGAGCGACACAGTTACCGGTATAAGCACTGACACCCAGCTTTTGAGGCGGTTGACCGCCGGTCCCCTATCAAGGTCGAGGCCACGGGCTCGCTGGGCATCGCGCAGCTTATGGATCTGCGTGCCACAAAGAGGCAAGAAGCGCAGGACCAATGAGAGCATCATGCCCGCTTGGGCAGCAGAGACGCCCACATGCTTGAGGGGCCTCGCCATAGCTACGAACCCGTCGACCAGAGACTGGGAGCTTGTGGCGCAGGCCAAGGTGAGCGACCAAGCCACCAGGCACAGTATGCGCGCTACGGCATTAAGGCCGCGGCCAAAGCCTGCCCAGGAGATGCCCCATGGGCCCCAAAGAGCGATGTCACCGCCACCATCGACCACCAGGGCATTTGACAGGAATGCCAGCAACAGAATGACCAGCGCAGGCCCCAAGGCTCCCGCCAGCGACCTTAACGGCACCCCTTCGCGACCGGCAGCCACAAGCGACAACAGCAGCAAGAGAGCAGGCACCCAAGCAGAGACGGCGCAAAACACCGCGATGGTCACTGCGAGCAGCCAGCAAAGCTTTGCCCTGGCGTCCAACCGATGAAGAGGCCCGTTTCCAAGAAGGTAGGTACCATAGCTGCTGGTAATCATAGGGCGCCTTCCCCTGTGTTTGGGGAGTTTGAGAGGCTCTGAAGCTTTGCAGGGTGTGATTCTCTGCCTGCAGCCAATTGGCGGCGCAGCCTAAGCGACAAAGGCTCTCCTGCCGCCGAGGAGGCCAGAGGCGCTTGGGCCACCAGCTCGTAAGGACTTCCCTGCCATATCACCGCACCCGTCTCAAGGATCACCGCCTGATGGGCTACTTGAAGCCAAGGCTCAGGATCATGGGTGGTCACCAACACCGCTGCCCCCGCACTGGCCTGGGCAGCCAAGGCTTTCACTACCTGTACAACGCCTTGAGGATCGAGATTGGCGCAGGGCTCATCGCAAATGAGGGCCGGAGCCTGCTGGGCGATGACCGCCGCAAGGGCCGCCTTTCGCCGCTGGCCGCCCGATAGCTCATAGGGTGACCGCAGGGCTAAGGACTCGTCTAGCCCCACCGCGGCGAGCGCCTCTTCCACTCGCATGCGAAGTGCCTCGCCAGAAAGCCCCGCCAAACGGGGCCCATAGGCCACGTCCTCTGCCACCTGATCGCAAAAGAGCATATCCTCAGACCTCTGGGCACTGTAGGCCACCATCCCTGCCTTCACAGGCATCCCCTGAAGCGAGGCTTGGCCCTTATCGGCAGCCAAAAGCCCTGCTGCCACCCGGCACGTGCAGGTTTTACCGGCCCCAGAAGCCCCCAGCAGCAACGTGATCTGGCCTGCAGGAACACTGAAGGACACGTCCTTGAGAAGGACGCCCGTCTCACTCGCAAGGGTGACCTTGTGCAACGTGAGACCCTCTGGTGCAGGATGGGATGTCGCGTGCGAAGGCATCGAAGGCACAGGGAAACAGGCTTGATGCCAGGCTTGTATACAAGACTTGGGGTTGGTGATGGCTGCCACGGGCTTGTGCGTGAGGGCGAGTGCTCGAGCCGCCTGCCCCAGGAAGCTGCGATGGTAGCCCATAAGGCACCAGAGAGCTTCATCTTCGAAGAGCTGCTGAGGACTGAGGACGCGCTGGATACGACCCTCATACATGAGCACCACTTGCTGTGCCTGACACACCTCGACAATGTCATGGGTGCTTAAAAGCTGGCCACAGGCTGCAGGATCACCTTTGTAAAGCAGCTGGCGGATGGTTTGGGCAGCCGCGGCATTGAGCGATGAGGTGACCTCGTCAAGCAAGAGGAATTGGGGATGGAGCGCCAAGAGGCCTGCGAGCTGCAGGCGCTGAAGCTGCCCACCGGAAAGGGCGTCGGTGCGGTGGGAAGCGATGGAGCCTAGTCCCACGGCATTAAGAGCCGCACGAACCCGCTGTTGAACCAAGGTTGGGGCCAGGCCTAAATTGCGGGGGCCAAAAGCCACCTCGTCCTCTATCAGCGAAGCCACGATGCTTGCCTCTGCATCCTGGGACGCAAAAGCCACCTGCTGAAAGAACTGCGAAGGCTGGAGATCTTGGCCAAACGTATTCCCATCGAGGGTGAGTAGGCCTTGTTGAGGAGCAAACCTTCCCGCCAAAAGCTGCAGCAGCGTGGATTTTCCTGACCCGTTGGGCCCCACCAATGCCCAATGAGTGCCCGAGGACAGCGAGAGCGCATCTACGGAAAGCTGGGGCTTCTCGGCAGCGGTATAGCTAAACTGCGCTGCGTTGAGTGCCAGTTCCATAGGAGACCTCCTTTTGGGCTACCAGGACGGACGGGGTGCAGGATGAGATGGGTCGGGCTTCTCGGCAGGAAATGAGGGCGCTAGAGAAAAAGGGAGATCCCGCACAAGGCGAGACCTCCCTTCATAATTGTGCGCAGTGGCAGCGGCTACTCAGCGTCTACCTCGGCAGAAGCCTCCTCAGCGGGAGCCTCGTCCTTGGCAGGTGCCTCCTCAGCCTCGGTGGTCTCGGGCTCGTCGGCCTTGACAGGCTCGACCTTCTCCACCTTGGTGGGGGCTGCCTTGACCTTGGCCTGTACAGGCTCAGTCACGAGCTCGATGAGCGCCATCTCAGCGTTGTCGCCCTTGCGGGGACCGAGCTTCATGATGCGGGTGTAGCCACCGTTGCGGTCAGCCCACATGCCCTGCTCGACCTTCTCGAAGATCTCGCGAACGAGCTGGGGGTCGCCCACCTTGGCGATGGCCAGGCGACGAGAATGCAAGTCGCCCTTCTTTGCCCAAGTGATGATGCGATCCACGTCGCCGCGGATGGCCTTGGCGCGTGGCAGGGTGGTTTTGATGCGGTCGTTTGCAAGCAGAGCGCCGACCAGGCTCTTCTTCATGGCTTTGGTATGGCTGGCATCGGTGCCGAGCTTCATACCATGCTTCTTCTGGTGCCTCATGGTGTATTACTCCTCAGTGGTTCTTTAAGTGTTGGTCGCAGGGTTAAGCCTTGAGGCCCAGGCCCATAGACTCGAGCTTATCCTTGACTTCCTCGATGGACTTCACGCCGAAGTTGCGGATGTTGAGGAGGTCATTCTCCGAGTAGTCCACCAGCTGGCGCACGGTGTGGATACCGGCGCGCTTGAGGCAATTGTAGGAACGCACGCTGAGGTCGAGGCCCTCGATAGGCTTGTCGAGCTCAGAGTTGTCGTCCTCCTCGTTGCTCACGAAGATGGACACTTCTTCCTCGTGGTCGCCTTCCTCGTTCAGCGTCATGAATGCGCTCATGTGCTGATTGATGATGTTGGCGGCCTCGACCACAGCCTCACGAGGATCCTTGGCGCCATTGGTCTCCACCTCGAGCACCAGGCGATCGAAGTCAGTATGCTGACCCACGCGACAAGGCTCGACGGTCTTGGCACAGCGACGCACAGGAGAGTAGAGAGAATCCACGTGGATGATGCCGATGGCATCGTTGTCGCCCTCGTTGTTCTCACCAGAGACATAGCCACGGCCACAGCCCAGATAGAGGGTCATCTTGAGATGAGCGCCCTCACCCAGGTGGCAGATGACGAGCTCGGGATTGACCAACTCAAAACCTGCAGGCACCAAGAAATCCGCACCAGAGACAGTGGCCGGACCCTCGATGTTGACCTCAGCCTCAGCTTCCTCGGCAGAGCCGGTGCGCTGGAAGACGAGTTTCTTCACATTGAGGACGATATCGGTGACGTCCTCATAGACGCCCTCTACCGTAGAGAACTCATGCTGCACGCCGTCGATACGAATAGCACGAACAGCTGCGCCCTCCAGGCTAGACAAGAGCACGCGGCGAATGGAGTTGCCGAGGGTGTCGCCAAAGCCACCTTCCAGGGGCTCGACGGTCACGCGGGCGACGTTGGTCTTGACCTCTTCTACCGACACCTGCGGTCGGATGAATTCGGACATGTATACCTCCAACCGGGGTTGCTCGTTACTTGGAGTAGAGCTCGACGATGAGCTGGGCGTTGATGTCGAGATCGATCTGATCGCGGGAGGGGATCTGAAGCACCTTGCCCGAGAGCTTTTCGATGTCAACCTCAAGCCATGCAGGAACGGCCATGTGCTCAGAAGCGATGATGGCCTCCTTGATGGGGAGCAGGTCAGAGTACTTGGGGGCGACAGAAACCACGTCGCCGGCCTTTACGCGGTAAGAGGGGATGTCAACGCGCTTGCCATTAACCTGAATGTGGCCATGACGCACGGTCTGGCGAGCCTCTTTACGAGTGCGGGCAAAGCCGAGGCGGAACACCACGTTATCCAGGCGAGTCTCAAGAATGCTCATGAGGTTGTCACCAGTGATGCCCTCGACCTTAAGAGCCTGCTCGTAGTAGCCATGGAACTGGTTCTCGAGCACGCCATAGATGAACTTGGCCTTCTGCTTCTCGCGAAGCTGACGACCATATTCGCTCTCCTGTCGACGCTGGCGCTTGGGCTGACGGTTGGACTTTTTGTTAATGCCCATCACGATGGGGTCGATGTCCAAAGCCCTGCAGCGCTTCAGGACAGGAGTCCTATCAACTGCCATGTTAGCTATCCTTCCTGATCCTGATTACTGGCGACGACGCTTGCGCGGACGGCAACCGTTGTGCGGAATGGGCGTCTTGTCCTGAATGCTCTTCACTTCAAGACCAGCGGCCTGAAGGGAGCGAATAGCAGTCTCGCGACCAGAGCCAGGACCCTTGGTGAAGACGGCTACAGAGTGCATGCCGTGCTCCATGGCGGTCTTGGCACAAGCCTCAGCGGCCATCTGTGCGGCAAAGGGGGTGGACTTACGAGAGCCCTTGAAGCCCACGGTGCCCGCAGACTGCCAGGCAATGACGTTGCCCTGCGGATCGGTGATGGAAATAATCGTGTTATTGAACGTGCTCTTGATGTGGGCCTGACCCACAGCGATGTTCTTGCGCTCGGCGCGACGAATACGCGTCGTCTTAGCGTTCTTCTTCTGAGCCATCTGTCTCCCTTAGCCCCTCTTCTTGGCACCGATCTGGCGCTTCTTACCCTTGCGGGTGCGAGCGTTAGTGTGGGTGCGCTGACCGCGGACAGGAAGACCCTTGCGATGGCGAAGGCCGCGATAGCAGCCGATCTCCATCAGACGGGCGATATTTTGACGAGTCTCACGACGGAGATCGCCTTCGACGGTGTAGTGAGCGTCGATGTAATCACGCATCTTGGCAACCTCTTCATCGGTGAGGTCACGGACGCGGGTATCGGGGTCCACGCCAGTGGCGGCGCAGATCTTCTCGGCTGTAGTGCGGCCGATGCCATAGATATAGGTAAGACCGATCTCAACGCGCTTCTCGCGCGGGAGGTCGACACCGTTAATACGGGCCACCTTGTAGCTCCTCTCGTTCTGCTTTAACCCTGACGCTGCTTGTGGCGGGGGTTCTCGCAGATTACGAGCACCTTGCCATGGCGCCTAATGATCTTGCACTTGTCGCACATCTTCTTGACAGAGGGACGGACCTTCATCTGTCTTCCTTCCATTGATGCTTGCTATATCTTCGCCCAGCCGCTGGCGGTTGTGTCCACAGCTGTGACCGACTCCTCACAGAGGGGCCGGCTTGTATCGCTTCACAATCTTCAAGGCGACAACTGGACGCTGTCGCCTCAAACACTGCTATTTGTAGCGGTAGGTAATGCGACCACGCGTAAGGTCGTAGGGAGACATCTCCACGACTACGCGGTCACCTGGCAAAATACGAATGTAGTTCATACGAATCTTGCCCGAAATGGTGCAGAGAATAGTGTGTCCATTCTCCAACTCCACATTGAACATGGCATTAGGCAGAGGCTCAAGCACCTTGCCCTCCAGTTCGATTGCGTCTTGTTTGCTCACGCAACTACCTCTCTTCACAGCGAACAGCAGCTAATCAGTCTATCTCATGGTTTTGTGTGAGTCCATGCTCGAAAGCTCAATTCGCCCCTACCGAGAAAAGACCACACAGCACATTCATTTATATGCGTTGTAGAAGTACAGGCTTACCGCCTATGAATGCTTCATGCAATCCCGGCGCGCTAAGCTACTCCACCCTCCAGAGGACACCAAGGACCCTTCCCGTCTGAGGTGAGGATCACTGGACCATCTGCTGTTACAGCCACCGTGTTCTCATAATGGGCTGCCGTAGAATGGTCACGACTCACTACCGTCCAACGATTGCGCTCGACTTGAGTTTGGTAAGCGCCCCGCACGATCATTGGCTCGATAGCCAATACCATGCCCTCTTGAATCTTGATGCCTCGACCTTTATGGCCAAAATTCCTTACAGAAGGCTCTTCGTGCATCTCACGGCCTATACCATGACCTGCATAGTCGCGAATGACTCCAAAACCATGACGTTCCGCGTGCTCTTGAACTGCATGGCCAATGTCACCTAGGTGATTTCCTGGCACAGCTTGCTTAATGGCAATCTTCAAACAGTCACGAGTGACTTCGCAGAGCTCTTTATCTTGAAGACTAGGAGTGCCGCAAAAGAACGTCCAGGCGTTATCCCCTACCCAACCGTTGACAATGGCGCCGGTATCTATAGAAACGATATCGCCGTTCTTAAGCACCACGTCATCAGTGGGAATACCATGAACTATCTGGTCGTTGACAGAACAACAGATAGAGGACGGAAAGCCCATATACCCTTTGAAAGCAGGAACACCACCATTGGCTCGTATGACAGACTCTGCGATCCTGTCTAGATCAAGAGCTCTCACTCCTGGGACAATTGCCGCTCCAACGCAACGCAGGGCCGCTTTAGAAACGGCCCCGGCTGCTTTCATCGACTCAATCTCTGCCGATGTTTTAAATTTGATCATAGAGATAATCCCTAGAGGCCCAGAAGGGCGACGACGTCATCAAAGACCTCGGCCTGCGGTCGATCGCCGTCCACTTCGCGAAGGATGGCACTCTCACGGTAGTAATCCACCAGAGGAGCAGTCTTCTCTTCATAGACATCCAAGCGCTTTTTAATGGTTTCAGGCTTGTCGTCATCACGCTGATACATTTCGCCACCATCGCGTGGACAGACCTTATCGGCAGCGGTACCGGTATAACCACAAGTACGGCACACACGACGAGAGCTCAAACGATCAATGATGACCTCGGGTGCGACGTCGACAAGAAGTGCCGCATCAAGCTTCTTCCCCATACCCTCAAGCTCGGTATCCAAAGTTTCTGCTTGAGCAGTGTTGCGAGGGAAACCATCAAGAATGAATCCCTTTTGTGCAGCTGGAGTAGCGAGACGCTCTTTCACAAGACCAATTACAACAGAATCAGGCACGAGCTGACCTGCATCCATATAGCTTTTGGCCTCAAGGCCCAAAGGTGTCCCTGCTTTCACAGCGGCACGCAATAAGTCACCAGTAGAGATGTGATCAAGACCATAATGCTCAACCAGCATCTGAGCCTGAGTACCCTTACCGGCGCCAGGCGCCCCGAGCAGGACGATATTCATGGAAGTTCTCCTCACTTCGGGGCACCTAAGCCCACCGGACATTAACGAATGAACAGGCCCTCGTAGTTATGAGTCTCAAGCTGACTCTGAACCTGAGTCAGAGTGTCTAGAGCAACACCCACCATGATGAGGATGGATGTTCCTCCGAAGGCTTGAATGAGGGTATTAGAGGTGAACGTGAACAAGATCGAGGGAACCACTGCTATAAGGGCCAAGAAGATGGCGCCCGGCAGAGTAATGTGATCCAGAACGCTCTTGATATAGGCGGCAGTAGTGGCACCAGGGCGCACGCCAGGGATATAGCCGCCCTGCTTGCGAAGCTGATCTGCAGTCTCTTCAGGATTAAACACCATAGAGGTGTAGAAATAGGCGAAGACCACGATGAGCACTACAGACAGGACCCAGTTGAGCCAACCTGCAGATACGGCATTGGCAAAGACCTGCATCCATCCCACCGTGGGGAAGAACACAGCGATCTGTGCAGGGAAGTAAAGGATAGCCGAGGCAAAGATGATGGGGATAACGCCTGCAGTGTTCACCTTTACAGGCAGATAGGTGGACTGACCACCCATCACACGGCGACCGGAGACACGCTTTGCATACGACACCGGGATGCGACGCTGACCACGCTCGATATAAATGATGAAGGGAATAACCGCCAGGATCACAAGGATCACCAGCACGGTCATAACCACACCGTTCTCAGAAGAGGACACCGAGCTGAAGATGGCCGTTGGCAAGCCGCTCATGATGTTGGCAAAGATAATGAGAGACATACCGTTGCCTACACCACGCTGGGTGATAACCTCGCCAAGCCACATGATGATCATGGCGCCAGCAAGCATGGTGAGCACCACCATGGTGTCCAGCAGCCATGCAGGGGCAGCAATGGCAGAGAAATCGATACCGTAGGCATCGCTCTTGAATAAGAAGAGATACCCGATGGCATTGAGCAGTGCCAGGCCCACAGTGACGTAACGGGTGTACTGCGCGATCTTGCGCTGACCGGCGTCGCCCTCCTTGGCCATCTCGCCCAGAGAAGGAATCACGGCCTGAAGCATCTGCATGATGATTTGGGCAGTGATGTAGGGCATGATGCCCAGAGCGAACACCGATACGCGCGCGAGCGCGCCGCCGCTGAACAAGTTCAGGAGAGCGAGCGCGCTCTGGTCATCCAGGGCAGTCTGAAACTGGTTCAGCATGCCCTGGAAGGGAATACCAGGCACCGGCAGATAAGCACCGATGCGATAGATCACGAGGATGCCGATCGTCAGCAGGATCTTGTCACGGAGCTCCTTGACATGGAACGCGTTGGCAATACCTTTGAGCACGATTAGTCGACCTTTCCTCCTGCGGCCTCGATCTTGGCCTGGGCGGAGGCAGACACCTTGTCTACCTTGACAGTAAGGGCCTTGGTCAGCTCACCGTCGCCGAGAACCTTCACCGGTTGAGTGGCCTTCTTGATGATGCCCTTCTCAACCAGAGTAGCACCGTCTACCACATCGCCGTCGTTGAAGCAGGCCTCAAGGCGAGCAATGTTTACAGGCGCATACTGGATACGGTTGTGATTGGTGAAGCCGGGGAGCTTAGGAAGGCGCATAGCTAGAGGGTTCTGACCGCCCTCGAACCCAGCACCCTTGCCGCCGCCGGAGCGTGAAAGCTGACCCTTGGTGCCGCGGCCGGCAGTGGTGCCGTTACCGGAAGAATTGCCGCGGCCCACGCGCTTGCGATTCTTACGGGAGCCCTCGGCGGGGCGAAGATCATTGAGTTGCATTGCTATTTACTCCTAGTTCTCTTCCACCTCGACCAGGTGCTTGATCTTGAAGATCATGCCCCTGATGCTCTCGTTATCAGGCTGCTCGACAACGTCGCCAATGCGGCGGAGACCCAGGGCACGAGCGGTGCGAGTCTGGTCCTGCTTCACCTGGGTGACGGCGCTCCTCACGAGCTTAATCTTGAGGGTGTTCGCCATGGTTAGGCCTCCTTCGTGCCGAACATCTTGGCAACGGTGATGCCACGACGATCAGCGACTTGCTCGGGGCTTTCCAGTTGCTTGAGGCCCTCTGCGGCGGCCTTGATAACGTTCATGGAGTTAGCGGTGCCGAGGGACTTGGACATAACGTTCTTGATGCCAGCCAGCTCGAAGAGAGGACGCACGGAGCCACCGGAGATGACACCGGTACCCTCGATAGCTGGCTGAATAAGTACACGACCGGCGCCAAAGTGGCCAGTCACGGCGTGGGGCACAGAGCCCTCGTCGGTCACAGGAACATGGAACATATTCTTCTTGGCATCGTCGACGGCCTTCTGGATAGCCAGAGGCACCTCGGCGGACTTGCCCATGCCAAGACCCACGTTGCCCTTGCCGTCGCCTACGACTACCAATGCGACCAGGGAGAAACGACGACCGCCCTTAACTACCTTGGACACACGGTGAATGAAGACAACGCGCTCCTGAAGATCGGAGGCGTCGCGCTGCTTAGGATTACGAGCCATCTGCAATACCTCCTAGAACTTCAGGCCCGCTTTGCGGGCACCATCAGCGAGGGCCTTAACACGGCCATGGTAGATGCGACCGCCACGATCGAAGGTGACGGTGGTAACGCCCTTGTCCAGAGCGCGCTTGCCGATAAGCTCGCCTACGAGCTCGGCAGCTTCCTTGTTGGAACCGAGCTTACCGGTGGCACGGAACTCGGGATCAAGGGTAGAGCAGGTGCAGACGGTCTTGGAATCGACATCATCGATGACCTGCGCATAGATGTTTGCGTTAGTGCGGTGCACGGAGAGACGGGGACGCTCAGCGGTACCGGTGATTTTGCTACGGACGCGACGCTCGCGGCGCTTGAGCCCGAGCTTCTTCGCCTTCTGCTTGTTCATGCGGACTTACTCCTTCTTTCACGCCGCCACCTGACGGGGTAGCGGTCTTTTAGAGGCAGAATCGCTACTTAGCAGCCTTGCCGAGCTTACGGCGGACATGCTCATCTATATAGCGGATGCCTTTGCCCTTGTAAGGCTCGGGGGGACGCTTGGCGCGAATCTCAGCAGCCACTTGGCCCACCTGCTCCTTGGAAATGCCCTTCACTACGATATGGGTGTTATCAGGCACCTCGAAGGTGATGTTCTCAGGGGCGGGCATAATCACAGGATGAGAGTAGCCCAGAGAAAGATCCAGGTCGCGGCCTTTAAGGGTGGCACGGTAACCAACGCCAACCAGTTGCAAACGCTTCTCAAAGCCTTCGGATACGCCTAGCACCATATTGTGCACCAGGGTACGGGAAAGACCCCACTGGGCGTTGGCTTCCTTCTCCTCATTCTCAGGGGTGACAACAACCTCGTTGTCCTTGACCTCAAAGCTCACCAGAGGAGAGAAGGTACGAACCAGCTCGCCCTTAGGACCTTTTACAGTCACAGTCTTGTTGTCAACTGTCACGGTGACTCCGGCTGGAATCTGGACAGGCATTTTACCGATACGGGACACGGTAGCTCCTTTCAGTCCTGCCGGTTACCAAACGTAGGCGATGATCTCGCCACCGATGCCCTGGGTACGAGCATCGCGGTCACACATCATGCCCTTAGAGGTGGAAATGATGGCAGTGCCCAATCCGCCCAACACACGGGGCAGGTCAGCGGCTGCAGAATACTTACGCAGACCAGGCTTAGAAATGCGTTTGATGCCCTTGATGACACGAGCGCGCTTCTTACCATACTTGAGCGTAATGACAAGGGTCTTCTGAGGCTTGGTGTCGTTTACGACATAGCCCTCGATGTAGCCCTCCTCGGCCAACACGCGGGCAACCTCAACCAGCACCTTGGTGGAAGGCATAGAAACATCTGCCTTGCCTGCGCTGTTGGCGTTGCGAATGCGTGTGAGCATATCGCTGATGGGATCGTTCACGTTCATTGAGATTCTCCTTCGTACCAGATGAAATCCCTGCATGCGGTTCGTCTGCACCCGTGGCACAGACGCCTAAATGCGGGTTCTCCTTGAGGTCTTAGAGGCAGCAGAAATTACCAACTGGCCTTGCGGACACCAGGGAGATCGCCCTTGTTCGCCAGCTCACGCAGGCAGACACGGCACAGCCCAAACTTGCGGTACACCGAGTGCGGACGACCGCAGCGCTGACAACGGCGCTGAAGACGCGTCGAGTACTTGGGCGTGCGCTGGGACTTGACGATCATCGAAGTCTTAGCCACAAATCCTCCTTCACATTGCAGCCCCTCGCTTTTCTGGGGCAACAAAGATTGAAACCTGTTGACGCTTATAAAGTTACTTGCCGTTCTTCTTGAAGGGGAAGTTGAAGCCCTCAAGCAGGGCTTTGCCCTCCTCATCAGTCTTGGCGGTAGTAACGATGGTGATATCCATACCGCGCACGTGATCGACCTTGTCAAAATCGATCTCGGGGAAGATGGTTTGCTCAGTGACGCCCAGCGAATAATTGCCACGGCCGTCAAAGCTCTTGACTGGCAAACCACGGAAGTCGCGGATACGAGGGGTGGCAATGTCAATAAGGCGGTCCAGGAAGTCCCACATACGGTCCTTGCGCAGAGTGACCTTGGCGCCAATGGGCATACCGGCACGCAGGTGGAAGGTGGCGATGGACTTACGAGCACGGGTTACCATGGGCTGTTGACCAGTGATCTGACGTAGGTCAGCCACAGCGGCGTCTATAGCCTTAGCATCGGTAGCGGCCTCGCCCACACCCATATTGACTACGATCTTCTCAATCTGAGGAACGGTCATGGGGTTGGTGTAGCCAAACTGCTCTACGAGCTTGGGACGAACCTCTTCCTCATAGCGGGTCTTGAGACGAGGAACATACTTCTCTTCTGCCATGTAAAACTCCTTTGGGGTATTTCAGCGCGGGGTGTCTTGGCAGCCCAAGATCCTCGCACCCCCACAACCTATTGGCATAAAGGTAGTGGGGCCAGACACAGTGCAATTCCAAATCATAGGCCATAGCAAGGGTAATTAGAACGAGAAATTCTCTTTGTGTAGCCGCATTCATGCTTTGGCCATCTGAGCCTCATTCAAAAGAAAAAGCGCCTCGATACCAAAGCATCGAGGCGCTTAACCACATTAAGGGTGTGTGCTTAGAATTGATTGCCGCACTTCTTGCACACGCGGACCTTCTTGCCCTCGTCGTTGACGGCATGGCCAACACGAGTGGCCTTGTCGCAGGAAGGGCATACCAAAGCGACGTTAGACACATCGATGGCAGCCTCCTGGCTTACAAAACCGCCCTGCTGGTTGGTCTGAGTGGGACGCTGAGCCTTTTTGACCAGCGCAACACCCTCAACCACGACTTTGCCGTCGGCGGGAAGAGCGCGCAGCACGTGGCCACGGGCACCCTTATCCTTGCCGGAGAGGACCTCGACGAGGTCGCCCTTCTTGATGTTCATCTTAGGCATGTCGTCTCACTCCTCTTACAGCGTCTCGGGTGCGAGCGAGACGATCTTCATGTACTTGTGGTCGCGCAGCTCGCGGGCGACGGGCCCAAAGATACGAGTACCTACGGGATTGCCGTCTTTATCGATCAGAACGCAAGCGTTCTGATCGAAACGAATGTAGCTGCCGTCCTTACGACGGTTCTCCTTGACGGTGCGCACGACGACGCAACGTACTACGTCGCCTTTTTTCACGTTGCCGCCAGGAGTAGCCTCCTGCACAGCGGCAACGATGACGTCGGCGATGCCGGCGTAACGGCGCTTGGAGCCGCCGAGGACCTTAATGCACTTCACCTTACGAGCGCCGGAGTTATCGGCGACGGTGAGCATGGTCTCCTGCTGAATCATGTTTCTATCCTCCGTGCCTTAAAAGTACCAGAGGTGCGCCCTGGCGTGCGACGCACATGGTCTTCTGGGCCATATTGCGGGTGGCTACTTGGCCTTCTCGACGATCTCGACGAGGCGCCAGCGCTTGGTCTTGGACAAGGGACGAGTCTCCATTACGGTGACGGTGTCGCCGAGGCCAGCCTCGTTGTTCTCGTCATGGGCGTGGAGCTTCTTGGAGACGGTGATCATCTTGCCGTACTTGGAGTGCGGCTTGCGCTCGGTGATCTGGACCGTGATGGTCTTGTCGCCGGAGATGGACGACACGACACCGGTGCGAACCTTGCGCGAATTGCGGGAATCGCTCATGTTTCTTCTTCTCCCCTCGCGTCTAGTTTGCAGCATTGGCGGCCGCGATCTCGCGGGCGCGCATCTCGGTCTGAATACGAGCAATGTCACGCTTGACATGGGACACTCGGGCAGTGTTGTCAAGCTGGCTCGTGGCCATCTGGAAGCGGAGGTTGAAGAGCTCCGCGCGGGCCTCATCGAGCTTCGAAGCGAGCTGCTCGTCAGTAAGCTCGCGAATCTCTTTGGACTTCATAGGGATTACTCCTCCTCGGCCTGGTCGGCGCGGGAGACGATCTTGGTGCGGATGGGAAGCTTGTGCTGCGCCAGACGCAGAGCCTCCTTGGCAACCTCTTCGCTCACGCCGTCGATCTCGAACATAATACGGCCGGGCTTGACGACGGCCACCCACTCCTCGGGGTTACCCTTACCGGAACCCATGCGGGTCTCAGCGGGCTTCTTGGTAATGGGCTTGTCGGGGAAGATGGTGATCCAAACCTTACCGCCACGCCTCATCTGACGGGTCATGGCGATACGGGCAGCCTCAATCTGGCGGTTAGTGATCCAGTGAGCCTCCTCGGCACGGATGCCCCAGGAACCAAAGTTGAGCTTGGTGCCACCCTTGGCGTGGCCCTTCATAGAGCCACGCTGAACCTTACGGTGAAGGACGCGTTTAGGAGCCAGCATTAGTTGCCCCTCCTCTCATTGCGGCGACGAGGACGAGAAGTGCCCTCGAGTGCGGGATTAGGTGCAGGCTGGCCAGGGAGCTTCTCGCCCACATAGATCCAGGTCTTCACGCCGCAGGCGCCCATGATGGTGCGGGCGGTAGCCTCGGAGAAGTCAATCTTGGCACGCAGGGTCTGCAGAGGCACGCGACCCTCGCGGTACCACTCGCGACGACCCATCTCAGCGCCGCCAAGACGACCGGAGCACTGAATACGGATGCCCTTGGCGCCGGACTTGCGAGCAGACTGCACGGCCTTGCGCATGGCGCGACGGAAGGCGATGCGCTGCTCCAGCTGCTCAGCGATGGACTGAGAGACCAGGCTGGCATCAAGCTCGGGGCGCTTGATCTCAATGACGTCTACGTTGACGTCGCCCTTGCCCACACCGGCGATCTTCTCAAGCTCGCGGCGCAGAGCGTCGATCTCGGAACCCTTCTTGCCAATGACCAGGCCGGGACGGGCGGTATAGATGGTGACCTTCACCTTTTTGCCAGCGCGCTCGATGTCCACGCGAGAGAGGGCAGCACGCTCGAGGCGCTTGGTCAGATACTTGCGGATCTTGAGGTCGTTGCCGACGTTCTTGGAGTAGTCCTTATCGGCGTACCAACGGGAGCGCCAGTTCTCAGTGACGCCCAGGCGGAACCCGGTGGGAGATACCTTGTGTCCCATGGATCTGCTACGCCTCCTTTCGAGGAGCAACGGTGACGGTAATGTGGCTGGTGCGCTTGTTGATGCGCGAAGCCGAACCCTTGGCGCGAGGACGGATGCGCTTGAGAGTGGGACCCTCGTCCACATAGGTCTCAACGATTACGAGGTCGTCGGGACGGAAACCCTTGTTCTCATAGGCGTTGGCCACAGCAGAACGCAGGACCTTCTCGACGTCCACGGCTACTGCACGGTTGGAGAACTGAAGAATCTCCACGGCCTGGGCCACGGACTTATTGCGAATCTGGTCTACGACCAGGCGTGCCTTACGGGGGGCAACGCGAACGTACTTGGCGGTCGCGGAAACGTGCGACGCGTTATCGGAATGCTTCATGCCTGTTCATCCCCTCTTTAAGCCTTGTGCCCGCGGAAGGTGCGGGTCGGGGCGAACTCGCCGAGCTTGTGCCCGACCATGGACTCAGTAATGTACACGGGCACGTGCTTGCGGCCGTCGTGCACGGCAATGGTGTGGCCCACCATGTCGGGGAAGATGGTGGAGGCACGAGACCAGGTCTTGATGACCTCCTTGGTGCCAGCCTCGTTCTGCGCGACCACGCGCTGGAGGAGGCGGGTCTCGACGTACGGGCCCTTCTTGAGACTCCTGCTCATAAGTGATGACTCCTACTTCTCGCGGATGCGCTACTTCGTCTTGCGACGACGGATGATGAGGCGGTTCGAACCCTTCTTGGGATCGCGGGTCTTGGCGCCCTTGGAAGGCTTGCCCCAGGGGGACACAGAGGGACGACCAGAAGTGTGGTTCTTGCCCTCGCCGCCGCCGTGGGGATGGTCCACAGGGTTCATGACGGTACCACGGACGGTGGGACGTACGCCCTTGTAGCGGTTGCGGCCGGCCTTGCCGATGGTGATGTTGGAGTGCTCGGCATTACCCACTTCGCCTACAGTGGCACGACAGGTGATGAGCACGCGACGCATCTCGGAGGAAGGCATGCGCAGCACGGCGTAATTGCCCTCCTTGCCCATGAGCTGCACCGAGGTGCCGGCAGATCGGGCGATGGCAGCGCCTTTGCCCGGCTGGAACTCGATGGCGTGGACAAGAGTACCCACGGGGATGTTGGCCAGAGGCAGTGCATTGCCAGGCTTGATGTCGGCATCGGGGCCGCTCAGCACGGTGTCGCCAACCTTAAGGCCGCGAGGGGCCAGAATGTAGGCCTTGGCGCCGTCTGCATAGTGGAGCAGGGCGATGCGAGCAGAGCGGTTGGGGTCATACTCGATGGTGGCAACCTTGGCAGGTACGCCGTCCTTGTTGCGCTTGAAGTCAATTTTGCGGAACTTGCGCTTCACACGGCCGCCCTGATGGCGGGTGGTGATGCGACCGGTGTTGTTGCGACCGGCCTTGACGGGCAGCGGCTCGAGAAGGGACTTCTCGGGCGTGGTGCAGGTGACCTCAGAGAAATCCGAGATCGTCTGGAAACGCCTGCCGGGGCTCGTCGGCTTGAGGTGCTTGATTCCCATAGTTAGATTCCCTTTCGTATGTTCCGATGGCCACAGGCTTCTAAGGGAAGAGGGCTACCGATAAGCCCAAACACCTGTGACGCCGGATTACCACGGCTCCGCGCGTATCCATAGCAGAGCCGTAAAGGCAGGCCCTCAGTGGTTGCAGAGCCTGGCATTGACGGTGGTTACTCAGCGACCGATTGGCCGAAGATCTCAATGGAGTCGCCCTCGGCCAGCGTGACGATGGCCTTCTTCCAGCGACGAGTCTTGCCAGCGACATAGCGCACGCGCTTGGTCTTAGGCTTGACCCAGGCGGTGTTCACCTTGGTGACCTTGACGTCAAAGATCTTCTCGACAGCCTGAGCGATTTCCTCCTTGGGGGCCTGGGGGGCCACCTCGAAGGTGTACTTGTTCTCGCCCATCTGATCGAAGGTGCGCTCAGACACGACAGGGCGAATGATGACGTTGTAGACGGAGTTCATTAGACGAGCGCCTCCTCAAGGGTCGTAACAACGGCCTCAGGCATGACCAGGGCGGCGTTGTCAACGAGATTGTGGGTGTTAGCCTCGCGCACACCAATGACACGTACCTTGGGAAGGTTGCGGAAGGACAGGAAGGCTTCCACGGCGTCATTGGGGAGTACCACAGTGACGCGTTTGTCGGCAACGCCCAGAGCAGCCAGCAAGGCCTTAGCCTGCCTGGTGCAAGGCTTGTCGAAAGCCATCTCGTCTACCACAAGGAGCTCGCCGTCGGCCAGCTTGGCGGAGAGGGCCGAACGCATAGCCAGCTTGGCCTCTTTGTTGTTGGTGCGCTTGTTGTGAGTGCGAGGGGTGGGGCCAAAGGGCACGCCGCCGCCTACCCACTGGGTGGCACGAATGGAACCCTGGCGGGCACGACCGGTGCCCTTCTGACGCCAGGGCTTCTTGCCGCCACCGGAGACCTCAGAACGGCCTTTGGTGTCGTGGGTGCCTTGACGCAGCGAAGAGAGGTAGTTCTTCACGACCAGGTGCATCACCGGGATATTTGGCTCAATGCCAAAGACGCGAGAGTCGAGCTCGGCCGTGCGAACCGCCTGCCCCTCTGCGTTCTTGATTTCGATGTTGGACATCTTCACTCCTTGAATAGCCTAAGAGGTTCTACTAGAGATAAGGGCCCTTAGGCCATGCGGATCTGAACCAGCGCGTTCTTGCCACCAGGTACCGCACCCTTGATGAGCATGAGGTTTTGCTCGGGATCGACGGAGACCAGCTTGAGGTTCTTGACCGTGACGCGCTCGTCGCCCATGTGACCGGCCATGTGCAGACCCTTGCGCACGCGAGCGGGATAGGCGCACTGACCAATGGAGCCGGGCTTGCGCTGGTTGCGTGAGCCGTGGGTGATGGGGCCGCAAGCGAAGTTCCAGCGCTTGATGGTGCCTTGGAAGCCCTTGCCCTTGGAGGTGCCGGTGACATCTACCGCAGCAACCTCTGCAAAATCAGCCACGGTAACCACGTCGCCCACCTTGTGATCGGCAGCGTTGTCCACGCGCACCTCGCGCAGGTAGCGCATAGGCTCTACGCCAGCCTTGGCGAAATGGCCCTTCATGGGCTTATTCACGCGGGAAGGCTTGATCTCGCCAAAACCAATCTGCACGGCGTCGTAGCCGTCAGTGGCTTCAGACTTGACCTGGGAGACAACGCAGGGGCCGGCCTGAACGACCGTCACGGGAACGACGTTATCGTCCTCGTCCCACACCTGAGTCATCCCGATCTTGCGGCCGAGAATCGTGTTGACCATACGTATTCCTTACCTTTGGTGGTCATGGGACCGCAGGCGCTGTTTGTGCCTGTCCCCAGCGGACCACATCTTGTGGGAATGTGCCAATAGGGATACGCCCGGTGCCGTGGTATAGTCGCAGCACAGAAAGACCCAAATTGACAGCTTGACTAGTATAGGGCCTAGAAGCCGTATCCACGACTTCTCCCAAATCTTTTTTTGAAGCCCAAAAACCCTGCATATCACTTCTTTGAGAGGTGGGAGTGTTTCTTGGCATTGAAAAGAGCTGCTGAGAAAAGCTCTCCTTGCTCACAGCGGCCGCTTTGGGCAAGAAAAACGCTCCCCTCCTGGCTTTGGAAGGGAGCGCTGACTGTGCAGTAACCAGTGAATTACGAGCTTATCTGGGATGCGCAGGCCTTAGGCGTCAAGCTTGATGTCGATCTCCACGCCAGCAGGAAGGTCGAGACGCATAAGGGAGTCGACGGTCTCAGAGGGGGGATCGAGGATGTCGATGAGGCGCTTGTGAGTGCGCATCTCGAACTCCTCGCGGGAGTCTTTGTCCTTGTGGGGCGAGCGGATAACGCAGTAGACGTTGCGCTCGGTGGGCAGGGGGATGGGGCCGGACACGCGAGCGCCGGTCTTCTGAGCGGTTTCGACGATCTGCTTAGAGGACTGATCCACCAGTTCGTGGTCGAATCCCTTCAGACGGATCCTGATCTTTTGGCTAGACACTTGGTACCTCCATTGGTGAGCGGTAATGCCCGCGGTTATCTTTAGGCGTTGCCGCCGGCTTTGCTAATGATTTCGTCGGCGACACCCTTGGGCACCGGCTCGTACTCAGCGAACTGCATGGTATAGCTAGCGCGACCCTGCGTTTGCGAGCGGAGGTCGGTAGCGTAGCCAAACATCTCGCCCAGGGGCACCTTGGCCTTGATGACCTTGGTGTTACGACGGTCCTCCATGCCCTCGATCTTGCCGCGGCGGGAGGACAGGTTGCCCATGACGTCACCCATGTACTCCTCGGGAGTCTCGACCTCGACGGCCTCGATGGGCTCGAGCAGCACGGGCTTGGACTTGCGCAGGGCGTCCTTGATAGCCATGGAACCGGCGATCTTAAAGGCAGCCTCGGAGGAGTCGACCTCGTGGTAGGAGCCGTCGGTAAGGGTCACCTTGACGTCTACGACGGGGTAGCCGGCGACCACGCCAGACTCCAGGGCCTCCTGGATGCCCTTGTCGATGGAGGGGATGTACTCCTTGGGCACCACACCGCCCACGATGGCGTTGACAAACTCGTAGCCGGCACCGGGCTCCTGGGGCTCCAGGTCGATGATGGCGTGACCATACTGACCACGGCCACCGGACTGACGAACGAACTTGCCCTCGGCATGCTTGACGGGCTGGCCGGCGGTCTCGCGGTAGGCCACCTGAGGCTTGCCTACGTTGCACTCCACCTTGAACTCGCGACGCAGGCGGTCGACGATGATCTCCAGGTGCAGCTCGCCCATGCCGGCAATGATGGTCTGGCCGGTCTCGGGATCGGTGTGCACCTTGAAGGTGGGGTCTTCCTCGGCCAGCTTGGCCAGACCCACGCTCATCTTCTCCTGGTTAGCCTTGTCTTTGGGCTCCACGGCCACGTCAATGACGGGATCGGCGAACTCGATGGACTCCAGGATGATGGGATGATGCTGATCGCAAAGGGTCTCACCGGTGGTGGTGTTCTTGAGACCCACCACGGCGACGATGTCTGCGGTAGAGCAAGACTCGCGGTCCACGCGGTCGTTGGCGTTCATCTCGAGGATGCGGCCAAAGCGCTCGCGATCTTCCTTCACGGAGTTGTAGACATAGCTACCGGACTCGGCAACGCCCGAGTAGACGCGCACATAGGTAAGCTTGCCCACGTAGGGGTCGGTCATGATCTTGAAGGCCAAAGCCGAGAAGGGCTCGTCATTGGAAGGCTTGCGGATCTCGGTCTCGCCGGTCTTGGGGTTGACGCCTTCCACGGGAGGAATGTCCAGGGGGCTGGGCAGATAGTCGATGACGGCGTCCAAGAGCTCCTGAATGCCCTTGTTCTTGTAGGCGGAGCCCACGAATACGGGGTTCATGCCATTGGCAAGAACGGCAGCGCGGATAGCGGCCTTGAGGACGTCTACGGGGATCTCCTCGTCCTCCAGGACCAACTCCATGAGCTCGTCGGAGTAGTCGGCGGCAGCGTCTACCAGCTCGCCGCGCTTCTCCTCGGCCAGCTCAGCGAACTCGTCGGGGATGGAATCCAGGGGCTCGGGATAGATCATGCCCTTGGCGTCCTCTTTGAAGTCCCAGGCGGTCATGGTGACCAAGTCGATGATGCCCCAGAAGTTGTTCTCGGCACCCATGGGGACCTGAGCGGCCACCGCAGGAGCAGAGAGACGATCCTTCATGGTCTCGATGGCATTGAAGAAGTCGGCACCCACGCGGTCGTACTTGTTGATGAAGGCGATACGGGGGACGTTGTAGGTAGAAGCCTGGCGCCACACGGTCTCAGACTGGGGCTGCACGCCGGCCACGGCGTCAAAGACGGCCACCGCACCATCGAGCACGCGCAGGGAACGCTCGACCTCAGAGGTGAAGTCCACGTGGCCAGGGGTGTCGATGATCTGGATGACATGATCCTTCCAGAAGCAGGTGGTGGCGGCGGAGGTAATGGTTACGCCACGCTCCTGCTCCTGAACCATCCAGTCCATGGTGGCAGCACCGTCATGGACCTCGCCGATCTTGTGGGTCTTGCCGGTGTAATAAAGAATGCGCTCGGTAGTGGTGGTCTTACCAGCATCGATGTGGGCCATGATGCCGATGTTGCGCATGTTTTCTAGCGTGTACTTACTTTTGGCCATAGGTATTAGCTCTCCTCTAGGCTGTGTGGGTTACCAGCGGTAGTGCGAGAAAGCACGGTTGGCCTCGGCCATCTTGAAGACGTCCTCGCGCTTCTTCACCGAGGCGCCAACGCCGTTGGAGGCGTCGATGATCTCGTTGGCGAGACGGTCGGCCATGGTCTTCTCCTTGCGGGACCGAGAAAAGCCCACGATCCAACGGATGGCAAGCGTAGTGGAACGACGGGAGTTGACCTCCATGGGTACCTGGTAGGTGGCGCCACCCACACGCTTTGGCTTGACCTCGAGGGTGGGACGCACATTGTCCATGGCCTTCTTGAAGACGGTCAGAGGATCTTGGCCGGTCTTCTCGGCGACCTGATCGAAGGCGCTGTAGACAATGCGCTCAGCGACGGACTTCTTGCCGTCGAGGAGAACCTTGTTGATGAGCTGAGTGACTAAACGGTTGTTGTAGACGGCATCGGGCGCGATTTCGCGACGGGTTGCAGCTGCACGACGCGGCATATAAATCTCCTTAAATGTGCTTTAGTGACGGGAGCGGGTGCTAGGAGCGCTTGGCGCCGTAGCGAGAACGGGACTGCTTGCGGTTCTGCACGGCTGCGCAGTCGTAAGCGCCACGAATGATCTTGTAACGCACACCAGGCAGGTCGCGTACACGGCCGCCGCGCACGAGCACGATGGAGTGCTCCTGGAGGTTGTGGCCCTCACCAGGGATATAGGCCGTAACCTCGATGCCGTTTACCAGGCGCACACGGGCGACCTTACGGAGTGCGGAGTTAGGCTTCTTAGGGGTGGTGGTGAACACACGGGTGCATACGCCACGCTTCTGGGGATTGCCCTGAAGTGCGGGCTTTTGGGACTTAGCCTTGGTGCTCTTGCGGCCCTGACGGACCAGCTGGTTGATGGTAGGCAAGTTTTTTCTCCTTCGTACCTTTTGACGCTCACATCGACCGTATGTAAGAGGCGACGCAGCACAACATCGCCTGGATCGGCGCAAGTGAGAATACTATGACTGGTTTTATTCGATGTCAATTGCACACCGGCCCGGGCGTATCCCATTTCACTGGGCCTCCACGGAAGCCCTTCCTGAAAAGCCCTCCCCTACCCTTACACGGTATCCACACATAAAAAGAAAGCCTCCTTTCAAAGGGAGGCTTTCTTTTCAACAGGAACTCACAAGCACCTATGCGAGTGTTTCTCGGCAATTACGACGTTTAGAAGCGCATCACAAGGCGCCGCTCATCCCATAGCGCTCAATTAAGCGTTCTTGCGAGGACGGCCGCGCTTCTTGGGGCGCAGTGCCGCGGCACCGCCGTCACGATAAGAGGCACACCAACGGAAGAATGCGCTCTTGGAAGCCACACCGTGGCTCTGCATGGCGTCGCTTGCCGTCATACCGCGATCCAGATGATCCTCGACGGCCTTGAGCTTAGTCTCGTAAGTGTACGAGTTGCGCTGAGCTCCGGTTTGCATAATCTCACCCCGTTACTTTTTGACGCTTGCACGCCAGGGGCTTATCCCCCAGTTTCGCAAGTTAGTCCAGGTAATCGAACGTTGCTGATGAATGGTTACCCGTGTGAAACCTTATATTGCAAGCCAACGCAAAATAGAGCGGATAGAATCCCATTTCACACAAAAGGGAGTCAGTTTCTACGCGAACCTGACTCCCTTTTTTATGTGTCTTGAGACTTACTGAGTCTTATTCGCCCAGCATTTCCTCTTGATGGGTCACCTGGGCCAAAATGTCGTCCAGCGAGTCGATATCCTCGTTGATCGCTTGAGGATTGATGTTATCGGTCGCAGTGCCACCGATAAGCTCCTCCTCATAACCCTGGTGCGTGGAGGGGGCGCGGGTACCGATCATGATGTTGTCGTCGGGAGCAAACACCATGTTGAGCAGCTGGGACAGATCGTCCTCGTCGGCCTGGTCCTCTTCGTCGGGCTCCAGGATGTAGAGCAGGTTGCGAGCCTCCAGACCGTCGCGTAGCTCCTCGATGGCCTTGGCGCCGATGCCGTCGATGTGGAGCAGATCATCCTCGGTCTTGCCGATAAGATCGCCCACCGTCTCGATGCCGACCTCGCTGAACTTGTTGGTCCACCGCTGGGACACCCCAAGATCGTCGAAGAGATAGAGCTTGCTCTCCTCGGAGGACAGCTTGTGGCCGTTCTTGGAGTAGGTGCCGGGAATGTACTCGTCGCCAGTCCATTCAAGCTGCTGAGGCAGCTCGGACTCCAGCGCCTTGAGCTCGTCGGGGGCCCACTCGGGCAGCGCCTTGGAAATGGGAGACGTGGAGGTCTCGATGGGCTGGCCGTGGTAGGTGAGCTCCACATCGTGGTAGGCCTTGAGGCCGGTGCCGGCAGGAATCTGCTTGCCCACGATGACGTTGGACTTGAGGTCCATGAGGTTGTCCACTTCGCCCTTGATAGCGGCCTCAGTAAGAACGCCGGCGGTACGGATGAAGGAAGCGCTGGAGAGCCAGGAGTCGATGGAGCTGGCCACCTTGAGGGTGCCCAGGATGGCAGGCTCAGCGGTAGGAGGCGTGCCCCCGGCCATGGCGATCTCGTTGACCTTGTCGGCGAACTCGTAGCGGTCCACATACTGGCCAAGCAGGTACTTGGAGTCACCGGGGTTGGTGATCTGTACGCGGCGCAGCATCTGGCGAGCGATGACCTCGATGTGCTTGTCGTTGAGGTCGACGCCCTGAGAGGTGTAGACCGACTTCACCGACTCCACGAAGGTGTGCATGGTGGACTCGATGTCGGTGAGCTTGCGCAGGTTGCGGAAGTTCACGAAGCCATGGGTGAGCTGGTCGCCGGCGCGCACGATGCAGCCGTCTTCGATGCCAGGCATGAAGCGCACGGAAGCGGGCACGTCTTTGGCCCAAAGCTCGCGGCTGGGATCCTGCTCGTCCACGATGGAGAGCTTGTAGGTGTTTTGCTCAGGCACGATATGCAGCTCGCCCGAGTAGGGAGCCAGATCTGCCTCGCGGCCCAGGATTTTCTCGTTGACGTTGCCTACCACGTCGAACATACGGCCAACGGTAGGCAGGCCCTGGGTGATGTCCTCGGCGCCGGCCACGCCACCGGAGTGAATGGTACGCATGGTGAGCTGCGTGCCGGGCTCGCCGATGGACTGAGCGGCAATGATGCCCACTGCGGTGCCGATATTGACAGGACGGCGGGTGGAAAGGTCCCAGCCATAGCACTTCTGGCAGACGCCGTACTTGGAACGACAGGTGAGCAGTGCACGGAACTTGACCTTCTCAAGGCCCGCGTCCACCAGGCGCTTGATGTCATCGACGCTCTCGATGTAAGCATCCTTTTCCATAAGAATCTCGCCGGTAGCAGGATCGACCACATCCTCCAGCAGGCAGCGGCCTACCAGATCGACATTTAGGTCGTCGGTGCCAGGAAGCACCAGGCGATAGGACACACCCTCGGTGGTGCCGCAGTCAGCCTCGCGCACAATGACGTCCTGGGCCACGTCTACCAAACGGCGGGTGAGGTAACCGGAGTCAGAGGTGTGCGAAGAGGTGTCCACCAGGCCCTTACGGGCGCCATAGGTGGAGATGAAGTACTCCAGAGGACGCAGCCCCTCGCGGAAGTTGGCCTTGATGGGCAGGTCGATGGTGTCACCGGACATGTCTGCCATGAGGCCACGCATACCGGCCAGCTGACGCAGCTGGGTCTTGGAACCACGGGCGCCGGAATCGGCCAGCATGTAGATGGGGTTGTCTTCCGAGAAGCCCTTGAGCATGACGGAACCCAGCTCGTCGGTGCACTTGGTCCAGGCATCGACAACCTCGGTGTGGCGCTCGGCCTCAGACAGGAAGCCCATCTCGTAGTTCTCGTTGATGGTATCGACCTGCTCCTGGGTATCGGCCAGCATCTTCTCCTTCTCCTCAGGGATGACGGCATCCCAGACGGAGATGGTAAGGCCGGCGCGAGTGGCGTAGTGGAAGCCGGCGTACTTGATGGCGTCCAAGATGGGCTCGACGTCTGCCAACGCATAGCGGTCGCAGCAGTCGTTTACCAGACGGCCCATGTCGGAGGAGGTCATCTTGTAGTTGATGAAGGGATAGTCGGGCGGCAGGCACTGACGGTTGAAGATCACGCGGCCTGCGGTGGTCTCCACACGCACGGCGCCTTCGGTGACGTCGTAGTCAACGTGCTCGTTCTTGGAGGTCATGACACGGAAGAAGAGACGGTCATCCTCCGTCTGCACATTGGCGTCCTCAGGGCCCACACGCACGGAGATCTTGGCCTGAATGTCGAGGTCTGCGCGAGCGTCATAGGCATGGATGACGTCCTCGAAGTCTGCGAAGACGCGAGGCTCTGCCTGCTCCTGGCTGCTCTCGCTGGTGAGGTAGTAGACGCCAAACACCATGTCCTGAGAAGGCACGGTGAGCACCTTGCCCGAGGCGGGAGTGCGAAGGTTGTTGGAGGACAGCATGAGCACGCGGGCCTCTGTTTGAGCCTGCGTGGACAGAGGCACGTGCACAGACATCTGGTCGCCGTCGAAGTCTGCGTTGAAGGGCTTGCAGACCAGCGGGTGCAGGTGGATGGCCTTGCCCTCGGTGAGGACCGGCTCAAAGGCCTGGATGGAGAGACGGTGCAGCGTAGGAGCGCGGTTGAGGAGCACCAGACGGTCTGCGATGACCTCTTCCAGCACGTCCCAGACACCGGGCTCCATGCGGTCGATAGCGCGTTTGGCGCCCTTGATGTTCTCCACCTTGCCCAGCTCTACCAAGCGGCGCATGACGAAGGGCTTGAACAGCTCCAGAGCCATGGTCTTGGGCAAGCCGCACTGGTGCAGCTTGAGTTGCGGGTCGACCACGATGACCGAGCGGCCAGAGTAGTCCACGCGCTTGCCCAACAGGTTTTGGCGGAAGCGGCCCTGCTTGCCTTTGAGGGTCTCGGCGAGACTCTTGAGAGGGCGGCCACCGCGACCAGTGACAGGACGGCCACGGCGGCCGTTGTCAAAGAGGGCGTCCACTGCCTCCTGGAGCATGCGCTTCTCGTTGTTCACGATGATGGCGGGAGCATCCAGGTCCAGCAGGCGCTTGAGACGGTTATTGCGGTTGATCACACGGCGATAGAGGTCGTTCAAGTCAGAGGAGGCGAAGCGGCCGCCGTCCAGCTGCACCATGGAGCGCAGATCGGGCGGAATCACAGGAATGACGTCCAGGATCATGTTGGTGGGGTCGTTGCCGCCCTCCATGAAGGCCTCGATGATCTCCAGACGCTTTACGGCCTTCTCGCGACGCTGCTTTTGACCCTTCTCGTCCTGAAGGATGAGACGCAGCTCTTCGGCCGTCTTCTCCAGGTCAATGTCTGCCAAAAGATCGCGCACGGCTTCGGCGCCCATACCGCCATCGAAATAGATGGAGTAGTAGCGCTTCATCTCGCGGAAGAGAGCCTCATCGGCGATGAGGTCGCCCTTCTCGATCTCCATGAACTTGTTGTGGGCCTCCTGGCGAAGCTCGATCTCCTCTTGGTACTCGGCCTCGATATCAGCCTTTTCCAGACGAAGGTCCTCGTCGCTCATGGCCTCTAGGCCCTCGGCGCGATCCTCGGCCACCTGCTCCTCGAGCGCGGCGATCTGCTCGTCGCGCTCAGTCTTGAGTTCCTCGATATCTGCAGCGCAATCGGCCTCAAGCTCGGTGACGTCAGCCTCGCGGGCTTCTTTGTCAACGCGGGTGATCACATAGCTGGCGAAGTAGAGGATCTTCTCCAGATCCTTGGACTTCATGTCCAGAATGCGGGCCAACGGGAAGCTGGTAGGGCTCTTGAAGTACCAAATGTGGCTTACAGGAGCGGCCAGCTCGATGTGGCCCATGCGCTCGCGACGGACTTTGGAGCTGGTGACCTCCACGCCGCAGCGGTCGCACACGATGCCCTTGAAGCGGATGCCCTTGTACTTGCCGCAGGCGCACTCCCAGTCCTTGGAGGGACCGAAGATCTTCTCGCAGAAAAGACCGTCGCGCTCGGGCTTCAAGGAGCGGTAGTTGATGGTCTCGGGCTTTTTGACCTCGCCATGAGACCAGGAGCGGATCTGATCGGCAGACGCCAAAGAGATCTTAATCGCGTCAAAATCTGTGGTATCGAAATCTGCCACGAGGCTACTCCTTCTCGGAATCGATGTCGGCAACGAGGTCTACGGTGGGGGCGCCAATAAGGTCGTCTGCACCAGCAAACACGTCTACGGCATCCTCGGTGACCTGAACGGGCACCTGGGAAGGCGCCTCCTCGGTCTTGTAGACAATAGGCTCGATATCCAGGGCGAGCGAACGGATCTCTTTCACCAGCACCTTGAAGGCCTCGGGGATAGAGGCGTCGGGGACGTTCTCGCCCTTGACGATGGCCTCGTAGGCCTTCACGCGACCGTTGGTGTCGTCGGACTTGATGGTGAGGATCTCCTGGAGGACGTTGGCCGCACCATAGGCATAGAGGGCCCAGACCTCCATCTCGCCGAAGCGCTGGCCGCCAAACTGCGCCTTGCCGCCCAGGGGCTGCTGAGTGATGAGGCTGTAAGGACCAGTGGAGCGGGCGTGGATCTTGTCGTCGACCATGTGGCCCAGCTTGAGGATGTAGCTGGTGCCCACGGTGATCTTGTCGTTGAACGGCTCGCCGGTGCGGCCGTCATAAAGGGTGGTCTTGCCAAAGGAGTTGAGCTGAGGCACGAAGGACTCCATCATGGCGTCGCCGTACTCCTCCTTGGCGCGGTTGATGAGATTGGTGTTGGTACGACGGATGCACTCAGCCACCTCGTCGCCAGTGGCGCCGTCGAAGACGGGCGTAGAGACCGGCATGGGACCAGGCACATAGGTCTCAGAGTTGGCGTTCTCGGTATCCCAGCCATTGGCGGCGCACCAACCGATGTGGCACTCGAGCAGCTGGCCCACGTTCATACGGGAAGGTACGCCCAGGGGGTCCAGAAGGACGTCTACGGGGGTGCCGTCGGCCATGTAGGGCATGTCTTCCACAGGCAGCACCTTGCAGACCACGCCCTTGTTGCCGTGACGGCCGGCGATCTTGTCACCCTGCTGGATCTTGCGGCGCTGGGCCACAAAGACGCGCACCATCTCGTTGACTCCGGGAGGCAGCTCGTCGCCGTTCTCACGTGCGAAGCGCACCACGTCTACCACTCGACCATAGGCGCCGTGAGGCATCTTGAGGGAGGTGTCGCGCACATCATGGGCCTTAGCGCCAAAGATGGCGTGCAGCAGGCGCTCCTCCACTGTGGGGGTAGTCTGACCCTTAGGCGTCACTTTGCCCACCAAGATGTCGCCCGGGCCTACCTCGGCGCCGATACGGATGATGCCGTCTGCGTCCAGATTGGCCAGCATATCCTGGGAGAGATTAGGGATCTCGCGGGTGATTTCCTCAGAGCCCAGCTTGGTGTCGCGGGCGTCGATCTCATGACGGGAGATGTTGATGGAGGTTAGCAGGTCCTCTTGCACCACGCGCTCAGAGATGACGATGCCGTCCTCGTAGTTGAAGCCCTCCCACGGCATATAGGCCACCGTGAGGTTAGCGCCCAGCGCTAGCTCGGAGTGGTCCACAGAAGTGGAGTCGGCCAGGGGCTGCCCTGCTACCACGCGCTCGCCCACCTCGACGATAGGACGATGGTTGATGCAGGTGGACTGGTTGGAACGCTCGTACTTGGGCAGGTCGTAGCGCTCAAGGCCCTCGTCGCCGGCATCGACCACGATGTGAGCGGCGTCTACCTCTACTACGGTGCCGTCGTGTGCCGAGCAGATCAACTCGCCGGAGTCCAGAGCGGCGCGGTACTCCATGCCGGTACCCACCAGAGGGGCCACAGGACGGATGAGGGGCACTGCCTGACGCTGCATGTTGGCGCCCATGAGGGTACGCTTTGCATCGTCATGCTCCAGGAAGGGAATGAGGGTGGCAGCTACAGAGAGCATCTGGCGAGGCGACACGTCCATGTAGTCGATGTCTGTCACGGGAGTCTCAGCAGGGGCGCCAAAGGAGCCGTCATAGTCGCGGGTACGGGCTACGACACGCTCGGCTTCTACCAGCTTGCCCGAGGGATCCAACTCCACGAAGCGGCCGGTCTTGTTGTCGATGGGAGTATCGGCAGGGGCAATGATGTGATCCTCTTCCTCGTCTGCCGTCATCCAGTCGATGATGTCGGTGGCGCAGCCGTCCACCACGCGACGGTAGGGCGTCTCGATGAAGCCGTACTCGTTCACGTGGGCAAAGAGCGCCAACGTGCCGATAAGACCGATGTTGGGGCCTTCGGGCGTCTCGATGGGGCACATGCGTGCATAGTGGGAGTTGTGGACATCGCGCACTGCGGTAGGCACGTTGGTGCGGCGGCTGGAGCCAGACTTATGGCCCGCCAGACCACCAGGTCCCAAGGCAGAGAGACGACGCTTGTGAGTAAGGCCAGAAAGGGGGTTGGCCTGATCCATGAACTGCGACAGCTGAGAAGAGCCAAAGAACTCTTTGATAGCTGCCACAATGGGGCGAATGTTGATGAGAGACTGAGGCGTGATGTCATCGGGATCCTGGGATGCCATGCGCTCGCGCACCACGCGCTCCATACGGCTCATACCGATGCGGAACTGGTTTTGCACCAGCTCGCCCACGGTACGCACGCGACGATTGCCAAAGTGGTCGATGTCGTCCACTTTCTTGGTGGCATCGCCGTCACGCAGAGCCAGCAGGTAACGAAGGGCAGCCACGATATCCTCTGGGGTGAGCACGTTGACGCCTTCAGCCACATCAAGATCGAGCTTCTTGTTGATCTTGTAGCGACCTACGCGAGCCAGGTCGTAGCGCTGAGGATTGAAGTACAGGCTGTCCAAAAGCGAACGGGCAGCATCCACTGTGGCAGGTTCGCCGGGGCGCTGACGCTTGTAGAGTTCGATGAGCGCCTCTTCACGGGTCTTAGCAGTATCAGAGGCCAGAGCGTCAGCCAACACGTCAGACTCGCCCAGAAGCTCGGTGATCTCCTCGTCGGTCTCAGCGAGGCCCAAAGCGCGAAGCATCAAGGTGGCGCTCTGACGACGCTTGCGGTCAACGGAGACGATGAGCTTGCCCTTCTTGTCAATCTCAAACTCGAGCCAAGCGCCACGTGCAGGAATGAACTGCACCTTGTAGACGTCGACATTGTTGTCGAGCTCTTTAGAGAAGTAGACACCGGGGGAACGTACGAGCTGGGATACCACCACGCGCTCAGTGCCATTGATGATGAAGGTGCCGCGGTCTGTCATAAGCGGGAAGTCGCCCATGAACACCAGCTGCTCCTTGATCTCACCGGTCTCCTTGTTGGTGAAGCGAACCTCCACCAAAAGAGGGGCCTGGTAGGTGAGGTCTTTGGCGCGGCACTCGGCCAAAGTATGGGCCGGATCGCCAAACTCGTGGGTGCCAAAGGTAATCTCCATAGTGCCAGCGTTGTTTTCGATAGGAGAGCTCTCTGCGAAGGCATTCGCGAGCCCCTCCCCCATGAAACGCTCGAAAGATTCCTTTTGGACGGTGATGAGGTTGGGCAGCTCCATCGCAGGGCTAATCTTGCTGAAGCTCACGCGGCCCGTAGCGTCTGTGGAGGTGACGGGAGAGTTTGCGGTACGCACCAGGCATTTCCTCCTTTGAAACGGCATATAGCGGCAATTGTCGTAAATTAGTAATCTAGCCAAGAAACAAAGCTGAGTCAATGCAACTATTGACATCAGAACAGATTCAGATAAACTACAGCACTTTAGGCTCTGAGCTGGGGTCTTGTGATCTTAATATATGAAGATTATGTGGATGGCTTTTCTCGGCCAGAATTGACGCCGAGAAAATCATCCACTCCTTTTATGCCAAAAAAGCGGGCCCCCTTCTCCAAAAGAAGAGGACCCGCAAGCTCTTTATGAAAACTAAAAGCTAAGGCCTAGAGATAAGGCACCAGTTACTTGACGGTAACGGCAGCGCCAACCTTCTCGAGCTGCTCCTTGGCGGCCTCGGCCTCGTCCTTCTTGACACCCTCGAGGATGGGCTTGGGAGCAGACTCCACGAGCTCCTTGGCCTCCTTGAGGCCGAGCTTGGTGAGGCCACGGACCTCCTTGATGACGGCGATCTTGTTGTCGCCGAAGCCCTCGAGGATGACGTCGAACTCGGTCTTCTCCTCGGCGGGCTCAGCGGCGCCACCGGCGGCGGGCATAGCGCCCATCATGACGGGAGCGGCGGCGGAGACGCCGAAGGTCTCCTCGAGCTCCTTCACGAGCTCAGAGAGCTCCAGGGCGGGCATGGCCTTAATGGCCTCAATGATCTCATCTTTGGTGACAGCCATTGCTGATCTCCTTCTTAAGTAAGCGGGACACAGATGATGTCCCCCAACGAATGGGTCTGATTAGACCCCTGAAAGACAGTGCGGGCCAACCATGCGGTTGGCGTGCGGGCGCCTGATCGAGCAGACAGGCTAGGCAGCCTGCTGACCAGACTCTGCGTTCTCGGCGACAGCCGTGAGCGCGGTAACCAGACCCTGCATAGGACCGTTGCACACACGGGCGATACCGGTGAGCGGAGCAGCGCAAGCTGCAGCCAGACGAGCCAGCATTTCCTCGCGAGAGGGAAGGTCTGCGATGGCCAGCGCCTGGTCGGCGTTGATGGCCTGACCGTCAGAGATACCACCCAGGAACTCGACCTTGTTGAGCTCCTTAGAAGTGGTCTTGATGGCCTTGGCAGCCTCTACGGGATCCACGGCGTAGAACACGCAAGCCGTGGTGCCCTCGAGATATTCGTCGATATTGGGCATATCGTGCTCAGCCAAAGCGATCTTGACGATGTTGTTCTTGTACACCTTCATCTCGGCGTCGGCCTCATGAAGCTTGCGGCGAAGCTCCTGGGCCTCCTTTACGGTAAGGCCGCGATAATCGATGACAAACAGACCCTTGGAGGAGTCCAGGGAGTTGTTGACCTCCTGAAGCATCTCCACGTTTTTCTTAGACGGCATAGGTACACCTCCTTTATGGGCGGATCGGGCATATCCGTGCGAGCACGGGACCTCTCTGCTCCACAAAGAAAGCCCCGTCCGAAAACCAGACGGGGCCCCGAATGCGATGTATCGAGAACCACCTCGGCAGGCGGGATATCCCATTAAGCCGCAAGGGCGGCGCCGGCTGTCTCTGGCAGCGGACATGCGATGGCATGACGTTGCTAGTATGGACGTTTCTCACTCCCTGTCAAGCAAAAGCGATTCACAGCATCTCTGTTCACGGAGCTTCCACGAACCCTCAGCTCACAGATGCTTACAGGCTCCAACCTTGCCGAGAAACCCTTCCCACCCACCGGTATCCGCCTCCTGGGTGAGGGTTTCTCGGTAAAAAGAAAGCGCCCTGTGGTGAGCAGGGCGCTACACGTGCGATGGCGGGACGGCAAAGTGGCCGTCAGATGGATCCCTAATCCTCCAGGAGGTTGCGGATCATGGTGGGGTCGACCTTGACGCCCGGGCCCATGGTAGAGGAGAAGGCTACGCTCTTGACATACTTGCCCTTAGCAGAAGAGGGCTTGACGCGAATGAGCTCGGTGATGAGGGCGGCGTAGTTCTCGGTGAGGTCCTCGCAGGAGAAGGAAACGCGGCCCATGGGGACATGCACGATGCCGTAGCGGTCGGCACGATACTCCACACGACCAGCCTTGAGCTCGCTCACCATCTTGGCCACATCCATGGTGACGGTGCCCAGCTTGGGGTTGGGCATGAGGCCACGGGGACCCAGGATCTTACCAATGCGACCGACCTTGGCCATCATGGGAGGCGTGGCGATAGCGGCATCAAAGTCGATGTTGCCAGCCTGGATGGCGGCTACCAGATCGTCGCCGCCCACCACGTCGGCACCGGCCTCCTCGGCCTCGCGGGCCTTCTCGCCCTCGGCGAAGACGGCGACGCGCACAGACTTGCCGGTGCCATGGGGCAGGGAGATGGAGCCACGAACGTTCTGATCAGCCTTACGAGTGTCGACACCCAGGCGAATGGAGGCCTCGACGGTCTCATCGAACTTGGCGAAGGAGAGTTCCTTCACAGTCTGCATGGCAGACTTGGGGGTGTAGAGGCGGTTCTCGATCTTGGCCTCTGCGTCGCGATACTGCTTTCCGTGCTTGGGCATAGGAATGCCTTCCTGTGGTCAACGGGCGCAATGGCGTCCTCCCACATCGTTGCTCTGCGGTCTGCAGAGCCGCGCATCTGAGGTGCGCTACAGGACAAAGAGTTCCCCTTGATGAGGCTACTCGGCGATGGTGACGCCCATGGAACGGGCGGTGCCGGCAACGATACGCTTGGCATGGTCGATGTCGTTGGCATTGAGGTCGGGCATCTTGATCTCAGCGATCTTGGTGAGCTGCTCGTCGGTGAGCTGGCCGACCTTGTCGCGCTGAGGGACGGAAGAACCGCTCTTGATGCCCAGCTCCTTCAAGATGAGCTTGGCTGCGGGAGGGGTCTTGCACACGAAGTCGAAGGTGCGGTCTTCGTAGACAGAGATCTCCACAGGGATGATGTCGCCAGCCTGATCCTTGGTGGCAGCATTGAACGCCTGGCAGAACTGCATGATGTTGACCTGGGCAGCACCCAGGGCGGGGCCTACCGGAGGAGCGGGGTTGGCAGCGCCAGCGGGGATCTGAAGCTTGATGAACTTAGCGACCTTTTTCTTAGGGGCCATCGTTAGTGCCTTTCGTACGTTGTTGCAATGCTCTATCCAAGATGCCCCACAGAAGCGTTTCTCACCAAAACGAAGGACATCAAAGAAGCCTTGTAGTCATGCCTAAGGCGCCAGGGCATCCTCGCGCCTTAGGCAAAGCTATGATTAGTGGATGATAGACACCTGGTCGGCATCTACTTCCACCGGAGTCTCGCGCCCAAAGATCATGACCATGACCTTGAGCTTGCCAGTCTCCGGATTGACCTCGGATACCGTACCATCGAAATCTGCCAGGGGGCCAGATTCCACATGGACCGCTTGACCGGGCTCAAAATCAGTGACGGTACGACGAGGAGCTGCTTCGCCCTCCTTGGCGCCATGGCCCATCATCTTTTTGAACTCGGCGCGAGTAAGAGGCGCGGGCTTGCCGTCAATGCCCACGAAGCCGGTCACGCCCGGGGTGTTACGCACTACAGACCAGGAATTGTCGTCTGCCTCCATGCGCACAAGCACGTAACCCGGGAACACTTTGTTCTCCTTGGTCTCGCGCTTGCCGCCCTCCTTGACCTCCGTGACCTCCTCTACGGGGATCTGGATGTCAGTCACTTGACGGCCCAAGCCATAGGACTCGATTCGACGTTCAAGGTCGTTCTTGACCTTGTTCTCGTAACCGGAGTAGGTGTGGATGACGTACCAATGCTTGGCCATGTTAGCCCCTCAAGCCAGAGAAGCCGATAAGGGCAGCCACAACGCCAGAATCGATGAGCCAGGTCGCAACGCCAAAGATCATCAGGATCACAATGACAGCCACTGTGTAGCTCTTGAGATCGGCAGGAGTGGGCCAAGAGACGCGGCGCATCTCTGAGCGGACATCGCCAAAGTAGTTGCGCACACGCTGGAAGAAACCAGGCTTGCCGCTCTTCTTCACAGCCTTAGTGCTCGTATCCTTGGCGGGGGCTGCAGGCGTCTGGTTTTGCGCCAGGGTCTGAGCCTCGGCGCGCTGACGCTCAGCCTGACGTGCCTTACGAGCAGCTCGCTTGTTGCGCTCCTTGTTTGCCATGGACGGCATCCTCCGAGAATCAGTGTAGACAGATAAAAAAACCGGCCCGTCCCTTGAGGGAGGGCCGGTGGTAATAGCTGGCAGGCCAGGTAGGACTCGAACCCACAACAAACGGTTTTGGAGACCGCCGCTCTACCATTGGAGCTACTGGCCTGTGAGTGACCCTCTTATCTTAGCGGGTCTCTTTGTGCACCGTGTGGTGACCGCACCAACGGCAGTACTTCTTGAGCTCCATACGCTCAGGATGAGTGCTCTTGTTCTTATAGGTGGTGTAGTTGCGACGCTTGCAATCGCTGCAGGCGAGGGTGACGAGAGTACGCATGAATAAGTCCTTCCAGAGGTGCAGGCCGCGATGAGCATGCAGAGCCACGGCGCGAGTGATTACGCTACCATCATTGCGACGGTCCGTCAATGGTAGATAGTGCGAAATCCATCGATACACGGATTGGCCGCAATTGACCCTCCTCTAGAGGGCGTGTGGCGCAGCCATTAAAAAGCCCGACGCATCTGGAAAAGATGCGCCGGGCTCACAAAAATCAAAGAGAGAAGTTACTCAATGATGGTGGCAACACGGCCGTCGCCTACGGTGTGGCCGCCCTCGCGGATAGCGAAACGCAGGCCCTCCTCCATGGCGATGGGGTGAATGAGCTCGCCGGTAATGGTGACATGATCGCCAGGCATAGCCATCTCGACGCCCTCAGGCAGGGAGATGTTGCCGGTTACGTCAGTGGTGCGGAAGTAGAACTGAGGACGATAGCCATCGAAGAACGGGGTGTGACGGCCGCCCTCCTCCTTGGTCAGAACGTAGACCTCAGCGGTGAACTTCTTGTGAGGGGTCACAGAGCCGGGCTTGCAGAGAACCTGGCCGCGCTCGATCTCCTCGCGCTTAACACCACGGAGCAGGATGCCCACGTTGTCGCCAGCCTCGCAGAAGTCCATGGACTTGCGGAACATCTCGATGCCGGTGGCCACGGAAGAAGAGGTGGGCTTGATGCCAACGATCTCGACAGGGTCGTTGAGACGCAGCTGACCGCGCTCGACACGGCCGGTAGCAACGGTGCCACGGCCAGAGATGGTCATGACGTCCTCGACGGCCATCAGGAAGGGCTTCTCGTTGTCGCGGGCAGGGGTGGGAATGTAGTTGTCCACCTCGGTCATGAGGGCACGAATCTGCTCGACCCACTTCTCCTCGCCGTTGAGGGCGCCCAGTGCGGAGCCGCGGATGATAGGCAGGTCGTCGCCGGGGAAGTCGTACTCGGACAGGAGGTCGCGGGTCTCCATCTCGACCAGGTCGATGAGCTCCTCGTCGTCAACCATGTCGCACTTGTTGAGGAACACGACGATGTAGGGCACGCCCACCTGACGGGCAAGCAGGATGTGCTCGCGGGTCTGAGCCATGGGGCCGTCGGTAGCGGCGATAACCAGGATGGCACCGTCCATCTGAGCTGCACCAGAGATCATGTTCTTGATGTAGTCAGCGTGGCCAGGGCAGTCCACGTGAGCATAGTGACGATTCTCGGTCTCGTACTCAACGTGAGCGACGGAGATGGTAATACCACGCTCGCGCTCCTCGGGAGCCTTATCGATGTCCTCGAATGCGGTGAAGTTTGCCTTGCAGCCAGGGGTCTCGGAGAGAACCTTGGTGATAGCGGCCGTCAGCGTGGTCTTGCCGTGGTCGACGTGGCCGATAGTGCCAATGTTGACATGCGGCTTAGTACGCTCAAACTTCTCCTTGGCCATGTGAGTTCCTCCTTCTGGAAACAGGGTTCTCTGTTTCGCAGCCAATGATGCCTAACTTTATATGCCTAACGGCACGCGCCTAGAAGGCCCGTGCCGCTTGAACGCTGGTAGCGGTGACTGGATTCGAACCAGTGACGCCGCGGGTATGAACCGCGTGCTCTGACCAACTGAGCTACACCGCCGTGCTTGAAATGGAGCCCGCGACCGGATTCGAACCGGTGACCTCTTCGTTACCAACGAAGTGCTCTACCGACTGAGCTACACGGGCATGGTGGGGATACTTGGACTCGAACCAAGGAACCCAGAGGGAGCGGATTTACAGTCCGCCGCAGTTGCCGCTGTGCCATATCCCCAAGTTTTCAAGCAGTGCAAGGCTCGCGGCCCTGCAACGCGGAAAGAATACTACGACCTACGGAGAAAGATGTCAACGTATTCCCCTGAGCCGGGCGTATCCCTCCCATTAGTTCTTCACAGGTGGCATAAACCCCCAGGTAAACGAAGTGCCCACACTACCTATTTAGGGTACTGTGGGCACGCAATTGCCTGGAGCTGATGACAGGATTCGAACCTGCAACCGGCTGATTACAAGTCAGCTGCTCTACCGTTAGAGCTACATCAGCGACACGGAAGACATTCTAACCCAACCTTGCCCAAGGCTCTACCGTCGCCAAGAACCCAATCTGGCTCTGTTGTTAGCCTTCTAGCTTTTTCGTCTGCCCAAAAGGGCATCTAGTTTGGCGCGCGTGGCTGGATCTATGCGATCTGCCAAGGTCATCTTGGATAGAGAGCGCTCTTGGCGCTCTGCCTCGATGCCAGCGTTCATCACTTGCACCTCATGGACCATCATTCGGCTGGACATGCGGGTGACACCCGCTCCTTCCACCGTGGCTTGAATGGTGGCGTCACCGGTCACCACGGTGACAAGACGCCCTGTTTCGCGGGCTTGGGTCACCAGCTCTTCAATGACAGAGTCTGCAGACACCCCTCGCCGAGAAAAGACAACCCTCACCCCTGCGGCTCTTGTCTCCGGCCTCTCGTCGCTTTGGTTGTTGGCGCCGTCATAGACGATCACGGGGTCAAAAGAGCCTTGAGCAAAGGCAGCCACGTCGGCCAGGAGCGCCTGGCGCGCCCGATTGAATGGATCATTTCCCAGACGGCTCTGAGGAGCCTCTTTGTCGAAGAGCGCCTCATAGCGAGGGTCTGCATAGAGCACGTTGTAGCCATCTACCACGAGCAAAGGTAAAGATGAGCGCTTAGCCATTGATCTTCTCGGCCGCCTCAAACGAGCCGATGCCCGTATCGTCGCCCAGCGGATCAAAGGTATCCTGGGCCTTCGCCTCCTCGAGATCGGCGGTGTCGGCGCCTCCGGTGGTGCGACGCAGCCACTCGTAGGCCATGACCGTGGCCGCTTGGGCCACATTGAGAGACTCCACCTGGCCGCGCTGAGGCAGGCGGCAGGAGAAGTCGCAACGATCCATCACCAGGCGGCTCACACCATCGCCTTCAGAGCCCATGACCAGGCAGAAGCGACCGCCCATGGGGGCGCTCCACAGGGTATCAGCAGCGTGCTCTGAGGCTGCTCCGGCCCAGAACCCAGCTTCCTTGAGGCGGTCCACCGCCTTGGCGATATTGGGCACTTGGGCGATGGGCACATGGAACACGGCCCCTGCAGAGGTTTTATAGGCTCCCACTCCCACCGAGGCAGCGCGGTCTCGAGCGATGATAACGCCGGAGGCGCCCACGACCTCGGCAGAGCGGACGATAGCCCCCAGGTTGCCTTCGTCCACCACGTGGTCGAGCACCACTACCAAGGCGTCTCCATCGCCGGCGGCAGCGACAATGTCCTCGATGTCTGCATAGGGAAAGGCTGCGAGCTCCACCATGATGCCTTGGTGGGCGCCGTGGCTCGACAGGCCGTCCAACCGAGCTTTGGACACCCGGTCCACACGGATGCCCTCGGCCTCAAACTCCGCCGCCATGCGCGCCAGCTTGGGGTCTTGGTTGCCCTTGCTCACCGCAATGAGCGCCCGTTTGATAGGGATATTGGCTGCCAGCACCTCGTCCACCGCGCGACGGCCTTCGACCAAGTTCTTGCTGTCGACAGAGGAGATGCGGGGGCTGTTGCTTCCCTTGGGCCCCCGGGCCGAGAAACCCTTGCCGCCTCGACCTGCCTTATTTGTGCCCTTCTTGGGAGAGGCAGCCACTTTACCGGCGATGCCCGCCTTACGGCCGTCCGGGCTTCGCCACTGGCGGCCGTCCTCGCTGCTCCAGGCTCTGGTTCCTTGCGGCTTGGAGTTCTTTTTTGAAGACCCAAAACCCTGGGCGCGACCCGAGCGGCCAGACTGGGCTCCTCGAGAGCCTCCGCGTCCTTGCGTGTGCTGTGCCATGACTATCCTTTCGACCCGCGCCGATGCCTTGACGCTCCCCCTGCCTGCCCTCAAAAGCCGTGCCTCCCAAGAGCTCCTCTTGAAGGCCGGCAGAAAAGTGAGCCTGTTTAGGCCTGCTGACGCGTAATACGCGTACCGGCAGCCGTATCCTCTACTACGAGACCCAGCGCGCTGATACCGTCACGGATAGCATCGGCCGTCGCCCAGTTCTTCTCCTGGCGCGCCTGTGCGCGGGCTTCAATGAGCGCAGATACCGCTTCTGTAGGGTCATTACCCTCATAGCCGGCCACCTCGCGGGCCAGTTCGACAACTTCTAAAGGATATTCATCATCGGCGGGGCGCACAGACTCTACGCCCAAGACGCCCAGAAGCTCGATGAGAGTATCCATGGCCCGCAAGGTCACCGAGGTGGAGACCTGGTTTTTCGCCTGGTCAAGATAGGTGTTTGCCTTGGTGGCCAGCGCAAAGATGGCAGCCAGTGCCGCCGAGGTGTTGAAATCGTCGTCCATGGCGCCCACAAAGGCTGAGCGCGCCTCGTCGATGGCTGCGGCCAACTCTTGCACAGCTTGGGCATCTTGCCCAGAGGCGTCCTCGGATTGCTCGGCGGCCCACTTGAGGTTCTTGACGGTCCCGCGCAGACGCTCCAGGCTCTGGCAGGTGCCCTCAAGCCGGCTGAAGGAGAAATCCAACGGCGAGCGATAGTGGGTTTGCAGCATCAGCAAGCGCAGGGCGTCGGCGGGATAGCGGTCCAGCACCTCTTTGAGGGTGTAGAAATTACCCAGCGACTTGCTCATCTTCTCACCGTCCACCCTCAGCATGCCCGTGTGCATCCAAAGATTGGCCAGCGGCTCATGCCAGCAGGAGGTGGCCTGCGCGCATTCGTTCTCATGATGCGGGAAGATAAGGTCAGAGCCGCCGCCATGGATATCGATGGGAGTGCCCAAGTAGCGATGGACCATGGCCGAGCACTCGGTATGCCAGCCAGGACGCCCAAGCCCCCAAGGAGATTCCCAAGCCGGTTCGCCAGGTTTTGCGGCTTTCCACAGCGCAAAGTCCAGAGGGTCGTTCTTATCGGTATTTTCTTCGATGCGAGCGCCCACCAAAAGCTCATCGACATTGCGGCCCGAGAGATTGCCGTAGGTTTCGCAGCTACGTACCGAGAAGTACACGTCTCCGTTGTCGGCAGAATAGGCATGTCCCTGATCGATGAGGCCTGAGATCATGTCGATCATGGCGTCGATCTCTTGGGTGGCACGAGGGCGGATGTCGGGGGCAAGGACGCCCAGGCGGTCCATCTGCTCGATGAACGCGTCGGAGTAGGTGCGGGCCAGCTCGGAGGCAGAGACGCCCTCCTCGGAAGCTCGTTGGATGATCTTGTCGTCAACGTCGGTGAGGTTTTGGGCGAAGGTCACCTGATAGCCCTTATAGATGAGGTAGCGGCGAATCACGTCGAAGGACAGGAAGGTGCGGCCGTTGCCAATGTGAATCTGGTCGTAGACCGTGGGGCCGCAGACATACATGGAAATATGATCCGGCTCGACGGGCACGAGCTCCTGCTTCTTGTGAGTCTGGCTGTTGTAGATGAGCATGGCTACTCCTTGGAGGCGTCGGCATCGTTTGCCTGTGCCTTTGGCTTTTGGGCTGTTTGGGATAGTACCGCATCCGCTAAAGGCGCGGCGGCCGAACCGGATTGGCGCAAGGTCGTCTTTGAGGTCTCAAGCTTCGTTGGCGGCTGGGGAGACTGAGCGCGCAGTTCCGCCACTTCTTCCTCCAGCTGAGCGATGCGTGCGCTCAGGATGTCCATGGTTTGCTCGACAGGGTCTGGCAGATAGGAGCGACGACGGCCGTCGTTGGCGGCAGCGCCTCTGTGAACCCGCACGCCGCAACGGGTGGTGATATGGCCGGGGATGCCCACCACCGTGCAACCTTCCGGCACGTCTTTTACCACCACGGCACCGCCGCCCACCTTGGAGTCGTTGCCCAAGGTAATGTCGCCAAGCACGGCAGCCCCCACGCCTACCGTCACACGGTCGCCCAACGTGGGATGGCGTTTGCCCGTCTGCTTGCCAGTGCCACCCAGAGTCACCCCCTGATACACCATGCAGTCATCGCCGATGATGCAAGTCTCGCCGATAACGATGCCCATGCCATGGTCGATGATGAAACGGCGCCCAATGGTGGCTCCCGGGTGGATTTCCACGCCAAAACGGTGACGGGAGAGCGTAGAGAGGCACCGGGCCAAGAGCCGGTGGCCATGAGTCCAGAGCCAATGCTGGCGCCTATAGGCCCAGATGGCCCGCATGCCCGGAGAGTTAAGCAGGATAGAGACGGTTGAGGTAGCGGCGGGATCATGAGCGCGAAAGGCTTCGATATCTTCTTTTAGTCGAGCAAACAAAGGAGATCCAATCGTTAGCAGGGACGGCTTTCGAGAAGGCACACCGCCCAAGCCTCCATACCCTCTTCACGGCCCACAAAACCCAAACGCTCTGTGGTAGTGGCTGCGAGACCCACAGAGTCGACGGGGACCTTGAGGGCGCCTGCCATCGCCTGGCGCATGGCCTGACGATAGGGAGCCAGCTTAGGAGCCTGGGCGGCGATGGTACAGTCGCAGTCCAAAAGCTCATAACCCAGGGCGCGAACCCGATCCATCACCTGGGCGAGCAGTCCCAAGGAATCGGCTCCTTCATAGGCGGGGTCCGTGTCAGGGAACAGCTGCCCGATATCCCCTAGCCGCGCTGCCCCGCAGATCGCATCCATCAGGGCATGAACGCATACGTCGGCATCCGAGTGGCCCAAAAGCCCCCGCCCGCAAGGAATGGCGACGCCTCCCAACACCAGGGGGCGGCCCTCTTGGAATCTATGGACGTCGTATCCATGGCCTATCCTGAGCATCTAGCACACTCCTCTGAGACTTCGGGCTCCTAGCTCTGCCTCGATAAACGCAAAATCATCTGGCACAGTGAGCTTGGGATTGATGCGCTGGGCACTTACCAATGCTACCGATAAACCCATGGCCTCCACCACCGAGGCGTCATCGGTCACCGAGAGTCTATGGTAAGCGGCCTGCCGATAGGCTTCGCGCAGCAAAGGCGCCCTGAAGAGCTGGGGCGTCTGGGCGCTCCACAGGCAGGAGCGGTCTTGGGTAGACTCGATGATCCCGTCGTGAGCCCGCTTGATGGTGTCTGTGACAGGCCAGCCGGCAATGGCCCCGGCCAAATTCTCATCCTGCCGCACGCGTCGAGCCACTGCATCGAAGGTCTCTGGGGTGGTGAGAGGACGCGCCCCATCTTGCACTGAGATGAAGGGGATTTGCGGCGACACGCACATAATGCCCGCCTGGCAGCTTTCTTGACGGGTGGCGCCACCGTCCACCAGCGTCACCGGATGGGAAAGATCGAGAGCTGCCACTGCCTCAACCATGGCGAGGCGATCTTGCGGACGGCACACCAAGGTAAGGGATAGGGTGGATTGGGCCTTATCGGCAGCTAAAAGCGACCAGGCCACCAGAGGGCGTCCTGCGATGGGGACCAGCGCCTTGCCTCGGGGATCGCCAAAGCGCTCCCCTGAGCCACCGGCCACTATAACCACCGCCACGTCGCTTTGGGCCCCGCATACTTTGAGGTGGCAGGCACTAGGGGCCGTCTGGCAGAGCCCCATGGCTACTCCTTTCGACCCCACATGCGGTAAAGGCTGTCGGCCAAGATGCCGGGCTTTTGGACGCCAATGTCGTCTAGGCGGCTTGGATTGTTCTCGATGTCGTCCATGAGCTCTTGGAGGTTGCCATACTCGTCGACGATCTTGTCGGCCATACCCTCGCGCACCACCGAGATGCGGGAAAGGGTGCGCAGGCCCAGAGGCGCCATGATGGAGTCCTCGTTGAGCCCCTCGTAGCCCAATAGCGTGCCCACCTTTTTGGCGGAGTGAAGCGAGGAGGCTTCCACGTTATGGAAGAGCTCGCGCACCCTGAGGGCGTTTTCCTCGGAGGAATCGTGGGCGTAGTCGCGGATCATGAGGGTGTATTCCTCATCCATATCGCCCACCAGCTGCTCGCGCTGCATGGCGATGGTGCGGCCCTCGGTGCCCAGCTGGTCGATGAGGTCGTCCAGCTCTTCTGTGGCCACCATGAGCACCTCGAAGTAGAAGAAGATCTTGGAGATGTCTGCCAGGGTGACATAGTTGTCCAGCTCAAGGGTGGTCAGGCGCAACAGGTTGCGGTCAAGCGACTGGCGCGTGGTTTGAAGGGTCACCAGCAGCTGGTTGACCATGGTCATGAGCTCTGCAACGGTCTTGATCTCGAAGGAGCGGCCTCCTAAAAACACGTTGACCACCTGCCTGCGCTCGGAGACCGAGATCACCATGGCATTGGTAAGCAAGCTCATGCGGGCTGCGGTACGGTGACGCATGCCCGTCTCGCTGGTGGGCAGCGAAGGGTCGGGGTTCAAGTGGAAATTGGCCCTTAAGATTTGGGTGAGGTCGCGATCGATGACAATGGCGCCGTCCATCTTCGAGAGCTCGAAAAGGCGGTTGGCCGTAAAGGAGATGTTGAGCGGGAAGCCGTCGTTTCCTGCCGCAAGCACCGCCTCTTGATCGCCCACGCAGATAAGAGCGCCCAGGCGACCGGCGATGATCATGTCGAGCGCGCGTCTCAGAGCGGTGCCAGGGGCCGTTTCTCGCATGGCGCGCTCCATGCGTTGGTCTAGGGATTGCGTTTCTTGATGCTCGCCCATAACTCACCCTCTTCTGCCTATGGCCGCCCGCTGGCAGCCTTCGCCCTCGGCGCTGTTCTTACCCTAGCAAAGCCGGAGCCTCTTAGCGGCCCGCGACCATAAAGAAAAAAGCGCTCGCCCCACACAGGCGAGCGCTTGAAAGACTTGGGGCTTAGGCGCCGGCCTCAGCAGAGCCGGTACCCGCAGCGATGGGTCCTCGACGAGAAGAAGCGGAGCCCGAAGGCAGGCTCTTGGGGCCTGCCGAAAGCTCAGGGGCAGGGATGTCGCCGGTGCCGTGGGTAAAGGAGAGCTTATGGCCCTCTTCATCAAAGTCCACCAGGACGATCTCCCCTGCCGACCAGCCACCCTCCAAGAGCTCTTCGGCCAGAGGGTCCTCGATGAGGGTTTGGATGGCGCGGCGCAAAGGACGGGCACCATAGACGGCATCGGTGCCCTCTTGAGCCACAAAGTCGCGAGCAGCATCCGTGAGCTCGATGGACATGCCCTCCATCACCAAGCGTCGACGAAGGTCGGCCACCATGAGATCGACGATCTCGCGCAACTGCTCCTTGGAGAGCGACTTGAAGACCACGATCTCGTCCACACGGTTCAAGAACTCCGGACGAAACTGACGCTTGAGCTCGGCGGTCACCCGCTGTTTGATATCGGAGTCGGAGAGCCCGGCGTTGTTGCCAAAGCCCATGGGCGCGGTAGTGGCGATCTCGCGGGCACCGATGTTGCTGGTCATGATGATGACGGTGTTGGAGAAGTCCACCTTGCGACCCTGCCCGTCGGTGAGACGCCCCTCATCCAGGATCTGCAGCAAGATGTTGAAGACATCGGGATGCGCCTTCTCGATCTCGTCGAACAGCACCACCGAGTAGGGCTTGCGACGCACGGCCTTGGTGAGCTCGCCGCCCTCGTCATAGCCCACGTATCCCGGAGGCGCGCCCACCAGCTTGGAGACGGCGAACTTCTCCATGAACTCGCTCATGTCGAAGGTGATCAGCGCGTCTTCGCTGCCGAAAAGGAATTGCGCCAGGGACTTGGCGAGCTCTGTCTTGCCCACGCCGGAGGGGCCTAGGAAGATGAAGGAGCCGCCAGGACGGCGCGGGTCTTTGAGAGGCGAGCGGCTGCGGCGGATGGCTCGAGCCACAGAGGACACGGCCTCCTCCTGACCTATCACCCGCTCGTGGAGGACCTTCTCGGCACGGAGAAGCTTGGAAGCCTCTTCCTCGGTGAGGTTGGAAACCGGCACGCCGGTGATGAAGCTCACCACGTCGGCGATGTCTTGAGCACCCACCTCGACGCAGACTGAGTCCAACTCCTCGTGCCACTTCTCTTCCAGCTGCTCGCGGCGCTCTCCCAGCTCCTTCTCCTTGTCGCGGAGAAGAGCGGCCTGCTCGAACTCCTGGGCCTTGGCAGCCGCGGCCTTCTCTTCTTTGATGCGTGCCAGCTCAGCATCGCAGGCCAGGATCTCCTCGGGCACCACCACGCGGTGGACGCGGGTGCGGGCGCCGGCCTCGTCGATGACGTCGATGGCCTTGTCAGGCAGGAAGCGATCCTGGATGTAGCGGCTGGAGAGCACGGCAGCCGAGGTCAGGGCCTCGTCGGTATAGCGCACATGATGGTGCTTCTCGTAGCGCTCGCGCAGCCCCTCGAGGATCACCACAGTGTCTGCCACAGAGGGCTCGTTGATGTAGACCGGCTGGAAGCGGCGCTCGAAGGCTGAGTCCTTCTCGATGTGCTTGCGGTACTCGTCGATGGTGGTGGCGCCAATGACCTGGATCTCCCCGCGAGACAGGGGCGGCTTCAAGATGGAGGCGGCGTCGATGGAGCCCTCGGCAGAGCCGGCGCCAATGAGGGTGTGGATCTCGTCGATGAACAGGATGTCGTACTGAGACTCCATGACCTCGTTGACCACATTCTTAAGGCGCTCTTCGAACTCACCGCGGTATTTGGAGCCGGCCACCAGCGCAGCCATGTCCAGCGTCCAGATTTGCTTGTTGCGCAGGACCTCGGGCACCGCGCCGTTGGCGATGAGCTGAGCGAGCCCCTCGGCAATGGCAGTCTTGCCAACACCGGGGTCGCCCAGGATGAGCGGGTTGTTCTTTTGGCGGCGTGCCAGCACCTGCATAACACGCTCTACCTCGGAGTCGCGGCCAATGACCGGATCCAGCTTGCCCTCCTGGGCAGACTTGGTGAGGTTGCGGCCGTACTCTTCAAGCATGGAACCATCCACGCCGGAGGGACCGCCCATGATGTCAGATCCCGTACGCACATCTGCCATGGCAGGGCGGCTACGAGGATCGGGGTTCTCGTTCATGAGGCTGTTGACGGCGTTGCGCACGGCATCGCCGGAGACGCCCATGCGAGAGAGGGCCTCCATAGCCACGCCGTTACCTTCGCGCACGATACCCAGCAGCAGGTGCTCGGTAGAAATATAGGTTTGTCCGCGAGAGATGGTCTCGCGGTAGGCGCCCTCAAGCACACGCTTGGCACGAGGGGTGAAGGGGATGTGCCCGCCGGGCACGGGCTCGGCCTCGCGGCGGGTAATCTCGCGCACGATGGCCATGGTCTCGTCATAGGACACATCTAAGCCTGCCATGGCCTGGGCAGCGATGCCGTCGCCCTCTTTGATGAGGCCGAGCAGCAGGTGCTCGGTGCCCACATACATTTGGCCCAGTTCGCGCGCCTCGTCTTGAGCGAGGCTCATGACCTTGCGGGCCTTCTCGGTAAACTTGTCAAACATAGAGGTCGGGCCTCCTTTTAGTCGAAAATCTCCGGCCGCATGTGCGGGAAGGGCAGCACGTCGCGGATGGAGGGTTGATCGCATAGCAGCATGGCCATGCGGTCCATACCAATACCAATGCCACCGGTGGGCGGCATGCCGTACTCGAGAGCACGGACGTAGTCGTGGTCGTATTCCATAGCCTCGTCATCGCCGGCTGCCTTGGCAGCTACCTGGTCGGCGAAGCGAGACTCCTGATCTACCGGGTCGTTGAGCTCGGTAAAGGCATTCGCGTACTCGTGGCCGCAAATCACCAGTTCGAAGCGGTCCGTCAGGCGAGGATCGGAAGGCTTGCGCTTGGCCAGAGGCGACACCTCGACGGGATAGTCGCAGACAAAGGTGGGGTTCACGATAGTCTGCTCTACCAACTCGTCATAGAGGTTGAACAACAGTTTGCCTGCGCCCCACGAGGGCTCCCAAGCCAAGGAGTGCTTGTCATTCTCGGCACGAAGCTCTTCTAAAGAGCTGTCGATGGAGAGCTCGCGACCGCACACCTCGCTTACCAGCTCGGCCATGGTAGCCGAGCGCCAGGTGCCAGAAAGATCGACCTGGGTACCCTGGTAGACGATCTGCTCGCTGTCGCAAATCTCATGGCAGGCAGCCTTGAAGATGCCTTCGGCCAGTTCCTTCATACCCTCGATGTCGCTATAGGCACGATAGGCTTCCAGCGTGGTGAACTCGGGGTTATGGGTTTGGTCCATGCCCTCGTTCCTAAATTGGCGGCCAATTTCGTAGACGCGGTCCATACCGCCCACGATGAGGCGCTTCAAGTGCAGCTCGGTGGCGATGCGCAGGTAGAAGTCCATGTCCAGCGCATTGTGGTGGGTGATGAAGGGACGGGCATTGGCCCCGCCCAGGGTGTACTGCAGGATGGGGGTCTCCACCTCGTAGTAGCCCTCGCCGTCCATATAGCGCCTCACTGCGGCGATCATGCGAGAGCGCTTCTTGAAGGTCTCCAGCACATCCGGATTCACGATCATGTCGGCGTAGCGCTGACGATAGCGTGTCTCTTTATCCGAGAGGCCGTGGAACTTCTCGGGAAGAGGACGTAGGGCCTTGGAAAGCATCACCAGGCTGTGGGGCGCCACAGAGAGCTGGCCGCGGCGGGAGCGCATCACCGGCCCGGTAACTCCAATGATATCGCCCAGGTCCACCGTCTTGAGCAGCTCCCAGTCTGACTCGGAGAGGTTGTTGACGCGGAAGAACAGCTGGATCTGACCCTGGCGGTCCTGCAAGCTCAAGAAGGCGATCTTGCCCTGGTTGCGAATGGCGCGCACGCGGCCAGCCATGGTTACCACATCGTCGGTGAACTCGCCGTCAGGCAAGTCCTTATAACGCACTTCAAGATCTGCGGAGAACGCGGTGGGCTCAAAGTGCGACGGATAAGGACTCACTCCTGCATCCAGCATGGCCTGACGCTTGGCACGGCGCAGCGTGCGCTCGTCGGTGGTGGTTTGGGTGTCCGTATTCTCAGCCATGGTTGCTCCTTGATGGTGGAGGGATTAGTGAAGTGCCATTAACGCAAAGCGCCTGCCCCAGGTATTCCCAAGACAGGACGCTCACACCTATGAATTGCTATCAGATTAGAGGCGCTCGATATCCTCAATCTGATAAGTCCTGGTCATACCGTTGGGAGAGGTGACAGTCACGGTCTCGCCTTTGGAGTGGCCGAGAAGGGCCGCGCCTACCGGGGACTCCGTTGAGATCTTGTGCTCCAACGAATTGGTCTCTGTGGTACCTACGATAGCCAGGGTGAGCGTTTTGCCTGAATCCTTGTCAAGGACGGTGACCTTGGAGCCGATAGACACCATGTCGCCCAGTGCAGAAGACTCGATGGTGATGGCGTTGGCGAGAATCTGGCGAATCTCATTGCAACGAGCCTCATTGCGAGCCTGCTCCTCTTTAGCGGCGTCATACTCTGCGTTCTCGGAGAGGTCGCCAAAGTCTTTGGCCGTCTTGATAGCCTCAGTGATCTCCTTGGCATGTTCTCCTTCGCGCCACGCAAGCTCATCTACGAGTTTCTGACGGCCTTCGGGAGTGAGCTGGACCTGAGAAGTAGCCACGGGCAAAACCTTTCCTTAGTAAGACACAACACATAGGGGCAACGCCGGTTACCCAAGGCCCTATGATACTCGGGCCATGAGAAGACGGGGGCCTCTTCAGAGATTCCCCGTCTTCTCAAGATAATGCACTAAAGGGCGCTCAGGCCTGTGTGGACAAAGCAAAAGAGCCAGTTACTCCTGGTCGTCCTTGTCCTCATCCACCACGTCGACATCCTCTGCCTCGATCTTCTTGGGATCTTTGGCGTCCTTGGAGTCTTCGCTCTCCATGCCCTCGCGAATGTTCTTGACGGTCTTGCCCAGAGAAGCACCGAGCTTGGGGAGGTTCTTGGGCCCAAAGATGACCAGAACAATGACGAGGATGATGATAAGCTCTGCCGGACCCAAACCACCTAACATGGGGACCTCCTAGATAGTGAGCCGCGCATCTCTTAAGAAGTCAGCGGCAGGTGAGTCAAACGAATTACTCGGAAGAGTATAAGCGCCATTCATTGAAATCACAAACCCACCACCAGTCCCCTGAAATAATTCTGCACATCACTTCATCAACAGGCCTGCTTTTCTTTAAGGCTTCTTATTCATTTCTTTTTTATTAACGATACTCCTCCCCTCTTTATCCCTCGCCCCAAGCTGCGCACAATGCCTACCTAAGCAAAGGCGCACACCCGCCTATGACAAAGGGTCATTTGCGAGGAGCCTTGGTTAAGGAGTAACGCCCATGTTCGTAGCTGCCGCCCTCATTATTAGCAACCTAATTATTAGCTAGCTCGGGGTGCAGCAAGCTCGCCCCGGGCTCATCTGGGGCGGCTTTCACTGAGTACGAATGTTATAAGCCGCTGGGTATCACCGGGCGGCTTTTTTCATGGCCACCCGCAGCGGAATCGGGCGTGTCGCGCCGCATTAAGAAAGGGTTGGTTTTTCTCATGAATGGATTAGTACTCGTAGTTTTAGTGGCGGTGGCGTTAGCTGCCGGCTACCTGCTCTATGGTCGATGGCTCGCTCACACCTGGGGCGTAGATCCCGACGCTCTCACCCCCGCACGCCGCATGGAGGACGGACAGTCCTACACTCCCGCCTCTCGTTTCACCGCCTTCGCCCATCAATTTAGCTCGATCTGCGGCGCAGGACCCGTTACCGGCACCATCGTGGCCATGATGTTTGGATGGCTCCCTGTGCTTCTTTGGGTGCTGGTAGGCGGCGTGTTCATGGGCGCAGTCCATGACTTTGGCGCCCTCTACGCCTCCATGAAGAACAACGGCAAATCGCTGGCTCAATTGCTAGAGAAGTACGTTGGCCGCACAGGTCGCCGCCTCTTCCTTCTGTTCTCCTGGCTCTTCTGCATCATCGTCATCGCTGCCTTCACCTCTATGGTGGCCGGCACCTTTGCCACCGTCGATGGTCCTGATGGCCTTGTAGACTTCACCCGCTCCTATGCTGGCGGCGTCGCAGGCACCATCTCTGTGCTCTTCACTTTTGTAGCCATCGCCTTTGGTTGGGCGTGCCGTCGCTTCTCCCTCACTGGCGTCAAGCAGTTTGCCTTGGGTTGCGCCCTTATCCTTGGCATGTTCGCCGCTGGCATGGCTATGCCTATCTATCTCAACACCGTGGGCTGGGTAGCTGTAGTCATGGTCTATCTGGTCTTTGCTGCGGCCATGCCCATCCAAACGCTCAAGCAACCCCGCGACTACCTCACCGTCATCATGATGATGGCCATGATCCTCTGTGCAGTTGCTGGCATCGCAGTGCTTGCCTTCAACGGTCAAGCCACCATCACTGCACCCATGATCGTAGACGCCGCTACTTTCGACAAGCTTGCCGAGAATGGCAACTACATCTTCCCCGTGCTTTTTGTCTCTGTAGCCTGTGGCGCACTCTCTGGCTTCCACAGCCTCGTATCTTCTAACACTTCTTCTAAACAGCTCGCTAACGAGACTGACGCTCTTCCCGTTGGCTTTGGCGCCATGGTCATCGAGTCTTTTGTAGGCGTTCTGGCCATCGTGGTCGCCGGCATCATGTTTGGCGACATGAACACTGCCGGTACCGGCGCTCTCAATGCAGGTGTCGCAAGCACCCCCTTCCAGATCTTTGCTGCAGGCATTGCTCGCGGTATGACCGCTATGGGCTTCGACAACACCGTAGCTACCGTTTTCATGACCATGAATGTATCTGCATTGGCACTCACCTCTCTTGATGCGGTGGCCCGTATCGCCCGCACCTCTTTCCAGGAATTCTTCTTCGAGGACAAGGAGACCGGTGAGGTAACTGTCCCCACTTCTCTGGCTGGACGCGTAGTGACCAATGTCTGGTTCTCCACCTTCCTCACCCTCGCCTTCGGTTTGGCGCTCACCTTTGGCGGATACCTCAACATTTGGCCCCTCTTCGGAGCCTCCAACCAGCTCTTGGGTGGCATGACTATGATCTGCCTGGCCGTCTTTTGTAAGGCCACTGGCCGTAAAGGCTGGATGCTCTATGTGCCCGTCGCATTCCTGCTGGTATGCACTTTCACCAGCTTGGGGCTCTCTGCGTGGGGCTGTGTTACCGCTCTTGCCGCCGATGCAAGCTTCGCCACTCTTGCCACCAAGGGACTCCAGTTTGTTTTCGCTGTGCTTTTGATGGTGCTGGGCGTCATTGTTGCCCGCCACTGCCTAAGCCAGCTGGTTCACTGCGAGCCTGGCTCCAAGCCCGACGAGGCTCCCCTGTGGACTGAAACCGGTCGTCGCAATGTGGTCTCCCAAGGTCTCGCTTCTCATGAATCTGAAGTGGTCCCCGCAACCGATAGCGAGTAGCACTCATCCGAATAGCTCTCTAAGACCGCATTAACAAGAGACCCCCTAGGTGATTCTCACTACCTAGGAGGTCTCTTTGTGTCTCAATCGTCCTGAAGGACGGTGGGCGCCGTTCCTAGACAGCCATGTCGTCCTCATGAAGTTCGCGCTCAGCTTCCTCGGCTACATCGCGAGGATAGCCGATAAGGTTCTCTTCTTCAGGCACATCCGTAAGAGAAACCTCGTCCCAAGCCTCTTCCTCCACTGCATGAACCACAGTAGGCGTTGCCACAAAGACCACGTAACGAGAGATCACATAGACCACCAGGGCCGTTGCAATGATGGTCTGAATCACTGCAATGACTTCCATGGGTGCAAATGCGTTACCAGAGAGCGCGAGCTCTCCTGCCAACAGCTGGCTGGCCATAGCAGCGATTACAAAGGGAAAGGTAAAGGCAGCAAAGCTGGGATAGAACTGGCGACGCAAGCAAAGCACTGCATTGACCGCAGCGATCACATACATCAGGCAGGCTACGCCCCAAAGGGCCACCAACAGAGGAAGGCTTGCAGAAGGGGCGGAATTAATTGCGCCCACGATGCAAAGATTGAAAGGGGCTGCATAGATGCATATCAGGGGCAGTGTGGCTTCAGGACGGCCACGACGTGCCAGATAGCTGACAGTGACCAGCACCACCAACACCAGCAGAGCGATGAGCGCAAACCAGAACACGCCTTCGCCAAAAGCAATGAAACCAAAGGCAGGAGCGGTTACCGAAGCCACTGCGAGGCCCACGTAGGCGATGAACCAAGTCGCAAATACTTGATCAAGCTGGAAGTGGACCACAAAGCGCCAGGTAAAGAATGCGATAAGGGCCATATGCGCTCCAACTGCAGCACCCCAAATGACGGTTGCTACAGGACCCCACCAAGGTACCACCACCGCCATGAGCTGCATGATTGTCATGGGGAATGTGCCAGACACCGATGCAGAAATGGGGTTTTCCATATTCTCATGGAAGAAGTCAGACACCATCACGCATTTTGCTACTAACAAAGCCAGCATCAAAGCGGCTAGCGCGGCGCCCACATAACGGATTCCAGGAATAAATCCATTGAGCAGGTTGCCGAGAGCTATGGTACCGAGAGCCACTCCACATATAGGAAACGGGATCCGTTCGATAGCGTCCTTAAACATTGAAGCTCCTTCTCGCACCGATCCATTCAAGGGCCGATTGTCTTCGAACGCATCGATACATCTCTGTTGACGAAGGAAGCTATACCCCTTGTTCCACCCCGGGTATCTGGGGACTACCTGGCAGAAGGTCATAGGGCATGCCATGACAGAAGGGGTAGGCAAGGATACAGATAAGTGGAATCCACATTGCAGCTCCTTCAAAAATCGAAGGTGAAAATACGCAGAAGAACACCAGGGACCGCACTCCATAGAAGAGCGCACGCATCGCTCCTTTACGCTTTTTAGTCTCACAGCTCATGCGGATAAAAGAACCACCCAAGGTCGATCCTCCACGGGTCACCGGCACCAGCAGCTCAAAGATGACAAGGCAGATCCAGAAAGTAATCCAAGCTATATCGTCTGCTTTAGCCAGGGGCAGATATCCAGATAGTCCATGGCTGGCTAAGGTGAGCTGTGGCTGAGCTCCCATCATTTCTACTAAGCCATGGCGCTCGAGTATGTAGATCAGAGCAGCATAGAAGCCCACAACCAATAGGGAACAAATCTGGCAAAGACCAAAATCGATGATGGCTGCTATGCACCGACGAACAAAGCTGGGCTGATACGTAATCGGCGGCACCTCATAGGCAGATTTTGGCCGGATGACTCCTACCAATCGGGCAAAGCCCAGGCCCACTAAGGCACCCAAGGTATTTGACATAAGGTCGTCCACGTCGAAGGTGCGATAGGCATAAGGGTAGAGCCCAAAAAAGCCTGTAAGCTGCGCCGTCTCAATAAGCAGGGAAACTGCAAAGCCAGCCAAAAGTACCTTTGGCCACCACCACTGCAATCCCCTGCCAAGCATGTAGCCCAACGGCACAAACAGCGCCACGTTAGCAACTATTTGAAAGATAGCTCTTACCCCGTCTTTTTGAATGTCACCAATGAATGCAAACGGATTTAGCTGAGGGGCAACGCCGTAAGTAATGCCCAAACCAGAGCTGCCTTGAGGCATGGGATATAACGTGAAACAACCGAGTCCAAGCGCATAGAGAACCGCAAGATAGCTCCAAACTAGAGCCGAAAGCGTGAGTCGGCCGCAGCGATGGTAAATCAGTGCCAAAACCGGAATGGTAAGAAGAGCGGATATGAACGGCCATAGGGTAATAGCCATTCGAAATGGGCCAGAAAATGCATGAAGCATAGGGCGACGCCTCTCTGCATAGAATTCTTCTAAGAAAAGCTGCTATAGACAGACAGTCTTAGGTATCCTCGCAAAAGAGACTTTTAGCTTCCATGGATCTTCGTGACATCTAACTGACGTTTTTGAAAGCCTTGAAGATCTTACCCTCCCAATCAGCGCTCTTTGCCAAGACCTCGCTTCGCATATCCCTATCGCCTGGAAGCTCTATCGCTCGGAAGGTCGTACGTGATCAAGCACATTCTCATGGACCAACAAGTCATGCTTAAACCTCGTGCCACCCGCATAACCGGTGATTGATCCATTTGCCCCTAGAACACGATGACAGGGATACACCAGCGGTAGCGGATTGCGTCGCAAGGCCCCTCCAACTGCCTGCGCAGCCATGCGCCCACCGCGCTCTTCCTCCCATTTGCGAGCCAATTGTCCATAGGTGACAGTAGTGCCTTGGGGTACTTCAGCCAACGATTGCCACACCCATAAACAGAAAGCTGTTGCATCTTCCGGCCATTCCACCTCTACCAAAGCCGACGAGGGGCCGTCCCCTTGAATATAGGCATCAAGCCATGCACCAAATCCACCAAAAGAAACTGGCTCCTCGTTGCTATCGACCGGCTGCATTTTAGTGACTTCTTGGCCTAATACAGCCTTCTCTTGGTCAGAAGGCTCCCTCAGAAGCACTGCACTGAGCTTATTTGCCCCCACTGCAGTCACAGGGCCCCAAGGAGTATCGAACACTTGCCAGTACTTGATGCGGTCTTGATTCATTGTCCCTCCTTAACTAGGTAACATGCTATTAGGACACATAATCGAACATATGTTCGAATTCCAAAATAGCGGTTCACAAAGCATTCAAAAATAAGAGATGCTCAGTAACCCATAGACTTCTTGTCATAAACTGGCACCCCCGAAAAGGTCATTTCAGGGGTGCCTTTATTCTACTTACTCGTTTCCTTGACCGGCTCAGTAATGGCTCCAAGTTTTGGGGGCTCGCCTTTAAAGGTGAATCGCACAGTGAGCGGGCCTTCTGAGTCGACATTCTCGACCAGCACAAACGCTGCTTCCACCCTTTCAAAACCTTGCTTCATGAGCACATGGGCGTAGTAGCGTGCCTGCATTTCATGAAGCTCGCGTGCTTCATGTTCGCTCAACGTCCGCTCGCCGGTTTTGTAATCAACCACCAACGCGTCTCTTGAGCCATCTGTACACAGCAAATCGATGGAGCCCGTGAGGTATCCCGCTTTACCTTCTGAGGAGTCCAGGTATTCTTCGTTTCCCTCTGCAGAGAAGAACGGAGCCTCCCCCTGCACAATTGGATAGCCGAATGCCTCTTTACAGAGCGGGCTTGCAAGCCAGTTGTCCAGTGCGAGCGATAAACGATCCGTGGCCTGCTCGTTTAGCTCCCGGCTTTTTGCTACTGCCAAAATACGCTGTCGGGAAGGCTTTGCGCGCAGATTAGCCGCTATGCGCGCCAGCTCATGGAATGCATCACCAAAGCGCAACGGATCTTCTCCTGTGCTTTGAGGTGGTGCCCAAGGGGTGTAAGACTCTTGCATATTCTGCACGTCGTCTTCTGCAGCTAATGCCTCGAGAGTCTCTGCTTGATGGCGGTCAGAGGTGTAACTATGGATGTCGTCGCTGGATTTCCAACGACGGAGAGGGGTTGCGAGTTTGGGTGCTTCGTACATAGCAAAACGCTGAGCAGCGGGTACCTCTTCTATCTCCGGCTCATCCTCTGCGTCTTTTTTCTCTATTACTACAGTCTCAATCACACCCTCCTCTTGACCGCCATAATCAAATCGAGTCACACCCAGTTCTTTTGGCACTTCGCCCACTAAGGAGGACAAATAATAGGCTGTCAACTTGGGGGAGATACCACACTTATGTATATCAGTATTTATACCTATTACCAATGCCTCACGAGCACGCGTAAGGGCCACGTAAAGTAGGCGCGCAGCTTCCTGGCGATCCCTATCTTCTTTTATTTCCTCTAGGCTTAGGCGCCAATCAAGACCGGTCTTTATCTGGTCTTTTTCATAGCCAACCTTTGCAAGATCGTCTTCGGCCCAACTCTTTGCTTTGCTGATAATCCCCTCATCAAGACCAGTAAGCTTGCTTAAAGTTTTTGGATCATAGCTTAATGCGAGACTATGGATTCCCTGACTTGAACAGGCTAACAGGCGTTTTCTTTTATCGCCTGAACTGTCATCAAAGGCCTCAGCGATTGCTACTACGGGAAACTCTAGGCCCTTCGAAGCATGAATGGTCATTATCTGAACCGCATCCGCATTTTCAGTAGAGAGGGTTGAAGGGCCTTTCTTCGCTACGCTCAACCAATCTGAAAAAACCTTTGGAGCACGACTGTAGCCGAGACCTCGCTTGTCTATGATCTCATCTATGCAACGAACACACTCCAGAAGGTTAGCCTGCCTTGCGAGGCCTTGAGGGCCTTCGTGGCCCAAACGAGCCAACCATCCAGATTGCTCACACACGTCTCTTACTGTTTGAGACACAGGCTTTGAAGCCATGGTTTCCCTGGCTTTTTGCAACACCGCAATTGCATTCATCAAACGTGGAGAAGGGGTTCTTCCTAACACTCGTTCTATATCGGGAGCTGGAGTAAGCAGAGCGTCGGCAAAACCTTTGGCACGTCCCCCCTTCGATAAAAACAGGAGATCTTCGTCGCTCAAATCAAACATGGGACTCTGCAATAGAGGCAGCGTTCCTCTATAGCTATCGCGCGGATTGGCTAAGGTCCATAAAAGGGCTTGAATGACGTGGACCTCAAGAGAACGGGCAAAAGAAGAGCCAGCAGTCACTAAGGCTTCCAGGCCGTGTTCTCGCAGCGACTTAATATAAATATCCACATTATTAAGGCCGCGTAATAAGAGCGCCATGGAACCTACGGATACACCCTGCTTATGAAGAATCTGGAAACGATTCGCTATCTGATCTGCCACCGACTTTATAGCAAGACTCTTTTTTGCCCCGTAATTAGCTGTGTGTTCTATCACCACACGGGGCTCTTCCGCAGGAGGATAGCCATCTTTCCTTTCGTCGAAGGCTTCCAAATCCATAAATCCTTCCAGGATTCCAGAATCCCCTAACGAATGCTTTACAAAGCGAAGTATGTCGTCATGGCTTCGATAGTTGTGATTCATGCGCACCAGACGATCTAAAGACCTATCGCGAACCCGTCGATATTCTTCGACGTCGGCACCTCGGAATCCATAGATCGACTGTTGCCCATCACCTACATAGCAAATATGGTCATCTCCGCCTGCGAGAAGCCGCACTATTTTGAGCTGCTGAGGATCTGTGTCTTGGGACTCGTCGACCATCACCAGTCGGAATCTATTGGCATAGCGCTTGGCAATAACTGGGTTACTCTCAAGAGCCCTAAGCGTAAGAGAAAGCAAATCGTTATTGTCTACAACACCACGTTCTACCTTAAGATGGTTATATCGTCCACCAATAAGCTGTGCAAGTTTTAGAAGATTATTCTCCTGCTGACGTAAGGGTTCATAGGCAACCTGCATAAGCGCATCACCAAGCTGTCCTCTAAAAGTATAAAACAGCGCCTTGGCATCCTTTGAAAAAGAGCCAGCTTTAAGATCTGCCTCTAGAAACCTCTCGGAGAAGTCAATCAATCCCTCTTTTTTTACCTCTGGCATGTCAGCCAACAATGCCAATTCTTCTGCCAGTTGAGTGACCAAAGGCATCTTCTTATAACCCGCAGTACCTTTATTAGGTCTCCATACAGCCAGTAGATCCTGTAATGCCAAAGAGCACTGGGTCACAAGATAGCGGAGAGAAGGCGCCTCTCCAGGAAAACGGATGCCAGAAAAGCCTTCAGGAGAAGAAGCCGCTAGCTCTGCAATAGCCAGCGCCATCTCTAGCGCAGAAGGCGTGTTGTTACTGCCGGATTTAGACTCTTCAGCAACACCTTCTTCTGAAGCAGCATTCATAGCACTGCCATAGAGCCTATAAAGCTCTGCAAACTCCGGATCAGAACGGGTAACACTTGCAACATCGCTCGCAGCCCGAGAAAGCAGATAGCTCTGCTCATGACCTTGGACTACCTCAAAGCTGGGATCTATGCCGGCTTCAAGCGCACTCTCGCGCAGGATGCGCTCGCACATGCCATGAATGGTAGAGATCCATGCTCGATCAACTTCAAAAGCCGCTTGATGCATCCCTCGTGAGACGAATTCTTCGCGTACACGTTCGCGAATCTCAGAAGCCGCCTTATTGGTGAATGTAATGATAAGCACTTGATCCAAGTCATCTAGGTAGGCTCTTCCGGTTTCTGGATCAGGAGTAAGCGCATGAACCAATCGCTGCACGAGTGTAAATGTCTTGCCAGATCCGGCACCCGCTTCTACAAAAAGGCCTCTGTCGAGAGTGTCCACAATAGATTGTTGAGCATTATCAAGCGTGGGCATAGTTATTTCCTCTTATCGCAGCCGAGCACCGGACAATTCTTGCAAGCATTGCTATCAACAGGCTTGGCGTATACATCACCAGCGAACATGCCGTTGATAGCTTGAGCAGCACATTCTTCAGCTCGACCGAGCACCTCATCGAAAGTCGCAGAAAGAGTTCTTGGATTCATGCGAGCATAGCTACCCTCATACATCGGATGCAGAGAGGATCTCACCAGAGCCATATCTGCCATGCCCTCTTGTCCCGGGTTTGATCCCGTCATGAGATAGAGGCCACCTACGGCAGTAAGCTCAGGGAAGAGCTGCTTTAAGACCGATGCATAAAGAAATGCCTGAATATATCGGGGTTGCCACTCCTCCAGTGCTATGGGAGGAGCATCCTGTTTCCTTGAAGGCAAAAGATAGTTGCCAGCAGCAGAGCTGCTCTTGTAGTCAATTACTAATGCATGCCCCTCGGCATCCACATCGATACGATCGATGTATCCGCGAAAACGAGTTCCTCCATAGGTAATGACTTGGTCTTCAAAGCCAAATCGGTACTCGAAAGCCTGAGGGGTAAAGCCATCAAAGAAGAGCCAGTTGTCTGTCACAAGTTTCTCAAGATTGGTCTCAGTAAAGGCCAGATCCTGCTCTTCTGCATAACTGTGTGGGATGGGCATGGTGTTATCAGACTCACCCAACATCCCCTCTGTGACCGCCTCAGCAAAACAATGCTTAAGAGTCTCGATCATAGATTGCTCGTCTTTGATGCCCTCTTGCACCGCTGAGCGAACAGTCCTCTCCAAGGTCTTATGAACCAAATTGCCCTTTTCCAGCGGAGAGAACTCTGCATCCAGCGTATTGGTAGGCAGTCCATACTCGAAGAACCATCGCCTAGGGCACGCCATATAATGCTCGAGTGCAGTAGGTGACAGTACGGGTACATCGGTTTGCTGCCCACGCTTCTTGAGCGCCAATTCCAAGGTCTCACCTTTAAGTAACTCGGGGCCTGAAGATTCCTCCACCAGGCTTGGCTCCGGCTCAAAACCATTAAGCGATAGGTTGGCCGCCACCAGATCCTCTCCGCGCTTTACCGACGTTGGCTTCTCCTTATAAAGCGACAGAAGCTCTGAGAGCGCCGGAGAAGGATGAGTGGGCGTAGCCTCGGTATCTCTAAGGCTTCTTTCAATCAACAGACGGTGAGTAGGAATAGCCCAGATGGTAAAGGCCTGCGACCTCACCACCTCGTCTGGCGCCACGCCTTCGGGCATACCGAGAAGAGCCAACAACTCAGGCAGAGCTCCACGAGGAGACGACACGGGATTCTCGGCAGAAGTTTGTCCACTCCAAAGCACAGTCCCTACAGATTGGGGAGCCCAAGCTTCGGCTGCAGCTGGATTGATCATCTCCACTCGACAGCGCACATCTCCCTCAAACACGCCGCGTTCAAAGGAGCAAGGAAGGTTTTTCACCTCTAAGAGCGACAGGATGAGCGCTGCGTGGGTCTGAGGATCATCGGGGACGATGTCTGCAATTTCTAACTCGTAGGCTGCCTGGGCTACCAAGCCAAGGGCAGAAAACACCTCAGGCTGCTTGGCGTTCTTGGCATTTGCCTGCATCACTGCAGCTGCTTGCACCCAATTGTTCTCTCCAAGGGCTTCGAGGGCAGCTTTCAGCGGAAGATTATGGGCCGCCAGCGCATGGAGGTCTTCCAAGACTTGGGCGGGAGCCAATGTGCGCAAACCACGCCAGACCTGATCGGCTTTGTACGCCTCAGTTTGATCTACTCCAGAGAATGAAGAGAGCAAGAAGTCCACAACGTCTCGGGGTGGCCACCAGCGCCTGTCGGCTTCTGCAGACTCTTCCAAAAGACGGGCCGCCTCCTCATCCACAGAGGAAGACTCTTTCTTTTGGGCCCATTGCCAATGGTCTTTAAGAGCCAGGAGCTGACTCACTTGGATGCAAAATCCCAAAAAGATGTTAACTGCTTTGTTTTGAGCAGCAGAGGCGACCCACGAAGCTCGAACACCAAGACCGCGAGCTGCGAGTTTTGATGACAGCAAATCCCAAAGATGCTCGACGTCTTGGGTAATGGCCAATATGTGGTCGGCGCCCTCATCGGCTACTTCTACCAGCGCGCGAGCCATAAGCTCCGCCTCCGCTTCAGGGCCTGCTGCTTCCAACAACACAACCGAACCCTGGGGATCGATGCGGGCACCTTCTTCGCCAAAGGCATTGCGAACCAGCTGGGCAAGCTCAGGAGTGCGCAAATCAAGGGCCACACGACTTGGCACCTCTTGCAGAGCCCCTACTTGAGCACCTGCCTGATTCGCGCTACGACTTACCAAACCAGCACTGGAAAGGGCGGCGCTCCCTGCAGGATTATCTGGCGCAGAACAGGCATAGTGCAGATCCCGAACGCTCGCAAGCTGGCCCAGTAGCCCCGCAGTTAAAGGATCAATGTTGGAAAATCCAGTGGCCACCATACAATAGGTGGGCTCCGTACTATCCTCACCCAACGCAGCAGGAATTGCGGCATACAGATCAGAGCGGGTGATGAGCTGCTGCGACTCAAGAAGGCTCGTCGCTTCCTGGGCTTTCGCCACTGCTTCTTTTTGTTGCTCTGAAAGTAAATCGTCCTGATAGTCATGCTTGCGTAGCAGCCCAGATGCTCGCTGGGCAAGGTTTGCTACGAGAGCCACATAGCCTCGGGAGGCTTCAAGACCCAGCACTTTCCAGGCGGCCAATCGCGCATCGCCTAAAGTTGCGGGTTTTCTGCCGTCGCCCACGCGTGCCCAGAGTCCCTGAGCCCATGCAAGAGGTGTCTGAACATCAATATTGAACGCTAATCCCAGATCTGCCAACTCTTTGCGCACTCGAAGCGCAATGGTTGAGGAGGGTACCAGCAGCACACAGGGCTCTTTTTCTTGAGCAGCCTGTCTAATAAGCCCCATAGCTGCAGTGCCGAGCACCTGACCATCATGATCAAGATAGTTATAAAGCGCCACGAATGTCCTCCCAAGCCATAAAGAACTTCCTGCGTTGCAGCCCCTAGATTGCCTGAGCCTAAGCCTTAACAATCCTGACGCGTGAAATCTCAAAACTCTCGATCGCTACCTGCGCCCCAGCGATCCAGGCACCGTTTTGGTAGGTAGATGCTTGCCGATATGTCCCACAATAATCTTTTTACGATCTGCATCGTAAAGAAGATAGATGCGCATGGCACCCTCTTGAATGTTGCCAGAGTTGCCTACCTTGATGTGGTTGACCATAAGCTGGTCTTTGCCCTGGTACCTAAAGGTGCGCGCCCGCCTGCATTCCTCGATGGCCAGCGTCTCTTGAGACTCATTGGCGGCGTACTCAAACCCGCTCTTATTGCGAAACTCCCGTGCCACATCGACACCGTACTCGCGATTGGTGGCACGCAGAGGCCAGAGCACATCGTGCAAAGACAAGAGGCTTCTCCAATAGCGGTCCAAATCGCCTCCGCGATAATTGCGAGCAGACTCATAGGCGCTCTCAAGGAACTCCACCCGGTCTTGAAGCCCCGCAAACAGCCGCACACACTCTTCGAGGTTGGTGGGCAGCGTACGAATCACGTCCAGAGGCCCTGCCACCGGAGTTATGTCCACCTCGTCTTCTTGACCCGCCTGAGCCAACGACGCCCTGAGCCTTCTCGCCTCATTTTCTAGAGTAGAAATTTGAATGGCATGAGCTCGATCTTGAGCCTCTCTGGCCGCACGCTCCTGCTCCAGCTGGTCGCCGGCGTCTCGCAGCTGCTCTAGCTCTTCTGTCATTGCAGCCACTGCGATTTCTGCCTGTTGCAAAGCCTGCCGAGCTTCTCGATATTGAGCCTCTGCCATGCGCGTGCGTTCCAAAAGCTCTTGGCGCACTTCGCGTCGAGCAACATCCACCGCCGCATCTTCACGCACTTTAGCCGCACGGCGCTCCTGAGCCACAGCCTTGCGCACTGCCTCTCGCAGAGCCTCCTCTTGAGCTGCCTGTTGTCCATAAAACGAGGCAGAGACGCTTTCAAGCGCCTCCCCAAAGCTTTGGAACTCCAGCTCTGGCCGAGAAGAGCCCGCCTCCTGAGCTTCCTCTTCTTTGGCAGATCCCGGTCTTTGAGAAGCCAGCGACTTTTGCGTGCGGCCCAGCTGCTCTGAAAGCCATTGGGAGATCTCGCTCGCGCGCTTCTCAAGGACTTCGTAGTCAGTGGTTGTGCGAGCTGATGCTTCTTCTGGCTGCTCTATCAAAAACTTTTCGAGGTTTTGAGGCCAGTCCACCTCCAGCGGACTCGCTACAGGCGCTTTGGGGGCCAGCAATAGTTTTATTGTCCAGGGGCGAGCACCAAAGGGGGCCGCACTGGCAAATAGAGGGTCTTTTGCAGGTAGAAGCGGTTTTTTGGACCTATCGCGAGCAGATGCTTCTTGAGCACCGTTTTCATAACCAGCTTCTGTCATATCGCGACCCTCCTCCCAAAGATAACGCGCTCCTCATTACCACTCACTATAGCCAATATATCTCTCAGCAAGTCCTGTTACCGTACATTTGTTTGTACTTACTACGGGACACCCGCGCTCTAGCAGCTCAAATAGCTAAGGGTTTCTCGGCCTGTAAGGCGCTCCCCATGGAGCCTTCACGTATCGAAGAATAAAAAAGCCGAAGACCTTACAGGGCCTCCGGCTGTCATTGACTGGTCGGGTTGACTGGATTTGAACCAGCGACTTCTGCGTCCCGAACGCAGCGCTCTACCAAGCTGAGCCACAACCCGAACGGGTGAAAATTCTAACACGTCGGCGACCCGCGCGCAGCCTAAACTTGCGCTTCTGAGCAAACTCACCAGACAGAACAACCGACACGCACGCCACTTGAGACTGCGAAGCAAAACGCCTCGATGCCTACGGCAGGGCGCGCCAGCCGTCCTCGACGATGCGGCAGCCATAAGGGGTGGAAGACACGGCCCTGGACCACCAGCCAAGACGGGCGGCCTCGGTGGCTGCGACGTCGGCGGCGCCAGCGTCGCGGCAAAGCCCAAACACGCAGCTCCCCGAGCCTGTGACCAGGGCGTTTAACACTCCTGGCTGGGCCGATAAAAACTGCGCCACCTGACGGGTCGCAGGCAAAAGCTCGAAGGCAGCGGGCTCCAGGTTGTTGGCACAGGCTGCGGCCATGGCATCTACATTGGCAGCAGCGACGGCGTCCACCAGGGGCTCCAGCGGGGCAGCCGGCTCTGGATGGGCGTCAAAGGCCTCATAGGCTCGGGGCGTGCTCACGCCCACTCCCCCAGGGCGCACCAGGACCGCATGGAACGGCACTGCCGAGAAGGTCTCCTCAAGCTGGTCGCCTGCACCGCCCATTAGCGCAAGGCCGCCGGTCAAGAAGAAGGGGACGTCGGCGCCAACGGAGGCTGCCACTCCGTGGACCAGAGGGTCGAAAGGATCGATGCCCCAGGCAGCACAAAGGCCCAACAAGACGGCGGCAGCGTCGGCAGAGCCGCCGCCTAGGCCGGCTTGGGCGGGAATGGTCTTGTCGAGGGTGATGGCCACATCTGCGGGGCGATCCAGGGCCTCGGCAAAAAAGAGGGCAGCCATGGAGGCCGTATTGTTCTCCATAGAGGTGCGCACCGAGGGTCGGCAGATCAAGGAAAGCCGGTCTGAGGGCTCAAGGGTCACTTGGTCATAAAGACCTACCGTGCCCATAAGAGTGGAGAGGCGATGGTATCCCACAAGCGTGCGCTGCAAGCTCACTCCCAGATAAAGATTGATCTTAGCCGGTGCCTGCACCACGATACGCTGGATAGCCATAGCCCCTCCATTGCGCGAGGGCGGCTCCAAGGGTATCCCCTGACAGCCGCCCCAATGGTTCTTGCTGCTTGTAAATTACTCCTGCGCCTGCTGCTCGCCCACAAAGTCAAAGAGGGGATCGCCGGACTCGGTATCAAAAAGCTCCACGGTGCCGGTAAGCACATCCACATACTGGTAGCTCTGGCGGGCCTTGCGGCCGCGACGCTCCTCTACCTCGACCATAAACAGCGACGGATGAGCGGAGACCAAGGTGCCCGTGCGCTCGACAATGCGGGAGCGGCCCATGTTGGCGCGCACCTTGATGCGGGAACCCGTGAGATGAGCCAGAGACTTATGAATCTGGTCTACGCGGTTTACGGACGGAATTTCGTTCTCCATGCCTTCACTCCAAACTTAGGCCCGGCCCTTCGCAGGCGCCTCAAAACCGCTGGGCACCAAAAGGCCATATTGCGGCCAATGATGATTAGCAAGGATCTATACTAACTCTTTGCGCCAAAAGGAGAAAGTACTCCACCGACCACGCATATCCTAAGGCCTGAGGGGCAATAAACCTTCGTTGCAGCTCTTGCACCTCACCTATCGAGAGAAGGTTACATCTATGAATGAACAGCGCCTTCAGCAGGTACGAAGCAATTTGCGCCTTATGGACCTCGACCAGATGGTCATTGTGGACCCCGTCTCCATCGCCTACCTCACCGGTTACAAGAATGATCCCATGGAGCGCTTCCAGGCTCTCTATGTAGCCGCAGATAACGAGCCAACAATCTTTGTGAACAAGCTCTTCCCCGACCCGTCGGACTATGTGGACTCCATCATCACCCTGGATGACACCGACGATCCCATCGACGCTTTGGCCCAGCTCTGCATCCACGATGCCCCACTGGGCATCGACCGCGGCCTTGAGGCCCGCTGGCTGCTCCCCCTCATGGACGCCCAGGCCGCCAGCGCCTATCGTCTGGCTTCAAGCGCGGTAGACGACGCCCGCGCCCACAAGGATCCCACCGAGCAGCAAGCTATGGCAGAAGCCTCGGCCATCAACGACCAGGGTATGGCATGGCTCGAGTCCCAAATTCGCGAGGGCGTCACCGAGCGCCAGATCGCAGAGGGCCTTGAGGCCGAGTATCGTCGCCTAGGTGCCTGGGGCAACTCCTTTGCTCCCATCGTCTCCTTTGGCGCCAACGCGGCAGACCCTCACCACGAGCCCGACGACACCAAGCTTACCCGCGGCCAGTGCGTGCTCTTTGACGTGGGCTGTGCCGCCAACGACTACTGCGCCGATATGACCCGCACCTTCTTCTTTGGCGAGCCCTCAGAGGAGTTCGAGCGCGTTCACGCCACCGTGGTGGCCGCCAACCGCGCCGCCGAGGCCATGGTTGCCCCCGGCGTCACCTTCGCCCAGATCGACGCCGCTGCCCGCCAGGTCATCGAAGACGCAGGCTACGGCCCCTACTTCACCCATCGCCTGGGCCACTCCATTGGCCTGGAGGTCCACGAGCCCGGCGACGTCTCCAGCGCCCACAACGATCCCGTCGAGCCCGGCATGTGCTTCTCCATCGAGCCCGGCATCTACCTGCCCGGCCGCTTTGGCGTGCGCATCGAGGACCTGGTCATCGTCACCCAGGACGGCTGCCAGGTGCTCAACCACTATCCCAAAGACTTGGAGTGCATCAAGGCGTAATGCCTTGCCGAGAAACCCGCGCCTCCTGAGCTGATGCAGCTTCCTTACCCTGAGATACGAAAAGGAGGGGTGGGGCATATCCCACCACAGGGCTCAACTCAGAGGAAACAGTGCCAAAAGACTCTTGCCCCAAGTAATGTAGGCCTAATATTTAATCGGTAACACTAGGCGAGTTTTTCTATTGCTGGGTTTGAAAAGCGCAGGCTTTTCAATATTTGCAGTCAGGTTCCATGACCGTATCAGCGATTACAACCAAGGGCATATAGTAAAGTCAACAGTCTGTAACACTTGCGGAGAGCGCCGAGCGACTCTTAGAAATAGAGTCTGGGGTTCAGATAAACAAATGTGCTTCGAAATCAAACCAGCCTCTTAGAATAGATAGCTAGAAATTGGGACGTTGACCTGTGTCAACGTCCCAATTCACAGCACACTTTTTGTCCTATAAGCCTCTTATGGCGCTAATGAAAAAGTCGCATCCTTTCGAATGCGACTTTTTCATTAGCGCTCTATTTATCAGGTTTTCGATCAGCCTCATCCTTCCTAGAAGGACGAAGCCTTAGTCCTCCTGGGGGCAGAGGGACAGGGCCTCGTCGTCTGCCACGACCACGCAGTTGGTGTGGAGCTGCAGGATGGAGGCGGGGCACTGGGGGGTCACGGCGCCGTAGATCATGTCATAGACTGCCTGAGCCTTGTCGGCGCCGGTGGCAGCCACCACGATCATGCGGGCGTTCATGATGGTCTGCACGCCCATGGTGTAGGCCTGGCGAGGCACGTCTTCCTCTTTCTCGAAGAGACGGGAGTTGGCCTCGATGGTGGAAGGGGTGAGATCCACGCACTGGGTGCCCTTGGAAAAGGCCTCTGCAGGCTCGTTGAAGCCAATGTGGCCGTTGCGGCCGATGCCCAGGAGCTGCAAGTCCACATAGCCGGCGGCCTTGACCATGGAGTCGTAGTCTGCGCAGGCCTCGGCAGCGTCCATGTTGGAGCCGTCGGGCACGTGGGTGTTGGCCTTGTCGATGTTGATGTGATCAAAGAACTGATGATTCATGAAGTAGCGGTAGCTCTGGGGATCGTCGCCGGTAAGGCCGCGATACTCGTCCAGGTTGTAGGTGGACACCTCGGAGAAGTCCACATCACCCTTCTTGTACCAGTCGATAAGCTGCTGATAGGCGCCGATGGGGGTGGTGCCGGTTGCCAAGCCCAGCACGCAATCGGGCTTGAGAATGACCTGGGCAGAGATGATGTTGGCCGTCTTGCGGCTCATGTCCGCATAGTCTTTCACACGAATGATCTTCATGGCTTCTCCTGTTCAGCCGCACTCTAGGACTCTTAGTCGCCAGTATGGCACGGTAATCCTTACGGCCCGCGCCGCGCCTGTCGCAATCGACAAATGGACAAAGGTATACCGGCTTTAAGGCACCCAGTGACCCAGGAGATGCGCATAGGTCGCCAGGCATGCGCAAGGATTTTAAGATGGCGCGAGCCCTCGATCCCACCCCTTAGAGCTGGGCGGCCAGCGCCTGCAGCGCCTTGAAGCGGTGGGAGATGGCATTCTTTTGCTCAGGGGTGAGCTGGGCCATGGTGAGCCCCGGCGTGGCCTCAGGCAAGAAGTAAGGGTCGTAGCCAAAGCCGTGCTCCCCTACCCCCTCATAGCCAATGGCGCCTTCGCAATCGCCCTCGCCAGCCAGATAAGAGCCGTCGGCGGGATCGACCAGCACCACGCAGGAATGGAAGCGGGCAGTGCGCTCAGGCTCAGGCACATCTGCCATCTCACGGGCCAGCTTGGCGTTGTTGGCCGCGTCGTCGCCATGATGGCCGCACCACCTGGCCGAATGAATTCCTGGCGCCCCATCCAGCGCATCCACTACCAGGCCCGAATCGTCTGCCACCGCACGCAAGCCCGTAGCCTCCGCTGCCGCCCGGGCTTTGATGAGCGCATTGGCCAAGAAGGTGTCGCCGTCTTCTTCCGGCTCGTCGAACTCCCCCAGCTCCCCTAAGGCCTTGAACTCCACCTCAGGCATGACGGGGGCCAAAATCGCTTCTATCTCTGATACTTTGTGAGGATTGCCGGTGGCAACCACGATGGTCTCGGGCATAGGGAATCCTTTCTAGGTGAGAGGGCGCGGTCTTCTCGGCAGGGAGGACGTGAGAAGCACGCCAAAAGGACAGGGTGAGGCGTGCGGACTTCTCGGCATTAAGGGTACCGAGAAACGCCGACACGGGCAGCTGGGAAGCGTCGAGCTCTGCCCGTCCACGGAGCCCACACGTCACTATGCCACCATAGGGGTCCTGATACTGTGGAGAGAGGCGGACATGGCAAGCGATCGTCCTATTGGAGTGTTTGATTCGGGGTTGGGTGGGCTCACGGTGGCCCGCGCCATTGCCACGGAGCTTCCGCAGGAATCCATCGTGTACTTTGGCGATACGGCTCGGTGCCCCTACGGCGAGCGCTCCCAAAAAGAGGTTCGGCAGTTCGTGGGGCAGCTCTCGCGCTGGTTCGAGCGCCAGAACGTGAAACTGCTGGTCATCGCCTGCAATACCGCCACTGCGGCAGGCCTGGCGGCCGCCCAATACATGCTGGACATCCCGGTGCTGGGCGTCATCGTGCCCGGAGCACGGGCGGTGGTGCAGGCCACTCACAGCCGCAAGGTGGGGGTGCTGGCCACCAAGGGCACCTGCGAGTCGGGGCAGTACCCTCGTGCCATCCACGCCCTGGACTACGGCGTGAAGGTGTGGCAGGCGCCCAGCCCGCGCTCGGTGGAGATCGTGGAGCGCGCAGTGGCCGCGCCCCATGCCATGGGGCGCGACTGGATGGCCGATAAAGACTATCTGGACACCTCTGAGATCCTTGGGGTGGCCCAAGAAGACCTCACCCCTCTCATGGGCCACGGCATCGACGCGGTGATTCTAGGATGCACCCACTTCCCGCTGCTCAAACAGGTCTATCAGCGGGTGTTGGGGCCCGAGGTCTCCATTGTGAGTTCTGCCGAGGAGACCGCCCGCGAAGTGCGCGAGTATCTAGCCCGCTCCTGCGATTTGGCCGACGCCACCCACGATTCGCGCTACCGCTTCGCCACCACCTCCTCTGAGCTGGCAGCTTTTTGTGTAGCCGGAGAATATATCTTTGGTCGCGCCCTGGAGAGCGTGGAGCATGTGGACGTGGAGGAACTAGAAGCCCTGAGCGTCCCTCAGCTCTCCTAACCATGACGACGCCCCTACTTATTGGAGATCTATGTCTATTGATGCCCCTCGCTTTGACGGCCGTGCGCCGGCCGACCTGCGCCCCGTGACCCTCACCCGAGAAGTGATGAAAAACGCCCAAGGCAGCTGCTTGGCTGAGTTTGGCGACACCCGGGTGCTATGTGCCGCCACTATCGAAGAAGGTGTCCCAGCCTGGCGAAAAGGCAGCCACGAGGGGTGGGTCACCGCAGAGTATGCCATGCTGCCTGCCTCCACCTCCACTCGCACCCGCCGCGAGCAGCGGGGGCGCAAGGGCCGCTCCATGGAGATCGAGCGCCTCATTGGCCGCAGCCTGCGCACCGTGGTGAACATGAAGGCTCTAGGAGAGGTCACCGTTACCGTGGACTGCGACGTCATCCAGGCCGACGGAGGCACCCGAACCGCCAGCGTCACCGGCGCCTGGGTGGCCCTCCATGACGCGCTGGCCCACTGGGTCAAGGCCGGCCGCATCCCCCGCATTCCTCTTATCGGCCAGGTGGCCGCGGTTTCCATGGGCATCGTGGACGGCCGCTGCCTATTGGACCTGGCATATCAGGAAGACTCCCATGCCGAGGTAGACATGAACCTGGTTGGCACCGCCACCGGCACCATCGTGGAGATCCAGGGCACCGGCGAACAGATGGCGTTCTCCCGCGACCAGCTAAACCAGCTATTGGACTTGGGCCAAGCAGGCCTTGCCACTCTCCTGGAGCTCCAGCGCAAGGTCACAAGCTGGCACTAAGGAACACCCATGGTTCTCCTGCACGCCGGTCCAGTTCTTGGATCCAGACACCCATTGCCCCATTTGGTCCCTAGGGCCGCAGTCAAGAAAAAAGGCCACCGACACCAAGCCGATGACCTCGTAAAAGTCTGGTGGGCGATAAGAGATTTGAACTCCTGACCTTGTGCTTGTAAGGCACCTGCGCTACCACTGCGCCAATCGCCCGTGCGAGAAAGAAGTCTAACACAGGCGGGAGGCTCTTCTCGGCAAAACAGACAACCTGCAAATCTCGAAACGGACATCTCATGAATTCGATCACGCTTCAAGACCTGGCCAACCTTCTTACCAGCAAAAGTATTGCCACCGCGCTGGTGGGAGATCCATCTTGTCAGGTGTATGGATGCGCCTGCGACTCACGCGCAGTAGAGTCTGGCAACCTTTTTGTGTGCAAGGGCGCGGCGTTTAAGCCAGTCTTTTTGGACGCTGCCCTTGGCGCGGGTGCCGTTGCCTATCTTTGCGCTGCTGAGAGAGAATCCGAGCTAGCTCTGCAAGCCCCTGGTATCCCTCATCTGGTATGCACAGATCTTCGTAAGGCCATGGCCTATGTCTCGGCTGCCGCCTGGGGTTACCCAGATCAAGACCTCACCATCATTGGCGTCACCGGCACCAAAGGCAAGACCACCACCACATGCCTCATTCGCTCCATGCTCGACAGCGTGTTGCCTCGGCCCTGCGCTTTTATGGGCACTCATGACATCTTCGACGGCGTGAACACCTACGAGTCCGCAAACACCACCCCTGAAGCCCCCGACCTTTGGCGCTACTTGGCCCATGCGAAGGAGGCAGGCCTCACCCATGTGGTCATGGAGGTCTCCAGCCAAGCGCTCAAATACGACCGCACGCTGGGGGTTCACTTCTCGGTAGGATGCTTCCTCAACATTGGGCACGACCATATCTCTCCGGTGGAACACCCCTCTTTCGAGGATTACCTGGACAGCAAGCTGCGCATCTTTGACCAAGCCACAACCTGCGTGGTGAACCTTGACACCGACCACTATGCAGAGGTTGCCCGCGCGCTTGCCACCAGCAACTCCACCGCGCTTACCTACAGCCTGGATAATCCTGCAGCCAACGTCTATGGGTCCTGCATCAAACCCCAGCAGGGAGGCACCCGCTTTGTGGCCCATACCCCCCAAGGCGCCTCCAAGGTATTCATCGACCTTTTAGGCGCCCACAACGTGGAGGATGCCCTGGCCGCCATCGCCTGCGTCGAGGCATCGGGGGTCGACGGGCTGCAATGCACGAAAATCCTCTCTAACGTGCGAGTACCTGGGCGCATGGAGCTGTTTTCCACCGCCGACAAACGCCTCACCGCCATTGTGGACTACGCCCATAACGACGTATCCTACCGGCGCTTTTTCGAGACCGTGAAGCAGTACTTCCCCACGGCCTATATCATCTCGCTCTTTGGCGTCTCGGGTGGCAAAGCACTGGACCGTTATGAAGACCTGCCCCGCATCGGGTCGCAGTTTTCAGACTACGTTATTTTGACTTCTGATGATCCTGGTCCCATCGACCCCACCACGCTTCTGGACGAGATAAGCGCCTATGTGGCACCAGATACACCCTATGAGAAGATCCCCTATCGCCCTCAAGCGCGGCTGCGTGCCTTTGAGTTGGCTCAGGCCCAGGCCGCACAGGATAAAACCCCTGTAGTGATGTGTCTCTTGGGCAAGGCCGATGAGGGATCAGTGCGCATCCACAACATAGACGTGCCGCAGGAGTCAGACGTATCTGCCAGCGCCCACATGATCGCCTGGTACGACGCGGTGCATAAAGAGGACTAGCATCGCGGGGCATCTGACACCTCCGGCTCGCTCCAAAACGCCGGGGACTCAACGCTCTCTGGCATGGAGAAAGCCTTGGCCACCAGGTGACCAAGGCTTTCTTCTAAGAAGTCACGAGTTTCCGAGCCCCTTCAAACAGTACGTCCTCCTTGGGTCAGTTGCGCCTGGGCGCGACCTTCCATGCCACCAGAGCGATGGCTAATGCTGCACAGGCCATCATGGCAGGCAGCAGGGAGTGGGTGTCGCCGGTAGGAACGATCTTGCTCGTCTGGCTCTGGCTGCCCCCGCCGGTATTTGGGAGGCTTGGGTTAGCAGGATCCTCGGGCTTCTCAATCTCTACCACATTGGAAGGCACGGGATCACCCGGATCCTCCTCGCCCAGCGGGGTGAAGACCACGGTCCCCAGGTTCTCCCAGGACCTGGCGCCTTCCACTTGGGGCACCTTGACCTGGAAGGTGACGCTCTTGGTCGCGCCTGCCTCCAGATCCCCCAGATTCCAGGTCACCTTGGCGCCGTCGTAGGAGCCGCCGTCAGAAGCGCTGCCCTCTACATAGATGAGGTCGTCTTCCAGGAGGTCTTCCACCTGCACCTCATGGGCTGTGCTGCCGCCGGTGTTGGTGACGGCAAGTCGATAGGTGACCGAGGTGTCGGTCTCTACTTGGAGCTTCTCACGGGTGAACTCGGAGCCGTCGGTCTTTTGCTCTTTGACAATCTCGAGCTTGGGGTCGTCAGGGCGCTCGCCGCGGTAATTGAAGAAGCGGGCACCCTTGAATTGGTCGGCTGCCACCACCCCTTCCACCTTCCCGGAGGCAGGATAGGTATAGAAGCCTGTGGCATTGGCCTCCGCTTCGGTTATCTTGAAGGTCGTGCCTTCGGGGATGCCGAGAACCACCAGCTCCTCGGCATGGGTGAGGACCAGCTGGTCGCCACTCTTGACGGTACCTGCACGATCACGGCCGTAATAGTTGAAAGATTCCGGGAGCGATTCGCCCTTTTCATTGGTGAGCTCCACCGTGAAATGATACTTGCGGGTGAAGTCCTCTGCCGTGGCGGTCTCGCCGCCCACGGTCTTCGAGATCCTGAGGCCGCCGGTGGCCGGCTTGGTGGTGTCCTTATCGGTCACCACCACCGTGTTGATGAGGCTGAACAGGCCGGTGATGTCCTGATCGCCCAGATCGTCGCACTCGGCGGTGGAGTAGTAGGGGTCGTCGGGGTTGGGGTGAGCGTTGAGGTTTTGCTGGACGCGTGTGCGCACGTAGCCGGTGTCGGTGACAAAGAAGGGCATGTAGTTCTTGCCGCCGTCCTTGTCCCCCAAACCATAGTCCACCACCGCGTTGACGCCGTAGTGCAGGTTCATGGAGCGGCGCAGCTGCAGCGTGTTGGTGTCGGGCAACAGGGTGTCCTGCCACCCGGTGAGGCTGAAGGCGCCCGACTCCTGGTGCTGCGCAATGGAGGTGATGTCGCGCAACGTCACGTTCACGTCGCCCTCGGAGGCGTATTTGACCATGGTCTGGGCCAGCTTGCCTACGCCGGCCATGACGGTGACGCCGTCGTTTTGCACGCCGGCATCTGCATAGATGGAATAGACACCGACCTTGACGTCGATGATCTCTTCGTTGATCTCGCAACCTTCAGGCGCCTTGATCTCGCGAAGGTAGTAGGTCACCGGCTCTTGGGAGAGCTCCACGTCGGGCCAGATCATGTCGGCATAGCCTGCAGTCGCCCTATGGCCCTGAGTGGGCTCGAAGATGAGCATGCCGTCAGTGCCGTCGACCGTGGCGGTCTCGCCCTGGGCCACGGCGGAAGCAGGATCTGCAGCCTGAGCCTTCTCTAGCGTGTCATAGAGAGCGAAGGTCGCACCGTTGCGGCCGGCTCCCGTCTGGTCGACCTTGGACACGCGCAGCTCGCGCCGCTCATTGGGGATGTAAATGCGCGAACGAAAATTGCGTACGAACTGCTTGATATCTAAGGGAGTGTAACCGCGGGTGAGATAGTTGTTAGTGTCAGGATTGTCGGGGTCGTCGTAAGGGTTGATTTGAGTCAGAATGGCCTTAACGTTCTCGCCGTACTGGCCCCCATCCTTTGCCAGCGCCTGGGCCACCTTCTGGCCTAGGGCCTCATAGCGCTCCTCGCTGGTCATGGCATGAAGCGCGTCCCGATCAACTCCAAGCACGCGCATAAGCGCCTCAGGTTTGATGATGGCATAGAAGTTGCGCATATCGCCGCTTTCAGGGTTTAGCAGCAGATAGCGATCGGCACGGCCGGGAAGATTCTCAAGGTAGCCGCTCAAACGTTGGGTGTCATGATCCCAGGTGAGGAACCAACCGTTGGCGTTTACAGAGTTTTGCGCTTGGGCGCTTTGCATGAGGGCGCCTTTGAGAGTCACCACGCGCACTTGCTCCTTAAAGGACTCATACTCGGCATCGCGGTCTTCCCCGTAATGGATGGCCTTGAAGCCATCCAAATTGTCACCATAGAGCGGTAGCCATTGGTCTTCTGCTCCCACGCGGGTCTTGAGCATGGGCACTACTACGACCAGCCCGTCTTCCTGGTCGGCCACCGCAACAGGGCTGGAGCCAGGGATCTGGTCGACCAAGCCGCCGTCCGGACCCACCTGCCCATAGAAGACCTGGGCGCTATTGCCAAAGATGTGGCTTACGAAACTGGAGTAAGCGCCAACCTGATAGCGGTTGTTCACCACCAGCATCGTGTAGTCAGGCTCAAATCGCAGCAAGAGGTCTTGGGGGGTTGACTTATAGCCCTCGGGCGCCTTGGTCTCGCGCAGGATATAGAGCAACCCCTCTCCCGTGCTCTCGTTATAGCGGTCTGAGAAGTTGAAGGGCTCTTGAGCGGAGCCGTCACGGCTTGGGAGGGTGGGATCTGTGAAACGGGCAATGCCGTTCTCGTCGGTCACCAGATGGGTCAGCGCCGCCCCACTCGCCTGCACGTTGTCCAGAGTATAAGTGCTGCTGTTAGAGACAGAGGGAGTGGTGCCATCGGTGGGGAGTGCCGCATAAAGGTCGAATTCTGCGCCCGCTAGAGGACGACCGAACTGGTCCACCTTCTCGATCTGCTGATAGAGCGTGTCCTGCAGGTTGAAGCGCACCGCCAGCAAGGAGTCATAGTTGCCGCGCTCCAAGTAGAACATCTTCAAGGTATGGCTGGTATTGGAGGCAAAGGTGTTGCCGTTCCACCGCTCGTCGCCAGAACGTCCCGCCCTGTCGAACATGTTCTTTATATTGGTTTTGATTGCCGGCTCGGTGATATAGGAGCCGTCTGCATTGAAGATCTCGCCATTGGAGTTGAACGCGGTGCCCATATTGACATCGCCGGTGGAAAAGTCGATGGTGCCGTAGATCTCGGAGTGGATGCCGCCCAGATCCAACACCAGCACATCGTCGATAAAGACCCAGACGTCGTCGTCTCCCACGAACTCGAAGGTCATGGGGTTGGCGCCCACCTTGCCGTCGATGGGCTGTCGGAAGGTAGTCTCGACGGTCATGCCCAAATGATGGTCCACAGGCTCGACATTGCCCTGGTTGTTGGCGTTCAAGGCGTTTCGCAGCTGGCCGTTGTCCAGGCTAAAGGCGTTGGCTGCGCTGTTGAAGGGGAAGAAGTTGCCCACGGAGTTCGTGCCGTCGGTGCGCAGGCCGGCCGGCGCGTCGTAGAGCACGAAATGCCCGTCACTGCCCTCTTGGGGATCCTCCACATATTGGGCGAAGTTGTCACGCATGTTGTAGTAGTAATAGCCTTCGTCGTCCATCTGGAACAGGCCGGTAACGTTGTTGTAGGACTCTTTGCCGGAAGCCTCGGTATCAGGGTCAAAGAGGTATTGGAGTGAGCGGATGGACTCGGGCAGCTCGTAGCCATGGGCATAGTCCACCGGCGAGGAGCCGCTCGAAAGCGTCGCTTTGAGGTTTTGCCCTTCAGCAGTGTCGGAGTTTATGGCGACGTCGTTGTTGAGCGCGGCAAAATCGATGTTTCCCGTGCCGGCTGCCACAGAAAGCGCCTGGGCCTGCACGGCAGGGTCGATGTTCCAGCCCCACACGGGGTTGAACAGCGGGTTGGTCCTGCTCGAGGCCAGCGCGCTCGTGTAGAGCGGACCCGCATTACCATAGATCATCTCGTTGGTGTTGCGAATGGCGGTGCTATAGAGCTCAGGATTGGAGTTATAGGCGCCCACGGCGCCGCCGTTGGGGCCCAGCAAGCTGTCATCGGCATTGATGACGGGGTAGCCGCCTGAAAGGGTGGGGGCCACGATGTTTTGCATGCCGGGACGGCTTAGCGCGATGTCACCATAAGCAGCCACGATGCCCTGGTTCCAGTAACCCAGGTGGCGCATGCCGTCGCCAAAGGTAAGCAGGCGCCCGTAATTGATGCCGCCAGGGTTGGTGAGCCACGTGTTGTAATTCACAGAAGGGGTGGCCCCACCGGTGGTTCCCAGCGTATCGGTATTGCCGGCACCCCTTTCCCCCGTGTCATAGTCAAAGAGGTTTACTTTGGTATTGGCAGGATTGAGCCCCTCGACCACATGGCTTTCGAGCTGTTCCTGGGTCACGGCCGCATAGGCAGGCGTCCCGGCAAAAAGCAGGGCACAAGCCACTATCAATGCGACGGCCGCCTTACGCATGCCTTGGCCCAATGAAGATCTCCTCATCTTCCTCTCCTCATCCACAATGAGCACTTGTGTCTTTAAATTATCGGCTTCTATAACTATATATTCAAGCACATAAGCAAATTTCATCTCTCAGTTTATTTTCATAAATGCTGGTAGTAAGCGTTATTTTTTAAATTCAATTTGGCAACAACATCTCTTATTGTGATACATATAACATTATATATATCCAGGTTGCCCAATCTATGGGATCAGCTCGCGGGCTGTTCAAGTTCATTGGTCTCGCTTTGCTTTGCCAACAAAAAAACGCCTTGTCGCAGATGCGGCAAGGCGGTTTTCGATATCTAGTGCATAAGAGAGTTGTGGCGCGCCCTTCGCGGCAGGAAGAACGTTAGAAATCTACGTCCATGTCGTAGTAGACGCACTTGAGCAGCTTCTCCATCTCCTCCTGGGTGGGAATGCGGGGGTTGGAGCCGGTGCAGGCATCGCCGATGGCGTTGGCTGCCACCTCGGGCAGCTTCTCCAAGAACTCGGTCTCGTCGATGATGGAGACCTCGGCAGGCAGGCCGCCCTCGCCGTAGTTCTTGATGGCCTGAGGGATGTTGAGCTCGTCGTTCATGTGGCGCAGCTCGGCCACCAGGGAGGCTACCAGCTCCTCTGTGGTATCGCCGGCCAGGTGCAGGCGACGGGCGATGTCTGCATAGCGCTCAGCGGCACGGGGATCCTTGGCGTTGTACTGGATCACGCGAGGCAGGTACATGGCGTTGGCGGCGCCATGGATGATGTGGCCGCCGGAGAATGCGGCGCCGGTCTTGTGGGCCATGGAGTGGACAATGCCCAGCAGCGCGTTGGAGAATGCCATGCCGGCCAGGCACTGAGCGTCGTGCATCTGACGGCGCGCCTCTTTGTCGCCCTGGTAAGACTTGACCACGTACTTGTGGATGAGCTCGATGGCCCACAGGGCGTCGGCATCGGTGAAGTTGCAGGCCACGGTGGAGACATAGGCCTCGATGGCGTGGGTCATGGCGTCCATGCCGGTGTGGGCGCAAAGCTTGGCGGGCATGGTGTAGGCGATCTCCGGATCCACCACAGCCACGTCGGGGGTGATGTTGAAGTCTGCCAGAGGATACTTGATGCCCTTGTCGTAGTCGGTGATGACGGCGAAGGCGGTCACCTCGGTGGCTGTGCCAGAGGTCGAGGGGATTGCGCAGAACTTAGCCTTGGTGCGCAGCGTGGGGAAGCTGAAGGGCGTGATGAGGTCCTCGAAGGTGATCTCGGGGTACTCGTAGAACGCCCACATGGCCTTGGCAGCGTCGATGGGGCTGCCGCCGCCGATGGCTACGATCCAATCGGGCTCGAACTCCCTCATGGCCTCGGCGCCACGCATGACGGTCTCTACTGAGGGATCAGGCTCGACACCCTCGAACAGCAGGGTCTCCATACCGGCCTCTTGCAGATACTCCTCGGTGCGCTGAAGGAAGCCGCCGCGACGCATGGAGCCGCCGCCGGTGACAATGATTGCTTTGGTGCCGTTGAGCGTCTTGAGTTGCTCCAGTGCGCCCTCGCCATGGAAAATGTCGCGAGGGAGTGTGAATTGGGCCATAACTTGCCTTCCTTCCTGTGGGCTCGCAGCGGGCGAGCCAATCCAGAATGCCAAACGCCTCTACCGTTTGGCCAGTCAGGTGTCATTTTAGAGCCCTCTCACCCCGCCGCCTTCGGGCAACTCCTTACCTAGCCCTCCCCTACTCTGACCGATAAAAAACCGGGGCCCGCATGCGCACGAGCCCCAGAGGAGTATCATTATAGGTTGTCTTATTTGACGTCTTGCTGCATCTATGCTGATAGATGCCTAGGCTGAGCGGGGTCTCGCAGAAAGACCGCAGGGCGCCCCTCTCGTCCCAAGCCCTAGCGCACCTGCTCTACCTGCACTTGGGCCACGAATTCCTCCACACGGGCAAAGTCGCCGATACCCGGGCAAAGGGCGGCGTTGGCGCCGGTGGCCATGGCGCGCTTCAGGGCGTCTTCCACAGCGTCGCGATTCTCATACCATACCGATAAGAACGCCCCCAAGGTCGCATCTCCTGCGCAGGCCGTCTGATAGGGCTTGATGGGCAGTGCCGAGGCACGCCAGAGATGCTCGCCGTTGTAAAAATAGGCTCCGCGGCCTCCCATGGTGAGCAGGATGTTTTGGGCACCCAGCTCATGGACCTTCTCAAGAGCGGCCAGCGCGCTGGCGTCGTCGGTCACATCCAGGCCAAAGATGTCGCGCAGCTCGTCGTCGTTAGGCTTGATGAGCAGGGGCTTCTTGCCTACCAGCGAGGCTAGATGGGTGGAGGACACGTCAAAGACGGCGTCTGCCCCTACCTCTGCCAGCACTCCCGCCAGCTCATCGTAGAAGTCGCCCTCCATGCCAGGGGCCAAAGAGCCTGAGGTCACCAGGCACTCAAGGCCCTCCAGCTCGCGCACTTTAGAAAGCATCTCCTGCTGCGCCTCGACAGGCACGAAAGCACCGGCGCCGGGCATGGTGTACTCCACTTGGCCGGCGCGCAAAAGCACGGTGATGCGGGTGATACCATCCACATAGATAGGATCCACAGAGCAGGTCTTGCGGGCGCCTTCCACAATATAGTCGCCGGTAAAGCCGCCGAAAAATCCCAGGATCTGGCTCTGGCAGCCATAATGGGCCAAGGTGAAGGACACATTGAGGCCCTTGCCGTTAGGCGAATAGACCGCGTCCTGGCAGCGATTCACTGCATCGGGCACCAGCTCGCCTTTGCTGGTCTGGATGTTCATGTCGATTGCAGGGTTGGTAGTGAGGGTGTGGATCATCGGTTCTCCCACAACAGGTTGGAATGAATGAAAAAGCGGGCCGGACCTTGAGAAACCAGGTCAGGCCCGCATCAGGAGCATAACTTCTACCCAAAGAAACGCCTACCTCAAGAGGTTGCGGGGCTTCTCGGCATCCCCAAGGCCAAAGGGCTTAGGGAGAGACTGCACGATTACGCAGCCTTGGGAGTGGCGTTCTCGGCCTTGCGCTCTTTGTCGTACTGGGACTTCTTGAAGAGCAGGAAGAGGAGTCCGCCCACAAGGGCGCCTACGAGAATGGCGCCGACCCACGCCAGGGGCTGATCCACTACGGGGAGCACCAGGAAACCGCCGTGAGGAGCGGGCACGTGCACGCCCAGCAGCAGGGTGAGGATGGCGGCAATGGAGGAGGAGAGCATCATGATGGGCATCACGGGCCAAATGTTCTTGGTCATGAAGGGGATGGCGCCCTCGGTAATGTGGGTGCAGCCCAGGATGAGGTTCACCAGGCCGGCGTCGCGGTCTTCCTGGGTGAAGTACTTCTTGCCCACGATGGTGGCAAAAGAGGTCACCAGAGGAGGAGCGATGCAGGCGGCAGACACGGCAGCCATGAAGTTGGTGCCGGAGAGGTACTCGGCGGTGCCTGGGCCGGCGGAGAGACCAGCGCCCAGAAGCATGGTGCCGGTGACGTAGGCAGCCTTGTTCACGGGGCCGCCCATGTCAAAGGCGCACATGCAGCCAATGGCCAGACCCAACACGATGGGGCTGCCGCCCTGGAGGCTCTCCAAGAAGCTCATCATGCCCTCGTTGATGGCCACCATGGGGCCGGAGATGGCCAGCATGGCAAGACCAACAATGAAGGTGGAGCACAGAGGATAGAGGAAGATGGCCTTGAGACCGTTGAGGCTCTCAGGGATGTGGGAGAAGACCTTCTTCAGGCCCTCCACCACGTAGCCAGCCAAGAAACCGCCAATGATGCCGCCCAAGAAGCCAAAGCCAACGCCGGAACCACCAGCATCGATGAGGCCGGTCTCAGCAGAGACAGGCAGGCCCTGGATGGCGATCATGCCGGCCACAAAGCCAGGGACCAGGCCAGGACGGCCGGCGATGGACTCGGCGATGTAAGCCGAGAGGATGGGCACCATGAGGTTCATGGCGATGCCGCCGATGATCTTGAGCATGGCGGCGAAGGAGTTGTAGTCGGCAGCCGTGGAGTCAAACGAGGTGATGCCCCACAGGAAGGAGATGGCGGTGAGCACGCCACCGGCTACCACGAAGACCAGCATGTGGCTTACGCCGTTCATGAGGTGCTTGTAGATCTCCTGGCCAATCCCGCCTTTCTCAAAGCCATGGTTCTCCATGGCCAGCTCCTCGTCGGTGGGAGCAGCCTCGGCCTTGGCGGGTTTGGCAGCCAGAGCCTGATCGATAAGACCGGCAGGATCTTTGATGCCTGCGGTGACGCCAGCCTTGGCCATGGGCTTGGAGGCGAAGCGCCCCTCGTCCACGTTCACGTCGGCAGCGATGACTACTGCCTTCGCGTTGGCGATGTCCTCAGCGGTGATGGCGTTCTTCACGCCCTCCTGACCGTGGGTCTCCACCTTGATGGTGAGGCCCTTCTCCTTGGCGGCTTTCTCCAACCCTTCCTTCGCCATGAAGGTGTGGGCGATGCCGGTGGGGCAGCCAGTGCATGCGAGGATGTCGTAGTGCTCGGACATGCGTGTCCCTCTCTTCCGGATCGTTGGCGCAACTGTGCGCCAGACTGATATCTGGAAAGACCTGTGCGTACTCCACCTGCAGGTTAGAACCTACCGCCAGATGCAGTCCTCCCACGCGCTGCGCCGTTGGCCAGATGTGTCTCTACAAACCACGGCCTACGGGCAATACAAGCCTCTCGCTCACGGTCATTGAATAGCAGCTGAAACTATTTGGTTAAATTCAGCCAGACAAACGGTCAATATTTCTCCGTGAACGGTAATAAAAGCTAATTATGTATGACTAATACTGTAAGGGTCTTTACTATCCATCCCTTATAATTTCGATAAATGTCTACCTTTATATAGTCATCTAGCTGGTATTTCACATAGTTTACGCTAAATTATAATTACTTATAAACTGCATGTTCACCTAGGTACCTTAATTTGATGCTTGAAAGAATCGTTGCCTTCGTGCCATAATTGTTTATTTATCTTTTAGGAGGAGGATTCATGGCTTTTGATGCAGCCCGGGAGGAATACCAGCTGCTCAGCATCCGCTATTTGCGCGACCACAAACTTACCGACAGCTACGGGATGGCGCGAGAAGCCGCCGCCTTTCGCCGCCAGTTCGCCCGCAACCACGATGCCTTGCCTCAAACAGACCAAGACCGCGCCTTTCACCTTATGGCCCAGGCCGTCACGCTCATAGACAACGAGCTTCCCTTTGTAGAGGCCGAGGACGACGCCTACGCCCTCATTCAAGAGGCCCAAGGCCTGCTCTCTGAGTCTGTCTCCTTAGACCCTGGCTGCTTCGATGCCCAGCGCGCCCTGACGGCCCAGCAAAGCCCCACCCGCGAGGCCTACTATCGCTACCTCAAAGACGGCGAGGCTCATACCTGGGAGGTGTGCCAGGCCCGTGCCCAAGAGGCGCTCAAATCCTCGCAGGTAGCCTCAGACCTCGAGGCGCGCCTGCTCCTCTTTCCTGCCTATCGCTGGACGGCTGCCCTGGCCTCTCATGCTCTGGTGTGTGGCAGGTACTCTATTGCCCGCGACGCTGCCGAGAAACTCCTCGCCCAAGACTCAGAAGACGTGGCTGATGCCCGCTTCACCGCTGCGCTGGCCTACGCGAAGCTGGAAGACGGCGAGGGCTTCCTCTCTCTTCGAAAGCGCACGCGCAAGATGCGCAACCGCCCGGCACCTGATGCCTGGGCCTCCTTTGCCTTTATGGCCCTGAGCGCCAAGGCCAACGATTACAAGCTTGCGCGCGAGATCCTCCATCAGATCCTGCGCATCTATCCCCACGCTGCCTATGTGCTCTCTCAATCCTCTGCAGTACCCGAGGGCATCTTTGCTCGCATGGCGGTAGAGCCCTACTCCAACGACGAGCTTGTCTTGGCCACCAGCGAGGCGCTGGTACTGTTGCAAGAAGGCGTGGACCTCAAGGGCTATGGCACCCTGGGCGCCTTTATGCTTCAAGATCCCCTGGTGCGCCAAAAAGCCGAGGAAGACGAGCGCGAACTGAGGGCCATGCTTACTAATGGCCCCGTGCCGCTGGATGCCTCTTCAATGTCTAAGGGGCCAGATGCGTTCCCTCAAGACGGCGAAGGCGGATGGGACCTTGACGGACCTTCTGATTTGCTTGGCGATTGGGGGCAATCCCGCTCATGAGCACACTTACCCCGCTTACACCTGGCGGCTCTCCCGCTTCGCCGGCTGCCTTTCAAGAAGAGCTGGTTTGGCGCGTAGCCCTTTACTACAAAGAGTCCCATGAGCCCATGAGCGACGGCGCCTTCTCAGCCCTTTTGGAAGCTGTCCAAGAAGACCTTGGGCCATACCTCACCCACCCTTCAGACATTGCCTTTGCCAAGCTGGCCCCCGTGCTCGACAGCTATCGCCAGCCGCATCCAGAAGACGAGTTCCTCTCCAACGAAGACTACATGGCCACCATTGCCAAGCGCCGTGACCAGGTACTTGCAGCCGCAGGGCACGCCTTAGAGATCGATCCTCGCTGCACCGACGCACTCGTGGTCTCTGCCTTGCTGCAAGAAGATGAGACCTTCGAGGTGGTCGAGGCGCTCATCGACCTAGAATCCCAACAGCTGGAAGGCCAAGAACTCCATATACCTGCCTCTGGATCTGCCTGGGACAACGTGTTTGCCCGCCCTGCGCTGCGCCATAAAGCCGCCATCGCCTTTATGGCGACAGAGGCTGCCTTCTATAAGCGGGCCCTTACCACCGCCGGCCAGCTTCTGGATTTATTGCCCAACGACGAGCTGGGCATGCGCCACACCCAAGCCCTCGCCTTCGCACGGTTGGAAGACGAGACTGGCTTTGACGAGCTGGATGCCCGCTTCCATCGCCGAGGCAGTGCCTGGACCAACCTAGCCCGCACGGTGATGCTCTTCAAGCTGGACCGCATGCCTGCTGCCCGCAGGGCCCTCCAGGGTTTCCTGTCCCTCAATGAAGGCGCCGCTTATGCTCTGTTGCATCCGGTTTACGTGGAGCCCTACCTGCCTTTGCGCCCCACCTTTGCCCCTGGCTCCTTCGAAGAAGTCACCCTGGCAGTGCGCGAGGCAGACCCTCTGGTGGTAGACGTGCCCGAGTTCATCACCTGGGTCGCCAACCAGCCCCAAGTCGCCGAGCAGGCTGCCTCCTTCGCCCAATCCCGCGGCTACGATTTTTGAGTTGTGGGTTATTGAGTGAGTCTGGGAGCGCCCAAAAGTATTTGCTATACTCAGTAAGCTCTTGTGCGCCTAGGCCTTATAAGCCAGGTCACGGTATTTTTAATGCCGATACGCACAAGTCGCCTTAGTCCCCATCGTCTAGTGGCCCAGGACGTCGCCCTTTCAAGGCGAAAACACGAGTTCGAGTCTCGTTGGGGGCACCACAAAACGCAACAGCCCTAGAAACCGCGCGTTTCTAGGGCTGTTTTTGACTGGTTGCAGCAGCCAAAGGATCTCGCCGATATCCCGTTAGTTCACCATATAGCGACCTACGCGATAGAAGGTCACCGACCCGGAGGGCTTGTTGGAGTCGAACTGCACAAACTCCACCGAATGCTCGCCGGAGTCCAACTGCTCGTCTTTGAGCTCCAAATCAGCGGTTTCGCTGGACTTATTAAGAGTGGCGGCTTCTTGGCCATCCACATAGACGTAGGTGATTGTATCGGCAGGAACGCCTTCGAGTACCAGCGTGATTTGGGCTGCGCGCTTGGCAGGGTTCACCGCAAGCTCGGGGATAGAGCCGTTCTGGGTAGAGCCCTCCCCGCTTACCAGGTAGGCAGTGCCCTCGCCCACGTTGCCGTACTGCTCAGAGCTGAAGCTCTTGGTGGTGGCAGTGGCATCGGCAGACTGGGATGCCTCGTCGTTGTTGGTGGTAGCTGAAGACGATTGACCGCATGCGCCCAGACTGAGCGCCAACGTTGCCGCCATAAGCATTGCTGTGATCTTGCGTTTCATGTGCCCTCCAGCCTTAAGAAACCTCATTTTGAGGACTGTACCCGTTTGCGCGCAGGAACAGGCCTGCACCCCCGTGGTGTGCAGAGGTTATTTGGTGCCTAGGTGGCACGAGGGAGTCTCCATGAGCTGAAGCACCTGACGCTCAGAGGGACCCATGTTTTCGCCCAGCAGGAAGGGAATGCCGTTGACATAGGGACAGCCCAGATGCTGCGGAGCCATCATGGTAGCCACCAAAAAGTCGAAGCTGTCGGAGAGGCGGGCGGCCTCGGCGATTTTGCATTGATGAATCTCGTAGCGACCCTCATAGCCATGCTCATTGAGCAGGCGCTCGAGACGAGTACGCGCTGCAGTAGAGGTGGCAAAACCCGAGCCACAGGCCAAAAGAATGCGCTTCATGCTTCGCTGCTTTCTATTAGAAAAGGGCAGGCATGCAGCCTGCCCTCGCTAATTGCTACTGGTAGGGGCGGTGGGATTCGAACCCACAAGCCCGAAGGCGGCGGATTTTAAGTCCGATGCGTATGCCGTTTCGCCACGCCCCCAGATCAGTTCCTCATGGTAGCCCATCTCGCCCGTGACGAGGAGCTCGATCAAAGAACCATTTTAGGCCCAAAGATCGGTAACCCTCACCTGGAGGGGCAGGTCTGTCTTCTTGTGAGCCAGCTCTTGAGCGATAGCCACACACTCCCCTGCCAAACCGTCCGATTCGCTCACCGTGAGCTCTAGGAAGCCTGCAGCGCGCATGAGCTCGCCCAACAGCAAGACGCCTCCCAGAATCACCGGAGCTCGCTGAGGCTGCACGCCTACGATCTTCGCCCTCTGCTCCTGCGTCATGGCAGAGAGCAGCTGAGCGAACTCGTCCACGTCGCCAATGGTGAGGGTAGCCCCCTGCACCTGGGCGCTGTCGTAGGGATCCAAGCCCAGTTTGGCAGCCACTACCGTGGTAGCCGTGCCACCGGTGACCACCAAGGCGTCAGGGCGCGGCAAAATGCCGTCCATCCAGGGCATCTGAGCCTCAAAAGCCATGCGCACCTCGCAGCAGCACTGCACGATGGCATCGCGGGCGGGAGGGTCGGTGCGCTCCAGGTAGCGCTCGGTGACGCGGCGGGCGCCCACGTCAAAGGAATGGGTCCAGTCCACTACCACGCCTTCTTCGGTCACGCCGCCCAAGGTGAGCTCGGTAGATCCGCCGCCTAGGTCTGCCACCGCCATGGAGGGCAGGTCGATGGCCTGGGTCACCCCCAAAAACGTCAAAGGGCCCTCGGCCTCGCCGGACAAGACCTCAGGATCGAGCCCACGGGAGCGCAACGCCTCTAAGAGGGTTTCGCTATTCTCGGCATCTCGGGCGGCCGAGGTCAAAAAGCACCCCACGTAATGGCAACGAGCCTCTTTGATCTGCTGCAAAAAGTCGTCCACTGCAGCCAGTACGCGATCGATGGCCGCTTGAGACAGCTGGCCTGTGGCATCAACACCCTCGCCCAGATTGCAGATGGTGCTCTTGCGCTCAATGGCCTCCAGCTCGCCGTCGCGCAGGTCGGCGATGCCTACTCGGGCGGTCACCGTGCCCAGGTCGATGGCTGCTACGCGAATGAGGTCTTCCATAACTCATGCACCTTTCTTATAGCCAAAGAGCACGTCCAGCGCTTGGACGTACCAGGGATCTGTACGCGCCAACACTTCAGCTTTAATGTCGTCGGGAATGGGCGCGGCCTGGCCGGCATCCTGTTCTTCGGGGAGTCCCGAGACCGTCACCGCCTGTTCCCCCTGTCGCACGTAGCCATGGAGCCGGGCCTCATCCTCGATGCCCTGCTCGGTATTGAGGGAGCGAATGCGGGCCTTCTCCTCCTCATTAAGGCCATTGAAGGCATCCAGCTGCGCCTGATAGACCTCGCCGTTGCGCCTGGCCCTGTAGTAATCGCAGGCCGGCGGGTAGAGGATGGCCAGAGCCACCAGGCAAATGCCCATGATTGCCAGGGGCACCCTGAGCCTCACCTGCCAGGGAGCCTTGGGTGCCTCCGAGCCCTCATCGCCCTTGGAGCGCCCCCACCGCGAAGTGCGCACGCCCTTGAAGTCGTCCCCTAGCTTTGCGCCCACCGCCGAGGTAGCGCGCCCTGTCCTTGCGCTCGCAGCAGAGCGGCCGGCAGCGGGGCGCCCTGACTCTTTTGTCTGCCGAGAAACCCGCTCCTTGAGGCTTGCCACCGTGACAGAGAACCAGGAGCCTTGGGTGCTTGTGCGCCCTGAGGCACGCTGGCTGCGAGTGCCCTGGGCCTCCAGCCGCCTGCGCGCCTGGGACAAATCGCCGGTGGCCTGGGCAGACGCGCCCCTGCCATAGGGCTGCGACAACTGGGTTGAAGCCAACGTGCCCGAAGGCCTGAAGCGCGTAGAGGACGGCTTGCGATAGCCCGAGGCGTCCATATAGGGGCCGTCATCAGTAAGCTGGATCTCCGGCCGGTAGGGCTCTGCAGGCCCGCGACTATAGGACTCATCCCCAGCTACCTGGGACTCCTCATAGTCCTCTACCTCGTAGAGAGGCTCTTCGGCCTCTTCTGCCTCTGGCCCAGAAGCCCTGCCGTTGGCGCTGCGGGAGCTGCCAGCCTGGGGAGCAGGGCCGGATCTGGGCCTAAAGGTCAACGTAGCGTCGTTGGAGCGCCGATTGCTATGGGAACGAGCGCGTGTGGACATCTAACTCCTCAGTGCCAGGTTTTGAGTGCGAGGTAGTGCGAATGATCTGCGGTGGAGATGACAGTATAGAGCCTTGGGCTTCAGCCCTGTGGAGAGGCCATGTGCGCGGGCTGGCCGGGACGGCCCTGCAGGCTTACGCCCGGGAGGGCGCGTCCTTCTCGGCAGCCTTCACTTGGTCCCAAAGCTCGTTGAGCTCCTGGGTTGAGAGCTGGTGAGGCTCTTTGCCCAGCTGATGGCAGAGCTCCTCCACCCCTTGCCAGCGGCGGCGGAACTTGGCATTGGAGGCGCGCAGGGCCTCTTCGCAGTCGATGCCCGCCTTGCGGCCCACGTTTACCAGGGCAAAGAGCAGGTCTCCAAACTCGACGGCAACGGCGGCAGAGCCTTGGGGCTCTGCCAGGTACTCGGCGCGCTCCTCGTCCACCTTGTCCCAGACTGCCTCAGGGCTGTCCCAGTCAAAGCCGGCGCGAGCGGCGCGCTTGGAGATCTTTTGGCACTCCATCAAGGCAGGCAGTGCCCGAGGCACCGAGTCCAAAAGCCCCTGGGGAGCTTGGGCATTGGCGCGCTCCCGGCTCTTGACCGTCTCCCAGATGGAGAGCACCTCCTCTGGATTGGAGGCGTCCTGGGCTCCAAAGACGTGGGGATGGCGGCGCACCAGCTTGGCGTTGAGGCCGCAGAGGACGTCGTCGATGCCAAAGGCGCCGTCATCTTGGGCGATCTGGGCATGGAGGAGCACCTGCATAAGAACGTCGCCCAGCTCTTCTTGAAGGTGGGCATCGTCGGCGGCCTCGATGGCATCCACCGCCTCATAGGCCTCCTCCACCATGTTCTTCTTGATGGAAGCGTGGGTCTGCTCCCTGTCCCAAGGACAGCCGTCGGGTTGGCGCAGGCGCCAGATGGTGCGCACCAAGGCATCGAAGTCCGGATGGGTCTGAGGCGCGCCAGGGCGCTCTTGGGACACAGCATCTACCTGGGCTTCTAAGGAAGGCTCGGAAGCCGCGGCCCCTGCGGCAGAAAAAGGCGCCAAGCCAGGCTGCGGCGCGGCCTTCCCAGCCCTCACCGCCTGAAGCGACGCCGGGAACCGGGCGGCTGCCAACGCCTGAAGCACGCCCTCGCTATAGTGCAGATAGCCTGCGGCGTTGGGGTGCAGGCGGCCGTCTCCAAAGTAGAGGGGATCATGGGGCACCAGATCCTTGCCATCCACATAGGAGATGTCCATGTCGTCGCAGAGCTTTTTGAGAGTCTTTCTCACCCAGCCCAAAGGCTTCCCGGAGGCGGAGACGTCCTTATCGGCACGCCACAGAGGCGAGATCACAAAGATGGTCGAGGGGTCGAACAGCTGGGTGAGACGCTCCAGATAGCGGCGCGCCTGGGTGCGGATCTCCTTGGCAGAGGCCACCTTGGCCCAGTCGTTGGTGCCATAGGCCACCGTCACCAGAGCAGGGGCCGCCTGGCGCACCGAGCTCATGCCCTTCAAGGTCTCATCGTCGAAGACGTGGCCGGAAATGCCCTGGTTGAGCAGTTGGCATCCCAGCTCGCGGGCCAGGTTCGCGCCCAGGCTGTGAGCCGGGGAGCCCGCCATGAAGCCCTGGGTGATGGAGTCGCCAAGGCACAGCAGCAAGGGGGCCGGCGCCAGAGGCTCCAGCCGATCGTTGGCACGGAGGTTTCCCACCGCCACGCTCATGAGACTGGGCAGCCACAGGCGGCACGTCGTGAGAGCACGGTCAGGATTGTCCAGCTCGAACTCTGCCGTTCCCGATTCCACCCGCGCCCCATAGAACCGGCCACCCGCCTCAAGCCCCAGGCCATCCATGAGCCCTGCCGCAGGGGCAGTGGTGGACCGAGGCACCCAGGCTCCCTCCTCTGCCAGCAGCTTTGTGCGCCCTTGGGCCTCCTGCCGAGCCAGAAGCTCGCTCATGAGCCGAGCGTCTGCGGCGTCATGGGAGAGGTCCTGCAGCACCTCCACCTCCAGCGAGAGACAGGTGGCCCGCGTGGAGAAGGCCAGGCATACGCCGGCGGTGGCATCGGCCCTGTGACCGCGGCCAACAGAATGCAAGTAATCCAGCTGGGCTGCCGAGAAGCGCTCCGGCTGCACGAGGCCGCCGTCCCTCACTCGAGCCGTTACGCAGCCCTGAAGATAGCGCACCACAGAAGGCGCCTGATCCTTGGGCACTGCCTGACCGTCGCGATCGAGCACCTCAGGCACCAGCGGCTTAGAGCGACTGGCCGAGAAGAGCGACCACCGGCGCTGCTCGGCTGGGGGCAGCTGCGGCAACGCCTTTGCTTGAGACGTCCGAGAGGCGCCCCGGGAGGTTGCCGGGGCGGCCGCCTTTTTAGCTTTGCGCCCTTTGACTTTGGCCCTCCTGGTCGTTTTGCCCTTCATCGCTTTGGATGCCTTTGCACTCATAGACGCACCTCTACCTCGCCTCTATGGCTCGCCCCCTCCCAGAGGGGCGAGCGCCTGTAGCTTTCAATTTTGACATGGCTGGCCGGTCAGGACCACCGGCCCGACTAGTCTTCATCATCGCCGCCCAGAGTCTCCAAGACTCCTAAAGCGGCGCTTACCAGATCCTCTGCGTCCTTGCGGAAGGGATAGGTGAGCTTTTTAGACTGGGAGAACACACGGGCGCCCTTGCGCTTGAGTCCCGGCACCAGGTCGCGAGGCACGTCGGCGCCCATGTAGACCAGCTGGCCTCCGGTGAGCGCCACCGAGGTGATCCCCAACCTCTCCCCACGAATACGAATGCGCTGGCGGTCCAACAGGTTGCGGGCTGCCGGCGGCAATGAGCCGTAGGTCTTTTCCAGCTCGGCCTCCAGCGCATCCACTTGGGCAAGCTCCGTGGCGGCGGCCACACGGCGGTAGGCCAGCACGCGCTTGTCGATCTCGGGGATGTACTCGTCGTCAAAGAAGAAGTCTGCCGAGAGGTTCACCACCGTCTCTGCCGGCGCCACCTCGCCCACTTCGCCCTTGGCCTCGCTCACAGCCTCACCCAGCATCTGGGTGAACAGGTCAAAGCCCACCTGCTGGAGGTTGCCGTGCTGCTCGGCGCCCACCAGCGATCCCGCACCGCGGATCTCCAGGTCGCGCATGGCGATGCGCATGCCGCTTCCCAGATCCTGATACTCGTTGATAGCGGTCAGGCGCTCGGTGGCCTCCTCGGTCAACGGGCGCTCGCCAGGGAACAGGAAGTAGGCGAAGGCCTGGGTGCGCCCGCGGCCAACGCGGCCCTTGAGCTGGTAGAGCTGAGCCAAACCCAGCCGCTGGGAGTCCTCGATGATGAGGGTGTTGGTATGAGGGTTGTCGATACCGCTCTCAATGATGGTGGTGGCCACCAAGACGTCGATGTCGTGAGTCTGGAAGCGCTCCATGACGTCTTCCACCTCGCGCGGGCTCATCTGCCCATGGGCCACGCCGATGCGAGCCTCCGGCGCCGCCTCACGCACGCGTTCCACCGCCTCATCGATGGTGGTCACACGATTAGACACGTAGTACACCTGACCGCCGCGGCTTGTCTCGGCACGAATGGCATCGCTCACTACATCGGGATCGTACTCCCCCACGTGCACCTTCACCGGCAGGCGGCCTTTGGGCGGCGTCATGATGAGGCTCATGTCGCGCACGCCCGAGAGGCTCATCTGCAGCGTGCGAGGGATGGGCGTAGCCGAGAGCGTGAGCACGTCCACCTGCTCGCGCAGATTCTTGAGCTGCTCTTTGTGCTGCACGCCAAAGCGCTGCTCCTCGTCCACGATGACCAGGCCCAGATTGTGGGGGTTCACGTCGCGAGACAGCAGCCTATGGGTGCCGATAAGCACATCTGCCTCGCCTTTGGCAAACTCCTCCAAGGACTTCTTTTGCTGGGCGGCAGTCCTGAAGCGGGAAAGCACCGCCACCTTGACGCCGAAGGGCGCGAAGCGTTCCTGGAAGGTCTCGTAGTGCTGCTGGGCCAGGATGGTGGTGGGGCATAGCACCATGACCTGGCGACCGTCCTCCACGCACTTGAAGGCGGCGCGAAGGGCCACCTCGGTCTTGCCAAAACCCACGTCGCCGCAGAGCAGGCGGTCCATTGGCTTGGGCTGTTCCATATCGGCTTTGATATCGTTTATGGCGCGGCTTTGATCAGAAGTCAAAGGATAGGGGAAGCTTGCCTCCATCTCGCGCTGGGCAGCGTCGTCCGGCGAGAAGGCATAGCCCTGCACCGTGGCGCGGCGAGTGTAGAGTTCTACTAGGTCAAAGGCCAGTTTTTTGGCGCTCTTGCGCGCCTTGGCGGTAGCGCGCGACCAATCCGCGGTGTTGAGGCGCGTGAGCCTGGGCGCCGACCCGTCCGGCCCCACATAGCGCGAGATGCGATCCACCTGCTCCAACGGCACGTAAAGCTTGTCTCCCGCCGAATACTCCAGCAAGAAGTAGTCCCGCTCGCGCCCGTCGATCTCCCGACGCACGATGTCGGCGAACTTGGCGATGCCGTGAGTGGCATGAACCACGTAGTCGCCGGGCTTGAAGGGGAAGGTCACCTGGGTGGGATCGATGGCGCGCGATTTGGTGCGGCTGGCAAAACGAGCCGTCAAGTCCCCTACCGAGAAGATCGCCAACCGGGCAGAGGGCACTATCACGCCTGCAGGAACCGGCGCTTCGAAGAAGCTCACCGAGCCCGCTTGGAGAGGCAGCGCTTTTTTGTAAGCCTCCGGGTCCAATATGGAGGCAGCATTGGCAGGGTCTGAGGCCAACGACTCTGCAAAGGGCACGTGCTCGTCGCCAAAGGAGAGCTCCAGCGACTGGCGGGCGCTCCTGTCGGGCACCGCAAAGGCAATGGCGAAGTCATCGCGCAAAAGCTCGCGGGTGCGGCCTAAAAGGCGTGTGTCAGAGCCGGCGATCTGCGGCTGGCGCACGGTAAGCTCGGCGGTCACCGGAGTGCCGGCCGTATTGAGCGAAGAGAAGTTCAGGCGCTGCTGGGAGCCAAAATCAAGCTTGCGAGGGTCTGTGTAGAGCTCCGCGAGCTCCGGCTTGAGCTTGGCTGCACTGGCTGAGGCCGCCAGGTCGTCGTAGGCGCGCAAGCAGTCGTCAAAGAGTGCACGAGGCTCGTTGAGGCACACCAGCGCCTCCTTGCAAATATGATCGATGGGCGAGGCCGTCGACCCGTAGAGCTGGGCCAGGTAACGCTCTGTCTGAGGATTGGGAATGCGCGCCGTGATGGCTTCCAGGTCTGCCGCCACCGCCGAACTTTCGCGAGCCCTATCCCAAAGGGCATGCTCCGCGCGCTTTACCGTCTCGTCAGTGAGGGCATACTCGCGGGCAGGCTGAAACTCCACCGCATCCAAATCGCCGATGGTCTGCCCTGTGGCCGGCACCAGGCGCCGGATGCGGTCGATCTCGTCGCCAAAGAACTCCAGGCGCACGGGGTTGGTGCCCTGAGCTGGATATACGTCCACATTGTCACCGTGGATGCCAAAGGAGCCTGGCTCCGCTGCCTCGCCCAAGTTCACGTAGCCGGCCGCGAGCAGCGCCCCGCCGATCTTCTCATAGGGCACCTCCTGGCCCACCTCGTAGCGAAGGGTTTGCCAAAAGGGCACCTCTGCCGGAGGCACCCGGCGCAAAAGCGCCCGGGCGCTGGCTACGACAATGCGCGGCTCGCCGGTGGCCAGGCTTGCCAGCGCCTGAGTGCGGGCGCCCAGCACCGCCATATTGGGCTTAGTGTCTTTCCAGGGCAGATCTTCCCGCATGGGATAGCGCTCCACCTGCTCCAGCCCCAGCCAGGCTTGAAGGGTGCGGGCCGCACGGTCTGCCAGCTCCTCGCCGGAGACCACATAAAGACAGGGCCTGGGATCTTTGGCCCACAGGCTGGCAAGCATCAGCGCGCGGCCGGACTGGCCTACCGAAAGCGTGGCGTCTTGATGGGCTGCCAGCGCCTTTACCAACGGCGACAGGTTGGCGTCTGCCAGAAGCTGTTTGGCGATACGGTCAATGATCATGGAAGGCGGCCTTCCTAGGCGAGGGAACGACAGAGATGGCACCGGAAACCAACCGATGATTACCCGCCAATCCCACATCGATCGCTATAGATATGTATGGGAGGGGCGAGTTTCTCGGCATGGACTTTATGGACATGCCAAAAGGGCCCTGACGCTTGCGCGTGGGCCTTAAGAGCAAGCTTTAGGGATACTACCCCCCCTGAGGGTGCTTCGGGCACAGGACCGGCGGTTTACATGGGAAACAACGTCGTTGAGCCATTGGTGCACGCACTGCGCCGACGCATAGGCCGCATGTTTACGCCTTCGGACGATACGTTGCCCCAGGGTCACGAAGACCTTCGCGTGCAGACTGCCCCGCGATTTGTGTTTTCGCTGCTTCGTCGCTCTCGGTGTTTGCGTCGTCCAAGTGCGATGAAGGTCCTAAAACACAAATTCATTATTTGATATTTTAGCGCATCCTCGCCCAGCGCCCCTTCATCCCGCGCGCCTCCTCCCCCAGCACCGCCGAAGGTCCCCGCGGGCACGAAAAGGGCGCCGGCCCCAAGGCCAGCGCCCCATTGAATGTCGGTTCCTGTGAGCTCAAAGCCTGTGCATACCGGCTCGCAGCCCGCGCCCGCAGCTGCCGAGAAACCCGCCTGCCGCCTCCGGGAGGCAATGGCCGGCAGCTGCTCTTGGCAGCGCGCTTAGAAGACCGCTACCACGCCGCCGTTGTAGTTGTCCTCGATGAACTGACGGGTCTGGTCGCTGGTGAGCAGCTTCACCAGCTCCTTGGTCTTCTCGCTGTCCTGGTTGCCGTCCTTCACGGCCAGCACGTTCACATAGGCCTTGGAGGCTTCGCCGGTATCAGACTCGGTGGCCAGGGCGTCCTCGGTCTTGAGGCCGGCACCCAGCGCGAAGTTGCCGTTGATAGCCGCGATGTCCACATCCTGGAGCGAACGGGGCAGCTGAGCAGCCTCCATCTCCTGGATCTGCAGGTTCTTGGGGTTCTCCACGATATCTACCACCGTGGCGTTCAGGCCGGCTCCGTCCTTGAGTTTGATGAGACCTTCCTGCTGGAGCAGCAGCAATGCGCGGGCCTCGTTGGTGGTGTCGTTGGGCACGGCCACTACGGCGCCGTCAGGCAGCGCGTCCAGCGAGGCGGTTTTGCCGGCGTAGAGGCAGAAGGGCTCGAAGTGGATGTCGGCGGCGTCCACCAGATGAGTGCCGTTCTCTTGGTTGAAGTCGTTCAAATAGGTGATGTGCTGGAAGTAGTTGGCATCCAGCTGGCCGTCCTCCAGAGCGGTGTTGGGCTGGATGTAATCGTTGTACTCCACCACATCCAGGGTGTAGCCGTCCTCTTTGGCCTGCTCCTTGAGGTTGTTCAAGATCTCGGCGTGAGGGGTGGGGCTGGCGCCGATCTTGATGGTCTTGTCGCCCGAGGCGTCACCCGACTGCCCGTTGCCCGACTGCCCGCACGCCGTAAGCCCAGCTACCGCCAGCACGGCCACCAGGCATAGACCCAGAATACGGAAGGGGACCTTTTTCAAAGACATAGCGATACTCGCTTTCTTAATGTATTGATGCACTCTGTGATGCACTCTGTATTGATGCATGCGCACTGCTTGTTTCATTCCTAGATCTCAGAATGGCTGGCCGAGAAGCCCGTGCCTTTGCAGGCAGAACCCTTGCGGGTATCCCTAGCGGCGGCGCTTGTCCACACGGCTCACCAGCTTGAGGCCGCCTTCCTGGAAGATCTGCACGATCACTACCAGGAGTGCCACGGTGATGAGCATGACGTCGGTCTGATAGCGGTAGTAGCCGTAGTTGATGGCAATGGCGCCCAGGCCGCCGCCGCCCACAAATCCTGCCATGGCCGAGTAGCCCAGGATGGTGGCCAGCGAGATGGCGGCGCCCACCAAAAGGGAGGGGCCAGCCTCGGGGAGCAACACCTTGGTGACAATCTGCAGCGGAGAAGAGCCCATGGCGCGGGCTGCTTCGATGACGCCAGGGTCCACCTCTTTTAAGGAGGACTCCACCATACGACCCACATAGGGGGCCGCTGCCACCACCAAAGGCACGATGGTGGCGGTAGAGCCGATGGTGGTGCCCACCACCACGCGGGTGAAGGGCAGGATTGCCACCAGCAGGATGAGGAAGGGAATAGAACGCAGGATGTTCACGATGACGCCCACTGCCAGGTTCACTGCCTTGTTGGGAGCGATGCCGTCTGGCGAGGTCACAAAGAGCACCACGCCCAAAGGCACGCCCAACAGGTAGGCGATGGCGGTGGAAACCAGCGTCATGTAGAGGGTTTCCCAGGTTCCTGAGGCTAAAAGATCGATCATTTCTTGACTCATGCCTCATCGCCTCCTGCCTGCTGAGGGTTGTCCCCGCCGGGCATTCGTGGGTCTCCGCTCTCTTCGTAATGAATGCCGCGCCCGTCCAAATAAGCCCTGATGCGGGCGCAGGCATCCGGGTCTTGGGGCATTTGTATGAGGATCTGGCCATAGGCATGGCCGCCGATGTCTTGAGTATTGGCGCCCATGATGGACACGCGCACGCCACAGGTGATGGAGAGGTCGCTGATGACCGGATCGCCAGACTCCTCGCCGGTAAACGCGATGCGCAGCATGCCGGCGGGCACCTGGCCCTCGCGCGCTTCCAGCGCGTCTACCGCCGGCTCGATGAGGCGGCGGGCAGTGGCGCTTTGGGGGTGCAAGAAGACGTCGTGGACCGTGCCTACCTCTTTGATCTCGCCAGAGGCCATGACGGCCACCTTGTCGCAGACCAGCTCCACCACCTTCATCTCATGGGTGATCACCACGATGGTGACGCCAAGCGTGCGATTGAGTTCCTTGAGCAGGTCGAGCACCGAGCGTGTAGCCTCAGGGTCCAACGCGCTGGTGGCCTCGTCGCACAAGATGATGGAGGGATCCGATGCCAGGGCACGGGCAATGGCCACCCGCTGCTGCTGGCCACCGGAGAGCTGCGAGGGGAAGGCCTGGGCCTTCTCGGCAAGGCCTACGGTCTCGAGAAGCTCTTTGGCCCGGGCATTAGCCGCGTCGCGCTTGACTCCGGCGATATCCAAGGGATAGCGCACATTGGCCAGCACACTGCGCTGCTGAAGCAGATTGAACTGCTGGAAGATCATACCGATCTTTTTGCGCTGGGCTCGAAGCTCTTTAGCGGAGAGCTCCATAAGGTTGGTGCCGTCGATAATCACTGCGCCTGCGTCCGGGCGCTCCAGCAAGTTGATGCAGCGCACCAGCGTGGACTTGCCCGCTCCGGAAAAGCCGATGATGCCAAAGATCTCCCCATCGTCGATGGTGAGGTTGACCTGGCGCACCGCATGAAGCGGGCCGTTGGCAGTCTCAAAAGTTTTATCGAGGTCGCGCAGTTCTATCAAAAGATCCGTCCTTGCAGTAGTTCATGGCCTGAGGTGCACCATAAAGAGTAGGCATCCCAGATACTTTGGGACCTGTGCAGTGCCCCAAAAGTCTTTGTCCACTCTAAAGCCCGCAGGACCCTTTTGGAACTGCTGTGATGCATCCTTAACAATGCCCGCGTGACCAAAAACAGGCAGGTAGCTAAGGAAACAGGCCCAGAGCTGCCAAATGCAAGAAGGGCCCATATGCGTCGCGACCCCAAAGAGAGCGATGCGGCAGGGCGCCTCTAAGCTATCAGACTCATCTAAAACCACACGGCCTGTTCATAGCGCCGCCATACACCTTAGATTTGTCGCTTGTATACTTAGTCGAATCTATATTCACTCATTATGGCGGCTTGTTGCATAGGCACCTTAGGTGCAATGGGCCGCCCATCCTTGCAGGTCTGAGACCTTAAGGTACGCCTGAGAAACCCGAGCCTTCCGGCCCGCTCCTCCTATGTACCCCACCGTCTTCCTTCTATGACCTCGCTGCCAACATTTCCAGCCAAGAGGGGTTTTCCATTGAGCAAGCATCGCCGCACTCAGCAGCCAGAAGCCCAAGATCTCTCCCGTCAAAGCGCGGTAGAGCACTATTCGGCTGCCCGCAAGCGTCGCAGCCTTCACAAGCGCATTCGCGTGGCCGTCATCATTGTGCTCTGCGTGATCCTTACCGGCGGCGGCATCGCCTGGGCCTATCTCTCCAACATCGAGAACCGCCTCCATGAGGGCGTGAACGACAAGCTTCGCGGCACCCTCACCAACGTGCAGGCAGATGACCCGTTCTACATGCTGCTTTTGGGCGTGGATAAATCCGAGCAGCGTGCAGAGAGCGCGGAGTACGGCCAGGACTCTTCCAACTACCGCACCGACTCCATCATGCTGGCCCGCATCGATCCCAAGCAAAAGCAGGTGACGTTGGTCTCTATCCACCGCGACACCCTGGTGGATCTTGGCGAGCACGGCAAGCAAAAGATCAATGCGGCCTACTCGGTGGGCGGCCCCTCCTATACAGTTGAGGTCATCAGCAAGTTCGCCGGCGTGCCCATCTCCCACTACGCAGAGATCGACTTCGATCACTTCGAGGGCATCGTGGACGCGCTTGGCGGCGTCACGGTGGACGTGCCCATCGACATCAACGACCCCTATGCTGGCGAGCCCATCCAAAAGGGCGAGCAAACCTTGAACGGCGCCCAGGCCCTCACCCTCTGCCGCAGCCGCCACGCCTACGACAATTATGGCGACGGCGACCTCTATCGCGCCGCCAACCAGCGCATGGTCATCGCCGCCATCGTCAAGAAGGTGCTGGCAAGCGACCCCGCCACCATGACAGCCACCATCTCTTCGATGGCAGACGCCGTGTCCACCGACCTCTCGCTCCAGCAGATCCTCAACCTGGCTGCCCAGATGAAGGGCATCAACATGGACACCGACGTCTATACCGGCATGGAGCCCACCACCTCCACCTACCTCAACGAGACCTGGTACGAGATCTGCGACACCGCTGCCTGGCAAAAGATGATGAGCCGCGTGGACCAGGGCCTCTCCCCCTATGAGAGCGCCGACGACGACCCCACCGGCGAGGTGGCTGGCGGCAAGACCAACGTCAAAAACGACGGGGGCTCAGGCCAAGATTCCACCACCTTCGACACCAATACCTCTGCCGATAAGGACGGAACCGTCCATTCCGGCACCGTCGAGGTCCTCAATGGCGCAGGCGAAGACGGCTTGGCTGGGCGCGTTGCCAACAGCTTGGCGGCCTATGGCTACGACACCTCTGCCGGCACCGCACGCAACCGCTACGACAGCACCGTGGTTGCCTATATGAATGACGCCGCCAAGCCCAAAGCTCAGGCAGTGGCCCAGGCATTGGGCGGCGAAGTGGAAGTGGTGCCGGGTGAAGGCGTCTACATATCAGATGCCGACGTACTGGTAGTGTTGGGCACCGACCTGCGCAACTACAGCTAGGGCATTCGGCGAGCCGTCGCGCTATATATGGTGCATCCCACACCTTTTAGAAGGTTTACCTGCCTGTTCGCCGCACATCAATCCCCATAAAACTTAGCGAACCCCTCCTTACAGGAGGGGTTTTCTGTGGCTATACTCACCCTACAGATACCTTTCAGGTTTATGTATACAGTAGGCATAATATGCCTTCTACCTTGGGTTTTCTAGCAATTAGGGGTTTCGACCTTAGCCGCTGGGTTTCTTGGCAGCCCTAGGCTCGAGGCTACGTGAGAGAAGGGGATGGCCATGAGCGACCACACACATCTGTCTAGGACGCACCAGAGAGGGGGATGCAGCCGTCTTTCGCGCATAGCGGCGTGGGTCATGAGCTTGATGCTGCTGCTCTCTATGGTGCCTGTGGGGGCCTTTGCACCCACAGTGGCCCTGGCGGCAGACGATGTCACCGCGAGCACTGCCGCTGGCGACGACACCACACTGTCCATCAAGGCAGGAGCGGCAGTGCCTGTGGAAGGCCATACCAACACCTGGTACTTCCCCTACCTCACGGTGGAGAGCAACACAGACAGGCTCATAAAATCCATCACGGTGCAGTTCACCTCAGCCATCACCACCACGGATGCCATCAATGTGGACGCTTCGGGCAAGTTCGAGCTCTTCGCCGGCAACAAGCGCGGCAACAAATCGGTGAACTGCGCATCGGGAGCAACCGCTGCTGAGTGGCAGCAGTACCTGCGCGACCATATGACCATCACACTCTCAGATGCCACTACCACTAAGAGCATTCGAATGATCGCCAACTTCGAGCCCGTGCAGTCCCTCTATGACTACAACTCGTTGAATGGGCACTACTATGAGACGGTGAAAGCCTCAGGCGCTTCTTGGGAAACGGCATTCAAGGCAGCCCAGAGCAAGACTTATATGGGTATGCAGGGCTACCTGGTCACCATTACCAGCCAAAAAGAGCATGACTACGTCTATACCATGATCGGCGAGAACTGCTGGACAGGCGCCACCTGCCTCGACGCCTACACCGGGCCCGTGAAGAACACCTACAAGGACTTCTATGCCTCCAAGGGCATTACCATCCCCTCCAGCACAATGCCTGCAGCAGCTTACTATTTCTGGGTGTGCGGCCCAGAGGCCGGCAAGCTTGTGTCATGGGGCCTGAATACCCCGACAGCTGCCCCAGATCCTTCCCCTGACCCTCTCAACAACAATAGCCCCACCATCTACAACAATTGGTCGCCCAACGAACCCAACAATTCAAGCGGCGAGCAATGCATGCACTTCTATTCGTCTGTCTCAGGCCTCTGGAACGACTTCGCCAACGGCAACACCTCTTGCACCGCCTATGTCATTGAATACGGCGGCATGGAGGGCGATTCCGATGACCCTTCAACCTCAGGCGGTGGCGGCGACGCCAACGTGGACATCGTGGTGAAGGTGGAGATCGACATCGACCCCAAGGGCAAGACCATCACTACCAGCGCCGACAACGTGCGCGTAGGCGAGCCTCTCAAGGTCTCCGAGAACGTCAACGGCGACCCCGAGGTCAAGCTGCACCTCTTTGGCACAGACGGCAAGGAGACGGGCACTGAGCCCGCCCCGGTCACCCGCACCTACTATCAAAAGCAGGGCAAGGACTGGGTGGCACTCGACGGCGTGCCTACCAAAGTAGGCACCTACAAGGTGGAATCTCGCGCCCCCTATCGCTATGCAGACGGCACCGTGGCCGCCGAGGATTACACCCCTGGCTCTGCCGAGTTCAAGATCTTGCCCAAGGTCATCAATGCAGCCCCCAACTCCCCCGCTCCCAGCCCCGATAAGCCTTCTGATCCTTCTGCGCTTCCCGGCCGCCTCTGGTCCAAGACCTACGACGGCACCACCGCCTTTGATAGCCCCACATCGCTGGACCTCTCCGACCTGCTGGTGGAGAGCCTGGGCGACGCCCATCTGACTTTTGACTCTGCCGCCTTTAGCAGCGACAATGCCGGCGCCCGCGAGCTCACCTTGCACAACGTGCGTATCGAGGGCGCAGACGCTGCCAACTACAACCTGGCTAACCTCAAGGACAACGGAGACGGAACCTACGACCTCACCGTCCCCGCCACCATCCTGCCCGCGCCCCTCACTGTCAGCCCTTACTATGCCCTGGCTCCCCAAGAGGGCCAAGATCTGGCCAAGGTAGAGACCTGGCGTGCAGGCAAGGCAGGCTTGGAAGAGGCTGCCCAGAGCTTCGAGATCGCCACCGACCAGCTGGCAGCTGCCGATAAAGACGATCCTCAAAGCCTCTTTAATGGGGTGACTCCGGCTCACTCCGCCGCCACTGCCGGAGGCCTCAAGCTGGATCTCAAATCCCCAGTGCGCGGCAGCTATCAGGTCTCCACCCAGCTCTCCGGCGACAACGTCTCTGCCGTAGACGGCAAGTTCCTCATTGGCAACTACCTGGTATCCGTCGCACCAACTACCCTGGCAATCGAGCCCAAGCCTTCCACCGTGGTAGTGACTCCCGGCAACGACCCCACTCCAGTGGATCCTGACAGCCCTGAGCCCATCAAGCCCGGCGACCCCGTCATCGTGAAGCCCGGCGACGATCCCGTGGGTCCAGAAGACATTCTTAAAAAGGTTGAAGATATTATCGGTGGTAAACCCGGCGATAACCCAGGTGACAACCCGGGCGGCAACCCTGATGACGACCCCAAACCGGACACCCCCACGATTCCCGAGATCCCCGAGGGCGTGGAGCCCAAGATCGAGATCATCAAGGGCAAGCAGGAGGTCGACGAGATCGATCCTGATGACCCTGGCACCTACACTGTGGTGGTCACCTATCCCAATCCCGACCCTGACCAGCCCGAGGTGCGCGTGGAGATCACCTACGAGGTAGAGCCAGAGCCTATCAAGACCGATCCTGAGACCCGCTACTTCACCGTCACCACCCGCCTGAGGGGCGCCATCGCCTCTGACAGCTCCATCTCCCCCACGGCCACATTGGGCGAAGGCTCGTCCTACTCGGTCACGTGGACTCCCGGCCTCAACCGCTATGTCTCCGAGGTCACCATCGACGGCAAGACCGTCGAGCCCACAGGCGATGCGGTGGACTTTGAGGATTTGGACGCCAATCACGTAGTGGTGGTGACCGTCGCCACGCTGCCTTCGGTAGGCGGCTCTGCTACCCGCGGCTGGTATACCGTCACCGTGAACCGCTACGGCACCCAAGGGATGCTGGAGTGCTCGCCCTCCCAAACCGTCGAGGGCGGCGAAGATGTGAACGTGTGGTGGGAGCCCGTTGCCGGCTTCAAGGTAAGCGAGATCGTCATCGACGGGACCACCGCCCTCACTCCCGAGCAGATCGAGAGCGGCAGCTACATCTTTGACGACATCGCCGCCAATCACGTGGTGGACATCCGCTACAAGTCCTTAAACGCACTGCTGGACGTCACCTCTCGCGACTACATGGTGTCCACCAAGGTGGTAAACGGCCCCGGCGCCATCACCGGCGGCTCCACAGTGGCTCCCGGTGCCAACTACTCGGTGGCCTGGGACACGGTAATCCAACCCATCCCCGACACCGAGGATCCCTCCTACGGCGTGTGGGAAGTCTCCGGCGTCACCGTAAACGGCGTGCCCAGCGCCGGCGCCAGCGACACCAGCCTTACTTTGGACAACATCAACGAGCACAAGAACGTGGTGGTCTCCATGCGTCCGGTGCTCTACAACGTGAACATCTACGGCTACTCGGTCAACGGGGGCGCCGGTACGGTCTCCAACCACCGCACCCTCTTCAAGGGCCAGAGCTACCGCGACGTCTTGGGCACCCCCAACGAGGACAGCCGCATCGTGCGCGTAGTGGTGGACGGCACCACGGTCTACGACGCTCCCGCCTACGATCCTTCCAAGCCCCAGCCGGAAGCCCCCGTCGTCCCCGATCCCGTAGCCGACCCTGAGCTCAAGGCCGCTGCGCCCACCGAGACCCCCACCGGCGACGACACCGCAGCAGCGTCTGTCACTGCTCAAGCCGCCGTCGAGGTGGCTCAGGCTGCCGAGAACCACACCGCCGTGGCTGAGGCTTTGGATCTGGCGCCCCAAGAGCCCCAGAGCTCCGAGCTTGCCGACGCAGCCGATGAAACCCCGGCTCCTGAGGCAGAGGCTACCGTGCCTGAAGCAACCCCGGAAACCGTCGAGCCCACCAGTGAGTCTGCCACCCCTGAGAATGCGTCCTTCTCGGCAGCCCGCTATGAGGGAGGTGCGTCCTTTGTGGCTCAGATGGCTCGTCCCGCCGGCGCCGCCCTCTTCCAGGCAGCCGACCGCGCAGGCAGCCAGACTCCGGTCTTCCCACAAGAGACCCAGGCAGCCGGCGAGATCAACAGCTCCACCGCCAACTACAGCTTTGAGGGCGTGCAGCACAACCATCGCGTCGAGGTGTACTTTGCCAAGAACAGCGAGCCTTACGCGCCCAAGGACTCTGACGACGCCAAGGACTCCACTCCCACGGTGACGCCCAAGGTGGAGGGGTCTTCGGGCAAGGTAGAAGTAACCAATCCCGATCCTGGCAGCGATCCTGCTCCCGGCACTCCTGGCGCCCCTGTGGATCCCACCCAGCCCATCGTGGTCAAGTGGGAGAACATCCCCGACGGCAACGTTCCTGCCAAGGTCGTGGTGGGCGACCCGAACGGCCCCCATCACGAGATCGAGCTCACCCCTGAGGACATCGAGCGCGGCTATGTGGTGGTAGATCCCGCCGACGTCCCCGGCGGCGTCATCAACCCCGCGGGCGACACCCCTATCACCTTGGTGGTGGAGAAATCCTCCAAGGGCAACGACGAGGAAGTCTCCGTCCAGCAGCAAGCAGCCCCCAAGCAAGAGGGGAAGATGTTCAACATCGCCACCTCGGTCACGGGTGGCTTGGGCCAGGTGAGCTCCAGCGCCGAGATAGTCGAAGGCGGCACCTACACCGTGAGCTGGAGTGCAGAGCCTGGGTTCCACGTGGCCCGTGTGCTGGTGGACGGCGTGGAGCTCACGTCGCTTCTGGCCACCGATCACGTGACCTTTAGCTACATCGACGGCCCCCACACCGTGCAGGTGGAGCTGGAGGCAGACCCGGATCCCAAGCCAGAGCCGGAGCCCCAACCTCAACCGACCCCCGCCGATCTTGCACCTGCCGACCCCGATACCCCGGCTCCCAATGGCAGCCGCGTGCTCATCACCCCGCAGCCCAGCTCCGGGATGCCCGCCACCGGCGACACCACCTCCTGGGTGGCTCCCCTCTTAAGCGTCGCTGCAGCCGTCACCGCCCTCATGGCGCTGATACTGGTGCGCCTGATACGCAAAGACGCCTAGACACCCATAGCGCAACGCCACGGTCTCGCCTATGACCACACGCCCCGAAGCTCTCGAGCGTCGGGGCGTTTTCTTGCCGAGAAACCCCGGCCCCCAAGGGTTGCGCCACCTGAGGAGCTGGGGTCTATTGCCAATGCAAGGGCTTAGGAGGCGGCACTAGCTGCGGCTGCGAAAGCCGTCGATCAAGGAGTGAAGAGCAGCAGCGTTGGCCGCGATCTTCTCGGCAGGGAGGCGTTTCTCAACAAGGAGATCGGCGGCAGGCCCACAGCTTTTCTAGAGGCTCCACTCCAGAAGCCGGCCCAAGAAACGCGTGAGCTCCGGGGTGCGCGGATGGTCAAAGAGCTGCCGAGAAGGGCCTGCTTCCAAAAGCCGGCCCCCATATAGGAATGCCACCGTGTCGCAGGCCCGTGCGGCAAAACCCATCTCATGGGTGACGATAATGAAGCGGGTGCCTGCGTGCTTGAGCTCGCTCACCACGTCGAGCACCTCAGTGGTGTACTCAGGATCCAGGGCGCTGGTAGGCTCATCCAACAGCAACAGGTCAGGTGAGGCTGCCAGCGCTCGCGCTATGGCCACGCGCTGCCGCTGGCCTCCCGAGAGCTGGCCGGGGCGCTTCTCGGCCTGATCCAAAAGCCCCAGCCGCTCCAACAGCTCCGAGGCGCGCTGGGCTGCCGCCTGCTCGCCGTAGCCATGGACCGCCTGCAGGGGCACCTCGATATTTTGGCGGGCGCTCATGTGGCGAAAGAGCCCGCCATCTTGAAAGACAAATCCCAGCCGCGCGCGATAGGCTCGCAGGCTCTCTTCATCAAAAGACACCGGCTGGCCATCTACTGTGAGCCGGCCGCCGTCGGGGGCAAGCAGTCCCCCCAGGATGCGCAGCAATGTGGACTTGCCGCCACCCGAAGGCCCGATGATGGCCAGTGCACGAACCTCTCCCTCATAGGAGACGTCTCGGAGCACTGGCACGCCGTCAAATGACTTAGTTATATGCTCCAACTTCAGGGGAAGGCCTGCAGCCTTAGGTGCGGTCTCACTCATAGGAGAGCCTCTTCTCAAAACGTCGGCTCACAAACATGATGGGCAGGGTGAGCACCAGGTAAAGGCCGCCCAAAAGCAAGAAGCCCCCAAAGAAGTTGTAGTTGGTGGCCGTGATCTCACGGATGGTCTGGGTAAGCTCGATTACTGCGATGACCGAGAGCAACGACGAGTCCTTGATGATGGAGGCCGCCTGACCCGTAAGCGCGGGCAGCGTTTGCGCAACCAGCTGGGGAATGACCACATAGCGCAGGGTTTGAGTGCGCGTGAAGCCCACCGAACGCGCAGCCTCCAGCTGGCTTTTGTCCAGAGCCAACAGGCTGCCACGAATGATCTCGGCGATATAGGCTCCCGAGAAGAGCGACAAGATCATGATGCCCGCCAACAGGCGGTTGTCGATGCCCCAGGCAGTGCCGATGATGTAGTAGAAGAAGTAGATCTGCACGATCAGCGGCGTGCCGCGGATGATCTTGACGTAGAGGTCGCACAGGTAGCGCAAGGGCAAGAAACGTGCACCCTGACCTGCGGCAACAGGAATACCTATGGCCAGCGACAACACCAGCGAAGCCGCAGAGATTCCCAAGGTGGTCAAAAAGCCGTCCCAGATGCGTGCCTGGTATTGGGCCACAAAGTCAAAGTTGAGGGCGATGCCCGCAGCCCCCAGCGAAAGCCACACCACTGTCACTACTGCAGCACAAACTACCAGGTAGCTGAGAGCGGCGCGCCCGCAAGGCACTGCACCTCCATCGGGCGCCCAAAAAAGACGCTGCCGGGATCGCGGCTGTCTGGCGGCACTCTTATGGGAGGCGTGCGAACGCTCGCTCACTGGCCTTGCTCCCCTTCAAAGTCGAAGAACCAGCGGAATCCCAAAGAGTCAAAGGCCGCCTTCTCATCGTGGAGGTATTTCTCGGTAAGGCGATCGAACTCGCCGTCCTCTTTGCATTGGGCGATGTACTCGTTGAGCTGGTCTTTGAGCTCTGTGTTGCCCTTCTTCACCGCCATGCCCCACATCTCCGGGTCTTGGAAGGGGATGAAGACGGCAGAAGTGGTGTCGGGATTGGCTTGGTTGTTGCGATAGATGGTGAGCTGGTCGTAGAGGAATCCGTCTGCCTTGCCTTGGACCACCTCGGTCACGCAGGCGCTCTCGTCTGCCAGGCGCACGATATTTGCCTGGGTGAGGTGTTTGGTGGCATAGACGTCGCCGGTGGAGCCGGTCTTTACCGCCACGGTCTTGTTGGGTTGGTTGAGGTCGTCGATAGAGTTGATGCCTGAGTTCTTGTTGGCCAAAATGGCCAGCTGGGCCACCGCGTAGGGGTCGGTGAAGTCCACGGATTCCTGGCGCTCCGGCGTGATGGTCATTGAGCTCAACACCACGTCTGCCTTGTTGGTTTGGAGCGCGGGGATAAGGCCGTCGAAGGAGGTGTTGTCTATCTGGACGTCGTAGCCGTAGGCCTCGCCAAAGCCTTTGATGAAGTCCACCGAAAGACCGGAAGGGTTGCCAGCGTCATCTTTGGTCTCGAAGGGCGGATAGGCAAGCTCCATAGCCACTACGAGCTTTTTCTTGCCGTCTGGGCCAGCTGTCTCCCCACCCCCGGAGTTGCAGCCAGACAGCGCCATAGCAAGCCCAAAGGTGCAGCTCGCACCCAATGCTAAAAATCCACGACGAGAGAGGCTCGCCGATTCCGTCTTTGCCACAAGTACCTCCTACCAGCTCAGAAGTTCATAGCCGTCGTCGGTAACCACCAACTGCACTTCCCACTGGGCCGAGTCACTGCCGTCTGCCGTGCGCACGATCCAGCCGTTGTCCTCGTCGGTGGTGATGTCGGGAGCGCCGGCGTTCACCATGGGCTCGATGGTGAAGCAGAGGCCAGGAACCATAATGGGGCCTGTGCCGGGCTCAGAGACAAAGCTCACGAAGGGCTCCTCGTGAAACTCCACGCCAATGCCATGGCCGCCGTACTCACGTACCACCGAGAAGCCATTGGCCTTAACATACTCGTTCACCGCAGCGCCCACGTCGCCCAGATGACCCCAAGGCTTGATGGCATCCAAGCCCTTTTGCACCGACTCATGGCATACCTCTACCAGTTTCTTGCGCTCTGGAGACACCTCGCCAATGCAGTACATGCGGCTGGAATCCGAGTAGTAGCCATCCTTGATGGTGGACATGTCCACGTTGATGATGTCACCCTCCTGCAGCACGTCCTCCTCACAGGGAAAGCCGTGACAAATGACGCCGTTGATGGAGGTGCACACGCTGTAGGGATAGCCCTCGTAGTTGAGGTCTGCCGAGACCGCGTCGTGCTCCGCCATATACTCTTCCACCCAGCGGTTGATGTCTGCCGTAGACACGCCCGGGCCAATATGCTCGCCCACGTAATCCAGCACGCCCATATTCACCGCCGCCGAAGCCTTGATGCCTTCGATATCCGCAGGCGTCTTGAGCAGCGAGCGCGGAGGCATCTCTTCTCCGGCCTCATAGAGCGCATCCATGCGCTCGTCAGCCCTCGCATGACACTTCTTATACTTCTTGCCGCTGCCGCACCAGCACTCGTCGTTGCGACCAGGAACGGGCAATCCGTCAAACATAGCCTCTCCTATTCTTGGCAAAGCCTGCCGAAGCCGAGAAACTCCCGCATTCCAAGCCTCGCCTTTTGCCTCTGACCACAGATCACCTAAGCGTACAACCTGTACCCCATTTTGAACCCTCTTTAAGAGCGCAGCGTCACCTCTCCCAAAGCCACATCCCTCCGTTACCAGATGGATAACCGCAGCTCACCTGCCCGTCGACCACCCTTCTAAAGGCAACCTGTTGCCGCCTACACTGAAAAGAACCTGTCCCTATATAGTTCACCATCTCTCTGAAGGGTGCTCCTATGAAGCGGCGATTCTCCCTACACCAAGGACCTAAAGGCCTTCTCAAGCTCCTGGCACTCACCTGCGCCGTGGCAGCCTGCCTTGGCTTGGGCCTCCCGGCCACCCCCGCTCGTGCGGATTCCAACCTCGCCAATGCCTTGCCCCAAGGCGTACTCGTTGCCGAGAAACCCGCCTCTGCCACCCTGGATGAGGTTTGCGACGCCGACATCCCCATTCCCCCATCCACCGAGAGCTCCGGCCTCAGACGAGCCCCGACTACAAACGCAGGTTATACAGACTCGGAGGGCAACTACTATGAAAATGTGCGTTACGCCTCCAGCTCCCGCCTGGGACTAGGCATGGCCTGGACTGAGCCCAAGGTAGGAGAGCCCACCAAGTTTCACGTAATCGCCACCAGGCTTCCTGCCGAAGCTAACTATCGGGTGGATGGCATCGACCTCGTACATCAAGGCACAGATGACAAGGGTCAGCCTGTGTGGATCTATGACGACTACATCATGGACACCTCACAGTTCTTGAAGAAAGTTAAAAATAGTAAAGGCGAGTGGGTACCAGGTCCTCTGTATAAGGACCCATCGTCTCCCAACTTCGAGGTGACTTTCACATCCAACGACACCATAGCCGTACTTGTGCGCGTAGGGCCTGCTTCAAACGTGGTGGCCTCCGAGTACTATGCAGCTGAGTACATCAGGTTAGCAGTATCTCTAAATGACTCCAATGTGCCTTCGGTCCATGAGAAGTCCCGCCAGCTGGCTGCCCTGGCAAAGGCCGAGCTAGGGGCCAATGCTTCCCAGTATGACTTGGCCCTCTGGGCCCATGACTGGATCATCGACCATATGGAGTACGACCACACCTTTGGGTTTTGCGGAGCCGAAGGAGCCTTGACCCGCGGTCTTGGCACCTGCGAGTCCTACCACCGCGGCCTGGTGATGCTTCTCAACGACTTGGGCATCGAGACCGGTCGCCAAGTGGACGACAACCATGTGTGGACGCTCGCAAAACTGGACGGCCAGTGGTGCACCATCGATGCCACCTGGGATGACACTGACTACGATTTATCCAGCGGCTATCCGGGAATCCCAAGCCTGCGCCACATCTATTTTGGCCTGGATGCTGCTACCACCGCCTTGGTGCACCCCAAGCTCGAAGCAGCCAACGTGCCTTTGAACTCTCTCCAAAACTGCCACCTCATTCGCTCTGGAGACCTGAATTACTTCACCGACTACGAGGCCAACCTGATCGCTTCTAAGCTTAGGGCCGGCCAGCTTTCCTTCTCTCAAGTCCCCCGGTGCAATCTGGGCTCTTCTATCACCAATCCCATCTACCACCTCGTGGCCCAACAGCTCTCTAGCCAAAGCTGGAATGTGAGCGGCAAAACCACCGATCGGGTAGAGGTATCCTACGCGCCCACGACGCTCTCCGTACGCGTTCCCACCGGTCTTGTCTCTTCTGACGGCCACCAAGAGTATTGGTCAGATGCCCACACCCAGGCGAAAAACCAGTGGGTCACCACTGGAGGCAAGCGTTACTACTTTGATGGCAATGGCGCTATGGCCACTGGATGGCTCACCCTGGGCAATGCCCGCTATTACCTAGGAACCGATGGCGCCATGCGCACCGGCTGGCAAACCATCAGCGGAGCTCGCTACTACTTCAACGATAACGGGACCATGGTTACAGGCTGGCAGGCCATCGCTGGCAGGCACTACTACTTTGGCTCCAACGGCGTCATGGCTACCGGCTGGCTCACCCTGGGCAATGCCCGTTATTACCTGGGCGCCGACGGCGCCATGCGCACCGGATGGCAAACCATCGACAGCCAGCGTTGCTACTTTGGCTCCAACGGCACCATGGCTACTGGCTGGAACACCATCTCTGGAAAGCGCATCTACTTCAACAGCAACGGTACCCAAGCCTCTGGCTGGGTGACTATAGCTGGTCAGCGCACCTACCTTCACGCTGACGGCACTGCAGCATCCGGCTGGCAGTACATCGACAATCATTGGTATTACTTGACGAGCTCCGGTGTTCCCACCACCGGCTGGCAATGGGTAGGCGGCGCCTGGTACTGGCTCAACTCAGACGGCTCCATGGCCACCGGCTGGGTCTACACTGGCGGCGCCTGGTACTGGATGGACGGCTCTGGCGCCATGGCCACCGGTTGGGTGAAAGTGGGAGGCACCTGGTACTACCTCACCGGTTCAGGCGCGATGGCTACCGGTTGGCGCTGGGTAGGCAATGCCTGGTACTACTTGAATGGCTCTGGCGCCATGCTCACCGGCTGGCAGTGGATTGGGGGCGCCTGGTACTGGATGGACGGCTCTGGCGCCATGGCGGCCAACCGCTGGATTGGCAACTACTACGTGGGCGGCTCCGGCGCTATGGCCACCAACAGGTGGATTGGTCGCTGGCACGTGAACGGCGCGGGAGTCTGGGACGCTACCCGCTAAGCGCTCCGTACTCCTTCTGCTGGATCCCTTGAGCCCCCATCTGCACAATGGCTGCAGATGAGGGCTTTTCTTGGCAGGGGCGGGCCCAGAGCAAGCCAGACAAGAGGAAATGAGGCAACACTCCTGGTCCTGTGACTGTGACAAAGCTACGGCCCAGGGCGGTATGGTCTGGCGCCCCCCTAGGGCCCCATGGCTCTTAGGGTCTAGCACCTTCCTATGGACCCATGGCTTTAGGGTCTGGCTCCCTCAGAAAACCTTCTTCAATAGCTACACCACAGCGTTGCTAAGATAGTGGTATTTATATCTATACTTTTACTTTAGCTACCATGCTATGTAGCTAAAGTAGATGCTTTTCTGAGGCAGCCATAGAGAAAGACGCCCATAGAGGAATCCGCTCGGACTCTAGCAGCAATCTGCGGCCCCGGAAGGAGATCGCTGGGGCGCCAGGGCATCACCAAACAGGAGCCGCAAAGCCGCCACCGCACCCCTTTTCTAAAGCTCGCACACCCACTCATCCCTGGGACGGTATACCTCGTGGAGCTTGGGATTGGGCATAGCCTCTTGGCCTTTATAGCCCACGCAAAGCAAGCAATGCGGGCGCACGGACTCAGGCAAATCAAACTCAACGCGCGCCTTTGCCGGATCAAACAAGAGCACCCAAAGGGAACCCAATCCCAGAGCGGTGGCTTCCAACATCATGTGGCAGCACACAATGGAGGCGTCCATCTCGCCGGAGTCATAGCCTTCCACATAGCGGCTCTTCCAAGCCCGATCCTTGTCCGAACATACCAAGAACACCAGCGGTGCCTCATAGGTGCTCTTGGACACCCGCCGAATCTTCTCCAACGCTTCGGGGCTTTGAAGCACATAGACCCTTTGCGGCTGACTATTGGTAGCAGTGGGCGCTGCCTGGGCAGCCTCCAAAATCTTGGCCACTTTCTCTGGCTCCACCGGCTTTGGGCTGTAGCTTCTTACCGAGAAACGCTCCTTGGCGAGCTCCAAGAAATCCATAGTCCCCTCTCCTCTCTGGACTGCAACTCACACCTATTGTGCCTTAGCTGCTGCCTGTGCGAGCACCGGCGTCATATCGCCGTCGATGCAGAGTGATCGCGACGTAATCTGCGCCGGCGCCTGAGCCTGACCGTCGTTCAGGCTGCGATAGTACGCCTGCGGGTTTTTGGCTACCTGCTGCCAGAAGGGATACTTGATGATCCCGGGGGTGTTTTGACCCACACCCAACTCTAAAAAGAGAACTTGCTGCCCCTGATGAGCCTCCAAAAACTCCCGATAGCGGGCAGCAGCCCCATGCCAACCAGCATCTTCTACAAAGGTCTCGTCGCAGCGCAGGTTCATGGTCATGGGTTCGCCGCACACCGGGCACAAAGGCACCAGCTCGCGCGGGATCCTACAGTCTTTCTGCGCTGCCACCATAGCCTCAACCGCCTCGCGGTTGTCGTAGGTCTCGGCATGACAGGGCGCCGAGCACTGCCACAGCCCATAGTCGCCCTGGGTGTAGAAGAGCCTCTCTTTGGCAAACCCCGCCAGCTGGAACTGATGGTCCACATTGGTAGTGAGTACAAAATAATCTTTGGGCGCTACCAGCGACAACAGGTCGCAGTAGGGCTGCCCCGCCTCTACGTCGTAGCGATTCACCCAGATGGCCCTCGACCACCAGGCCCAGTATTCTTCCAGCGTCTTGTAGGGATAAAAGCCGCCGCTATACATGTCGCGGATGCCGTAGGCACGCCTAAAGTCTGCGAAGTGCTTCTCGAAGTGGTTCTCAGGTAGTCGCGTACGATAGCGGTGGCAATGAGGGCTGCCTCGTCGGCCGGAAAGCCGTATTCGCCGCAGGAGATGCAACAAAAGGCCAGGCTTTTGAGGGAGTGTTTCTTGGCAAGGGTAAGACACGATTCATAACAAGAAGCCAGTTGCGCTTTGTGGGTGCGCGTCAGCAGCCCTCGCACGATAGGTCCCACGGTGTGGAGCACAAAGCGGCTGGGCAAGTTGAGCGCCGGGGTGAGCTTTGCCTGGCCGCAGGGCTCGGGATGGCCCTGAGCAGCCATCAGCTCGGCGCAGGCCTGGCGAAGCTCTAGGCCCGCCGCGCTGTGGATGGCGTTGTCGATGCAGCCGTGGCAAGGGTGAAAGCAGCCCAAAAGCTGGTCGTATCGAGGATCCTCGGCCAGAAGCGCATCGATAAGCCAGAGGCGCCGCTCCTGCTGGGTCATTTCATTGTTCATAGCGACTTCCTCGTCTTAGAGTTTTCATGAGGCCACTATTTTTCATGAGGCCGCTATGGATCCTCACAACCCTGCCGAGAAGTACGCACCTTCAAGTTCGCAGGTCACCCGCAGGTAACCATTGGACGCTACCTGCGCCAACGCCCATGAACGTTGTGTGGGGGTACCATTGAGGTCGCACCCTTACCCTTCGAATCGATGAGGTCCCATGAGCACTCTTCCGAGAGATTACATAGAAGACGACCTGGCCAAATCCCACGAAAACCAGCAGCGCGAAGCCATTCCTGCCTCTCGGCAAACCCCGCCTCCGGCAGACGCTTACAGCATCTATGTGCTCTTTAACCTTGAGGCAGCCGATGGCGAGGGCCATGCCATCTTGGCGTTAGGCCCAGAAGGCGGCCCGCTTGAGACCTACTCCTTCTACCGTCACGGCAAAGCCTTGGAGGCGCCTGCCCTCATGGCCTGCCTGGAGCATCCTGAGACCTTTGCCCAGATCCAAGAGGATTCCGGCTGGATCATCCATGGTCAGCCAGGCAATGAATGGAACGAGCACGTAAACGCCGCTCTGGCTCTTTGGTGCGACAAGAAAGCCTACGAGCCCGTGGCGGCCTTTGCAAAGCTCAAACGCACCATGCCAGGCACCTACAACCTAGTGACCTACAACTGCGTCAACTTTGTAGAAGAGGCGCTGGCCAAAGGCAACATCCACCTCACCATGCACAACGGCAAGCCGCTTCACACCTTCATCCCTAAAGACGCGTTCCGCGGGGCAGCAGGCGTTCACGGCGCACATCCCCTGGGCCAATGGAAGTACTGGTTCGACTTGGCTCCGGCGCCCCGCAACGGCCTGCGCACCATCTCAGACATCCCGGGGCATGACCAGCCTCTCCACTAGTAGCCCAAGGAGCTCTCATGGCCCATGACAACGCCTGCCCTTGCCTCGCCCGCTTTGAGGCTACCAACGGAACCGGCCTTTGGGAGGTCTATCCTTGGGGCCTCAAGGTGGGTGGCACCTGCTATGGGTTCACCCCCACCTCCCACATCGTGCATAGCGGGGTTCAGGGGCGCAGCTACCGCTCCGGGCGCCTGGTAGAAGAGCAGGACGACTTTGGGCTTTGGGCGGCACTCGCGGTCTATCAAGAGACCGGCAGCTGGGAAGACGCCGGTCTCGCTGCCTGGGCGCTGGGCGGCTCCACTGTGACTCCAGTGGTAGAGACCCACAAGATCCCAGGTACCGTCACGCTTTCCATTGGCGGCCTGCGCACAAGCGACAACCCAGATGCTTCTCTGCGCTACCGAGAAGACGGCCAGTGCGTGCAGGTAGACGCCATCCAGCGCTTTGCCGATGTATGCCTCGCTGCCATCAAGGCTTGCCGAGAAGCCCACAGCCCCGCGGCCAGCACCCGTTCCAGACGCAGAACCAACGGTCGCCGCCCCTAAAGCAAGCCCCGTAGGGCACGCCCTGGGCATCCCCTGCCGCAGCCCCATAGACCACGGCTTTGAGCGAAGAGGCAGCCGGCGCAAGGATGTGCGAGGGCGCAGCATTCCTGGGAGTCTCTTTTCTTGGGTGCATTAAGAGAGAGCGCACCTCTTGACCTTGACGCCGCGTCAGGAGGGACGATCTTCTCGGCAGTTTGAAGGAGGTGAATCTGTGAACGATTTAAAGGATACGCGAAAGGGCAATGTGAGGTCGCTGGGCATTGGCGAGGCGGCTCGGTTGGCTGGAGTGAGTGCGCGCACGCTGCGCTATTACGAGACCATGGGGCTGCTGGTGCCAGCGCGCACAGATGCGGGCTACAGAGTCTACCGCGAAAATGACTTGAAGCGATTGGCACAGATTTTGGCTATGAAGGGCTGCGGGCTTCCGCTAGCTACCATCAGGCGATTGTTGTCGGAGCGAGATACGCCGCTGGAACAGGTGCTTAAGGAGCATTTGAAGCAACTGGAAGCTCAGGGACGGTCGCTGGACAACGCCATCTCGCGTACCAAAGCCGCACTATGCACCCTTGAAAGGATTTATGCTATGAAACCCAACGAAGCCTTTGAATCTATGAAAGCCCAAGGTATTAAAGATTTTGAAGCCACCTACGGTCAGGAGGCTCGCGATCGCTATGGCGACGATGTCATCGACGCCTCCAACGCCCGCATGATGGCGCTCACCAAAGATCAGTGGGATGCCAAAGAGTTGCTGGAAGAAAGCATCAAGGTCCAACTGCGCGTGGCCATGGCCACGGGAGATCCTGCAAGCGATGCGTCTGCCGAGCTGGCCCGTATGCACGAGAAGTGGATCTCCATCCATTGGGGTCCCGGCTATGCAGAGGATGCCTACCTGGGATTGGTACACGGCTATTTGGCAGATCCGCGCTTTGTGAGGTACTACGACTCTGCTGCCGGCGAGGGAGCCACAGAGTTTCTGGCGTCCGCTGTCGACGCTGCCCACGGAAAGTAGCCCTGCGGGACTTGCCGGTGCAACGATGGACTTGCCAGTTAACCTCTTCTGGCAAGTTTTAGTCCTGCGAAACTTGCAACTTGACCTCTCATAGCAAGTTTTTGGGCGGATTTTGGGGCTTGGGGCGACAATTCCCGTTATGAGAGGGGTCTCGGCACTGGGACGATGCGTTTCCCCATTGCAACTAAGCCCTTGACTGCATGCCTTCATGACCAGGCGCACGCCCATCACGGCCAGATGCACGCTCCCACAGGCAGGCGTACGCTCATCACTCTAGGCGCACGCCCAGCGCAACTGCGGCACGCTTAAGGGCCGCGAACAAAGACAGATCCCGCAGCCCCGCGGCCTTGCGCTCCCAGCGCAAGGCCGCTCTTTTGTGCAACTGGGGCATCCCCCAGTGCAACTAGGTCCTGCCGCCCTTGTGCGAGGCGCCAGAGTTTTTCATAGTGGCTCCAGAGAGGAGTGCCCTATGAATCTTTCTGTCAAAGAGGATCCCCAGCTCGAAGAGATCCAGGTAGCCATCGCGTGCCCACGCATCGACAGCCGTGTATGCCAGATCATCGAGGCAGCCGAGGCGGCCGACCTTCGCCTCGCCGGCCTTCTCGATGGCTACCTGCACATAGTGGGAGCTCGCGAGGTGCTCTACATCGAAGCCGTCAACGGCAAGACCTTTCTCTATACCGCGCAGGCGGTGCTGGAATCGTCCAGTTGCCTCCAAGAACTTGAAACCAATCTCGTGGGCACCGAGTTCATTCGCGCGAGCCGTCAGCTGCTCGTAAACCTGGCGCATCTTGAGCGTCTGAGACCCTACCTTAACGCCCGGCTTGAACTGGTGCTCGACAACCAGGAGCACCTCATCGCTTCCCGCCAATTCGCACCCGCCATCAAACGTCGTATTGGCATCTAAGCCGCATTGCCCTGCGTCGCCTACATGCCCCCCCGCATCGCCGCAGCGTTCGCGCCCGACCGCCACCCCTCGCAAAAGGACCCACTATGAACGATTTTGCCAAGAGCGTCTTCACCTCCACCTGTCGGCTATTCACCATTTACATGCTCGCTGGAACCCTGGCGGCCATCGCCTTTATCGGCCTCAGCTACGGGCTCGCCCTCACACTCACCCTGTTTTTGGCCTCCTTAGCCATCGCCTTCCTGCGGGCTTTCTTCTTCACCGATCACTTCATCAAAGTCTTGAGCTATCCCGTGCGTATCCTGGGCTTTGGCCTTGCCGCCTTCATCCTGCTGACAGCCTGTGCCTGGCTGGGCCAGTGGTTTCCCATGGACAACCCCTGGGCTTGGAGCACGTTCGCCCTTATCTACCTGGCTATTCTGGGCGCGTGCTGCGTGGGCTACCAGATCTACTTCCGCCGCACTTCCGGAAGCTTCGACGCCGCCCTCAAGGACTACCACCAGCGCATGGGACGCTGATCCTGCCGAGAAACCCGCACCCTCCTAGCTCGTAATTACTAAAGCGACACCCCGACGCCTCAGCCACAAGAGCCCACAGATCCTGCAACCAATTGCTGTTTTTATCGGCATTTTATGTCTATGCCAGGCAATCCCCCACTGCGCCACAGGGGAGCCCGAGCCCTGGGTATGTTTTTAAGGGATAGCAGCAGGGACCAGGCGACTTCCGCCGCCTGGCCTCCCTTGAAGTCAGGAGGCCCTATAGGTGGAAACCCTGGAGTTCACCCTCATTGTGATGGCCTGCGTCATTGTGTCAGCCATCGTTGGCAAGATAGTCACCCGTGTGGCGCTGCCCCTCATCCAAATCTTGGTGGGATTTGTGGTGGCACTCTTCGCCCCGGCCGTCACCGATGTGCATCTTAGCTCCGAATTGCTTATGGTGCTCTTTATCGCACCGCTGCTCTTTAATGAGGCCAGGGAGTCAAGCCGCCGGGAGCTTTTCCGCAACAAGGGACAGATCCTTTCATTGGCGGTAGGGCTGGTGGTCGCCACTGTGCTGGTGGTGGGAGCCGCACTCTATGGCCTGGTTCCTTCCATGCCGCTGGCCGCCGCCTTTGCCTGCGCTGCGGCCCTAGGCCCCACACCCGCCTGCCACCAGGCATGAAAGCCAACTTCTTGGAGCAGTTCGTCAAAGCCCGCCACTATGCAGACGAAGTAGACGAGAACGCCCTCACCGTCGAGCTGGAAGTCATCCGGCACATGAGCGAAGCGGGAGAGATCTCCGACTCCGTGGCCCGCGAGCTCAGAAGCCACGTCTATGCGCTCCAAGCCAGCCTCGAGAACCAGTAGGCTCCCGGCGTCCCGCACCCTTGCCGCAACCCCGCCGCTTTGCGGCGCCACACAAAGCCCTCCAGCCAAAGACGAGGCTCTCTGGTGGGAGGGCTGGCGTTTCTCGGTAGCTTTTGCGCCCTTTTGCCGAGAAGGACTTACATCAAGCTCTTGCCTGCTTCCCAGGCAGATGCCTCAAGCACCGAGACATGCTCTACTCGGTAGACGCCTTCGATATGACACCCTGCATGCGGATTGGTGTGATGGGAGCGAAAGCCGCATTTTTCTTGGACGCGGTGAGACTTCTCGTTGCCGTCGAAGTAGCCGCACCAGATCTTTTCGAGTTTAAGCTCCTCAAAACCACGACGCAGCAGTGCCTGGGCAGCCTCGGGCACAAGCCCTTGACCCCAAAAAGGGACGCCAATCCAGTATCCGAGCTCTGCTTCGAAGGGCGGGAGATCCAAATTGCTGGCCTTTCCGCACATTAGGCCAATGGAACCCACCGGATGCCCTACCTCCTTGGGAACGATGGCATAATCCTCGGGGCCAGAGAGCACTTCTCGGATGACCTTTCGGCTTTCTTCCGGGCTTTGGTGAACTGGCTACCCCGCTGCCGGGCCCACCTGAGGATCCGAGGCGTAGCGGTAGAGATCGGGGGCATCGGCCTCTTGCCAAGGGCGAAGCCAGAGACGTGGGGTTTCGAGGATCATGACGGAGTCCTTTGAGGTTTGAATGAGCCGCAGCTCTTGAGAAGTCTTCTTAATACTGTCCCGTTCAAAGGACAGGCCGACACTCAGTATAGCTAAAAGTTGTATACTATTTTCAATTTGGATCCAGGATGCGAGAAAGCCGCAGCTATGACCTATAACAGCAAAGCAAAGACTAAAGTGCTTTACCTCTGGAAAATCCTCCAAGAAGAGACCGATGCCGAGCATGGCTTGACCATGTCTCAAATCATCCAAAAGCTTGCAGATTACGGGGTCTCTGCCGAGCGCAAAAGCATCTACGGGGATATCAAATCGCTGCGAGAGTTTGACGTCGACATCCAGGCCTTTCCACGAAATCCTGTGCAATACGCCATCGTGCGCAGGGACTTCACCTTAGACGAGCTCATGCTTTTGGTGGATACCATTCAGTCCAGCCGCGCCATCACCGAGCGCCAGGCCAAGGCCCTCATCACCAATGTGAAACAGCTGGCCAACAATCGCGAGCAAGACCTGCTGGATCGCCGCATCCATGTCACCGGCCGCATCAAATCCAAAAGCGAAAGTGTGCTCTCCACGGTGGATGTGATCCACGAAGCAATGCGCAAGGACTGCCAGCTGGAGTTCTCCTATCGAAAGATTGGGGTGGACGGCAAGCCTTACGAGACTCGTGGCGGCAAGAAGCACCAGGTCACTCCCGTGGCAATCTCCTACGAGGACGGCCTTTACTACCTCACCGCCTGGAATGACGCCCATGAGAACCTGACCACCTTCAGGCTGGACCGCATGGCGCGCATCCGCGTCCTTGAGGATATCCCTGCCGCCCATAACGATCGCATCGATCACTTTCAGCATGAGTCTACCAAGGCAGTGATGTTTGGTCGTTTTTGCGGCGATACCGTGCTTGCCACCTTTGCAGCCGATCCCAGCAAGGTGGAGATCCTCGCGGACCGCTTTGGCGATGCCGCCCAGTTCCTCCCCACCGATGGCTCTGAGGCCCGCTGCCAAGTGAAGGTCTACAAAAGCGAGCAACTATTTGGGTGGGTGGCCTCCATGGGCAAGGCGGTGCGCATCCTGTCGCCCCAAAGCCTGGTGGATGAATACCACAATTACCTACGCTTCCTTTTAGAGGATGCCTAAGCCTTGACGGTAGGCAGCCGAATCACGGTCTTGAGACGCTCGGGCGCCACACGGCGTGGGTCGGACAGATAAATCTCATGATGCAGGCGCGCAAGCGAAAGATCTATGCAGCAACCCTGCGCCTGAGCATAGGCGTGCATAGCTTCAATAGTGGCCGGCTCGGTGTCATAAGAGCCCACATGGAGACACTGCACGCAGAGACCTTCGTGCATTTCCAGGTACTCCGCGGCGGCGCAATCCAGCTTTTTCTTACGTGCAACCTCGCCCTTTGCCCATTCAAAGACCTCAGGGGTCACAAAATCCGGCAACCTGATACAGCTGATCCAACTCAGCTCCCCCTTGCACTCAGGATCAAAGAGTGTCTGGCCTTGCGCCAACGACCAAAACCCTTCCAGCGGAGGCACCACATAGGCAAAATAGCCCGGGATATGCTCGCCAGATTTTGGCGACATCTTTATGGTGTAGGACAGCGCATATAAAAGCTGCAATGCCTGCTGATAAGCCCCGCCTTCCTCGTTGGGGTCGCCTTGGCCTCGCACCGCCGCATAGCGCATTGGAGGTACGTCCACCAGCGTGGGCTTTTTGGGAGGCAGATAAAACTCTTTAAACTCTTTCTTATAGTCAAAGGCCATGAGCCCTCCCCAAGAATGGTTGGCATGCCAAGAGCGCTAAGCGCAGAGGCTGCGCTACATCCGCTGCACTCGCTGTATGTACTGCATCAGCTGCACTCGCTGTACTTAGGGTAGCGGTTTCCTTGGGATTCTGTGACAGGAGAGCAGTCTTGCCAAGCAACGATCTGTGTCTTGGCGCACCTGCCCCACATTGCAAAGCCCCAGTATGACGGAGGCCTTCGCCGCATGGGTCCCCAGGTGAGAACATGTCCCCTGTCGCCATAACCCTTGACATCCCGTTACCTAAAACCGTCCGCCACTAGGGTGAAATCATTTTAAGCAACCTGCAGTCAGCGTGTTACAGTACGTACAGTTTTAGGAAGCTGCCTGACATTGCCCACATTACCTAAGGGTGAGGCAGGCATTTGGCCAAAGAGAAGAGAGCAAGGAGAACCCCATGGATCGCTTGAAGGACAAGGTTGCCATTGTTACCGGCTCTACCAGCGGCATTGGCACAGGGATTGCAAAGATGTACGGAGCCGAAGGCGCCAAAGTCGTAGTGTGCGGACGTCGCGAAGAGCGCGGCCAAGCCGTGGTCGATGCCATCACCGGAGCCGGCGGCTGTGCCATGTACCATTTTATGGACGTCACCAAGCCCGAGTCCGTCGATGCTCTTATTGCCGACACTGTGGCCGCTTGGGGCACCGTCGACATCATGGTGAACAACGCCGCAGGCATGGCGCTCCATGACGGCCGTGTGGACGAAATCTCTCTGGAAGACTGGGATGCCGTGTTTGCCAGTGACATTCGCAGCACTTTCTATTGCACCAAGACGGTGCTTCCGGTGATGCAGGAGCACGACGGCGGTTCCATCATCAACATCGGCTCCATGGCTGCCTGCTCGGGTGATCTAGGCTCCACTGCCTATGCTTGCGCCAAAGCCGGCGTCGACAAGCTCACTCAATACACCGCCCTTCAATATGGCAAGCAAAACATCCGGTGCAACTGCGTGCGGCCTGGTCTTATCGTCACTCCAGAGAACGAGGCCCGCGTCCCCGATATGCTCAAGAACATCTTCCTGGACAACATCGAGGTCACCCGCTGGGGCACTCCCGAAGACATCGCCGCCATGTGCGTTTACCTTGGCTCCGATGAGAGCAGCTACTTCACCGGCCAGATAGTCACCGTCGACGGTGGCCTGAACGCCCATGTGCCTACCGTGGCCCAGTTCCGCGCCCTTGCCTCTCGTACCTGGTAGCCAAGGCGTAGCAGCACGGCCCCACTTGCCCTTGTCGCAAAAAAGGAGGCAGGAACCCGCAAGTTCCTGCCTCCAGCTTTTTGCCGTGCCTCTTTCAGCCCTGCCGAGAAGCGCCTGCATTCCCACCTGGGCCTAAGACTTACCGCGCTCCATGATCAGGCCGCGCTCCACGATCAGCTTTGCCACCGGCGGCTCAGGGTAAGCCAGCCTACCGTGAGCAGCAGGGCGCCCGCGACCATGATGCCTGGCAGCCCCGACGCTTCGTCGCCTGTGGCAGGCATAATTCGAGAGTCCGCTTCTTGGCGAGCTACGAGCCGATCGTCCGTCGGCTTGGCGGCAGAAGATCCCGGTGCGGCGTCGTCGCCTGAAGGAGCGGGGTCTTTCTCGGCAGGAGGATCGGCCGGGACAGCCTCCAGCTCCACTGCCACCGAATGGTGCTCGCCCACGTCTTCGAAGGTGTAGCTGAACGCCTCTAGGAGATCGGGGCGCTCAATGCCATCTACCAGGACTTTGGCCACTCGATAGCCAGGCTCGGCAGACCAGGTGACGGTATAGGATCCATGGCGGTCGACCTGGGCGCCTGCGCTGATGGAACCCAATCCGCCCGCCAGCGAGGTATCGATGCGCAGCTTCTCGGACGCAGGCGGGGTTTGCTGCCTTGGGTGCGTCTTATCGTCGTCTGCGGCGCGCTTCTCCACCACCAACGAGATGTGGTCGCCCTCTTTGAGCAGGCCTGCAGGAATGGTTGTTGAGGTCGCATCAGGGTCCAGGGGGATCCGCTGTTCGCCCACCACAAGCTCGAGCGGCCTATAGCCGTCGGGGAGCTCCCAAGCCACAGGCGCCTCTTTTGTCGGGTCCACATAGCCGGGATGAGGCGGAGTGCCTGGGTCTGCCGGCTGATCCACCTCGATGCTGCCCGGGCCGCCCTCGACGCCGGCAGTAACCCCTATCAAGCCGCTGTCATGAACGTCCTCGTCGTTGAGAGGATCCTCCCCCTCTTTGGCAAAGAGCACTTTCACCACATGGTCCTGGTCGATGCCCTCAAAGCCCAGGTCCAACTTGGCGCCGTTGGCTTGACGCTGATGTTTCACAGGGGCCGGGAATTGAGGGGCAGCGGCACGCACCTGGCTAAAGGCTCCCGCCGAGAAGCCCGCAGCCTTCAGCGCCGAAGGCGTGATGCCGGCCTTCTCGTCCAAGACCACTTCGCCGTCTATCTCGATATAGGTGATGCGCGCCCCGGCCTGCGGCGTGCCGGCGATGTCTAAATAGCCCTGGCCTTTATAAAGCGTGCGCGATGCCGACGCGGTGCCAGGCCCGTAGGACTGCACGTTCACGTGATAGACCACCGGCCTCACCGTAACCACCACGTTCTTGTTCTCTTTGATGTTATCGAGCTGCATCTCACGATCGGCAGTGCCTGCGGCCTCAGCGCCGTTCACTTCAACGCTTTTCACTTCATAGACCGCATAGGCAGGGTCTGTTACCACGGGCGTGGTTTGGATGACGGGCTCCCAAGCCACATGGTAGGAGCCGCCTTGAGTTACCGTGGCGCCTCCGGTGATGGTGCCGGGACCGCCTTTGATCTGAGTGGTGACCTTGAGGTCATCAGGAGATTGGGCAGAGGTGCCGTCGGCTTTGCAGGTGTAGACGTCCACTACATGGTTCGCGCCAATGGAGGGGAAGCTCGCAGCTCCTGCAGCACATTGGTCCGCAGTGAGCTGCACACCGTCAACCCACACGGCGCTGATTTGATAACCCTCTTTGGCCGCCCAGCTGGCCTGGGCGTCGCTTCCGGGCACATAGGTCTGCGAAGGGCTCACCTGGGCGCCTTGGCCATAGCTGTTCACCGTCACGGTGTAATGGCCATAGGTGAATCCTCCAGGCAAAACGGGATTTTGAGCCAAGGTGACCGTCACCTGGTGATGAGCCGCCAAATCCTCGAAGGTCCACGAGGTGGCCGCATCTTTAAGGACCTTGCCGTCCACCTCTACAGAGACCACGTAGCTATCGGGGCCAGGCTGCCAGGACACCTTGTGGCTGGAGCCTGCGGCCAACGTCTTGGTAGGGGTGATCGACGCCCCCTCTATGGCCCCCTCCAAGCGAGTGGCCACTTGGTAGAACTGACGCTGCTCATCAGGAGTGGGATCGGCTTTGACCTCATAGTCGATATGGGCGATATAGTCGGTGCCGTCCGGGCTGGGATAGGTCACGGTAACGGTGTAGTCGCCAGGCTTGGAAGGGTCGATCTCGTCTACCGGCTGATTGCCTTTTTTGATGATGACCTGAGGCTCCACACCATCGGGCATCTCTGGCAGCTTTCCGCCTGTAGGCGACGGGCCATCAGGGCCAAAGGTGTCCTCGATGATCTTGACAAAGTCTTGGGGAGCCACCGGTTTGGGGGCAGGCTCCGATGGCTTCACGGGCTCCATGATAGAAATGGGGTCTTTCTCGGTAAGGTTCACCATGATACGGTCAGTCACCGTGAGAGTGTCAGGCACCAGCGTCACCTGATAATTTCCGTCCTGGCTCAGGAGCGGACCGCCCTCAATGACCGATGCGACCCCGCTATAGCTTAGGCTCAGAGTATAGGTGCCCCGCTGAGGACGCTCGACGTTGAGGCGCAAGCCCCCTGCAGTTTGCGCTTCATAGCTGGCATCGCCCAACACCTGGTCCAACCTGTCCCCAGGAGCCAGCATAGAGGCAGGCCAGGCTACCGGCCAGGTGTGGTTGGCGCTGTCTGCCTTACTCTGGGTAACAGCCGAAGCGTCGAACTCCGTTGCATCGTTGTTGGCAGCCACAGGCGCGTCTGGGTGAGCCGGATCTCTGAAGGCCACGTCGCGCACCCAGGTGGAGGGGTTGGCCTCTGCGTCTTCAAACCAACGGGCGGTGACAACCAAAGGCCGAGAAACAATCTCCCCTTTTACTGTGAGCGTTCCGTCGCTGGCAAGGCCGGTGAGCCGGTAGTCGGCCGCATGAGGGCCCTGGATCTGCGGGCTATAGAGCACCAGATCGCAAGATCCCGCATCTTTGGAAGCATACTCTGCGCGATCGAAAGCAAGCCATGCAGAGGCGCCTTCAACAAGCTGGTCTGCCAAAGACACCTGGTCTTTGGCCACGTAGGGAGTGCCGTCATAAACTTTGGACCAGCAGCGGCCTGCCACAGCCAACGGATCGCCGGTTGCAGGATCGGCAGTCTCGAAGCCCTGGGTTGCGTCGGGCTGTGTGGGATCGTCTGGCTTGGAGGCTGGCTGAGTCACATCGATAGGCTTGGGCTTGATGGTGAAGGTGGCTTCGCCGGGGACGTAAGGCATAAGCGCATTGCCAGCGGCATCCTCGCGATAGTTGGCGGTGGAGACCACCTTGTAACTGCCTGCATGGAAGGGCTCGCCCTTATCGGTCAGCTCGTCCTCATGGAGGTCGCGCCAGCCTTGTGCGTCGGCTTCGGGAGATGTGGGGTCTTTTATCTTGTAGGTGCGGGTCACCTGAGCGGGCGTGGTGCCGGTCTCGGCGGCGTCCTCCATGATATGGGTTTTGACTTCTGGATCGCCGTTGACGTTCTCCTTGATATCCAACGGTTGACCTACCACCGCATCTTCAGCTTCCGTGGTGATGGTTCGACCGGTAGGATCCACCACGATATCTACCTTTACATAGACATCCACCTTGGCCTCGGCGCCGGCGTCGCCGCCCTCTTCATCGCTGTCGTCCGGCATGCCGCCGTATTCGATGATGTAGCGTATGTTGCCGAACTGATTGGGAAGATCGTTCCAAAAGCCGCCCGTGCCTCCTCCGGAATGGACAGCTAGCTGCATCCATTGCTCCGAAGTGCTTGCGGGACCATCGGGCTGTCCTGAAGCCCAGTTCATATACATGGTCTCGCCCGTCTCGGGGTTTGTGGCATGTTTACGATTTTGATTGTTATAGCATTGGCCCATCATAAGGCCGGCTTCCGGACCTGTCACCCAATAGTAGTCGCTGTAAGCACCGCTTCTGAACGTATTGGTGGAAGACCAACGCGTGGGAGAATCGACGTTGTTGGTGCGATAGTTGCGTGCCCAAGACCTGGTTTTCATGGTGTACGCATCATCGCAGGTCCCACCGATCCAGGTATCGGTGTTCACCAACGAGAACACAAAATCTTGCTCGGCCTGATTGGTCACCGTCACCAAGTAGCCTTGCATACCCATGTAACTATGCTTTTCAGCCTCTTCGATCGCTTGGGTCCACGAGGCAATCACGGGACCAGCCTCGTAGTAGTGGCCGTTCAAGGAGTTATAGTCGCGAGTGGTAGACACAGGCGCCAGGCTGGCCACGATCCTCAAGCCCTTGGTGTTGGTGGAATCGGCCAGCCTCACCGTGAGGTAGCGAGAGAGAAAGTCCTGCCATTGATCGGCAGTGGCGCCACCCTGCTGAGTGTAGTTGACAGAGTGGTTGCCATGCTTGTTGCCGCTGTAGCGCACAAAGCCAGAAGGCAGCGCCTCGCTGTTGTTCTGCTGATGGGCAGAGTTGAAATAGATCTCGTCGTTTGCAGAAATGCCGGTGGTGAACTGCACGGTGATGCTCTGGAACCTGGTGTTGGCAGGCTCGGTGGTGACCTTGAGGTCGGGGAAGCTGTAGGTGTTGGCAAGGCCGTCCACCGGCGTTGCCGCACCTGCCCTGATAAAAAGCTCCACCTCTTGCTCATTGGCGCGCATGGCTGTCACCGGAGCCCGGTCGCTCAAAGGGTTCGCTTCTGCGCACCGTGGCAGCGCCGCCAATGACGAAAGTGCCAACGTGGCACTAAGCGCGCCAACAGCCACCCGTTTCGCAAAGCCAGAGAGCCATAAGGTAAAGCCGCAGGTTGCGGATGAGCGTGTTTCTTGGTCCATAGTTGCCTCTTCCCGCAGTTGATGCATGCTGGCCCACTGACATCGGAAAATAGGCCAGTGGTTGCCTATTTCTGAAATTCTTCTGAAAGTATAGACCATCAACTTAGCAGCAAGAGAGCGCTATCCTTTCATATCTGCAAAAGTCTAATTAATGGACATCAGTGGATATGCTGTCGAGATGAGCTTTGCTGCGAGCGAGCGTCGACGCGCAGGGAAACAACCCCTTTAACACCACATCATGGCGGCTCTTGGCCGCCGGAGAGGGGCACCTATGGCAGAAACCAGCACAGCCCAAACCCCAGAGAAACCTGAGGAAAAGATTCCTGAGGCCGCGTCCAAGCACTATACCTGGACGGGCAAGGACGGCAAGACCATCGATTATACGGGCACCGCAGAGATGCTCACCATCTATAGCGACAAAGGCGAGGCCATGTGCCATCAGTTCTGCCTCTCCTATGTCTCTGACGAGCAGGACAAGTCCGACCGCCCCGTCACGTTCCTTTGGAACGGCGGCCCTGGCGGATCCTCTTCTATGGTGTGCATCGGCGGCCAAGGCCCTGTGCGCGTGCCCACCGATGGCACCAAGCACCTGCCCAACACCTGCCCGGTAGAGGACAACCCCTATACCCTGCTGCAGGTCTCTGACCTGGTGTTCATCGATGCCCCTGGCACCGGCTACTCTCATGTGGCGGCCGGCTACGACCCCAAGAAGGTCTGGGGCGTCGACGGTGACGGCGACGCCATGGCGCGCACCATCATCGCCTGGCTCAACGAGCACAATGCTTGGGACCGTCCTCACTACCTTTACGGCGAGTCCTACGGCACCACCCGCGCAGCGGTGGTCTATCGCCTGCTGGGCGAGCGCGGCGTAGGCGTGGACGGCGTGGTGGAGCAGTCCTCCATCTTGGACTACGCCGTGATGCTGCCGGGCAACGACGACTACTACGCCGGCATGTTCCCGGTCATGGCCGCCACCGCCCAGTCGGCCGGTGTCGTTGGCCAGGGCGTCGACCCTGAGACCTGGTTTGGCCAGGCCATGGACTTTGTCAACAACACCTATATCAACGCCCTCACCATCGCCGGCAACCTGCCTCAAGACAAGATGCAGGAGGTCGCCGAGCAGATGCATGAGTTCTGCGGCCTGCCTGTGGACTTCATCATGGCCCGCAAGCTGCGCATCGACCTCTTCGAGTTCCGTGCCCACTTCTCTCAGGACAAGGGTCTCTCCCACGGTCGCTACGACACCCGCTTCACCGAGCAGGTCTACCAGCCCATCCAGGGCGACCTGGGCTTCTTCCAGATGGAAGACCCCTCTTACGACGCAATCCAGGTGGTCTACAACGAGGTCTACCAAAAGCTCCTGCGCGATATGGGCTTTAAGGGCTACCCCAACTACTGCGGCCTGAACATCGAGGTCAACGAGTCCTGGAATTGGAATCACAACATGCCCGGCGTCGGCAGCGCCCCCATGCCCAACGTGGCCTTCGACATCGCTACGGCTCTCCGCCGCAACCCCACCAGCCACGTCATCTTCTTGGGCGGACGCCACGACGGCGCCACCCCCTATTGGAACGTCATCCACGACATGGCCAAGATGTACCTGCCCGAGGACCTCTCCCGCCAGATCCTCTGGCATGAGTCTTCCAACGGCCACATGCTCTATGCCGACACCCCTGCCCTCGAAGACACCACGCCAGTGCTCCAAAAGTTCTACGAGCTTCGCCACCAAAACTAACCGTTCTCGCCCATAACCAGGTGCCCTAGCCCTTTATCTAAGAGAGGGTTGGGGCACCTTTCTTACCTCAGAGGAGGATGCATGTACTATTCCAGCGGCAACTACGAAGCCTTCGCCCATCCTTTGAAGCCGGAAGGAGTGGAATCCAAGCACGCCTATATCGTAGGCAGCGGCTTGGCGGGCTTATCGGCAGCGTGCTTTTTGGTGCGCGACGGCCAGATGCCTGGCAAGAACATCCATGTTCTGGAGCGCGACCCCAGGGCCGGCGGCGCCTGCGACGGCTGGGACTATGCGCAGCTGGGCTACACCATGCGCGGCGGTCGCGAGATGGACAACCACTTCGAGGTCATGTGGGATCTCTTCCGCGACATCCCCTCGTTTGAAGACGAGAATGTGAGCGTGCTCGACTACTACTACTGGCTCAACAAGCGCGACCCCAACCACTCGCTCTGCCGCGCCACCAAGGATCGCGGCCAAGACGCCCATACCAACAACAAGTTCAACCTGTCCGACAAGGGCTGCATGGAGATCATGAAGCTCTTCTTCACCCCCGAAGAGGAGCTTCAGGACAAAAAGATCACCGAGTATTTCTCCGATGAGGTTCTGAACAGCAACTTCTGGCTCTATTGGCGCACCATGTTCGCCTTCGAGAACTGGCACAGCGCTCTGGAGATGAAGCGCTACATCACCCGCTTCATCCACCATGTAGGAGGCCTGCCCGACTTCAGCGCCCTGCGCTTCACCCGCTACAACCAGTATGAGTCCATGATCCTTCCCATGGTGCGCTACCTGGAGAAGGCCGGCGTGGACTTCCAGTACAACACCCATGTGACCGACGTGCGCTTCTCGGTAGACGAGGCCAAGAGCGACAACCGCAAGGTGGCTACCCAAATCAAGCTGCGCCGCAACGAGAGCCAGGCAGCCCAAGACGCCACCACAGGCGTGCCAGACGGCGGCCAGGTAGAGCCCGGCGCCGAGGAGACCATCGAACTCTCTGAAAACGACCTGGTCTTCATCACCCCTGGCAGCTGTGTGGCCCACTCCACCTTTGGCGACCAGGACACCCCCGCTGCCTTCGCCCCCGAGCTCTGCGACGGCGACGGCTGGGACCTTTGGAAACGCATCGCCGCCCAAAGCCCCGACTTTGGCCATCCCGAGAAGTTCTGCTCAACCCCCGAGCTCTCCAACTGGGAGAGCGCTACCATCACCACCTTGGACGAGCGCATCCTGCCCTATATCGAGAAGATCTGCAAGCGCGACCCGCTCTCCGGCGGCGTGGTCACCGGCGGCATCGTGAGCGTGGAGGACTCCAACTGGCTGCTCTCCTGGACCATCAACCGCCAGCCACAGTTCAAGGAGCAAAAGCCCGGCACTGTGTGCGTGTGGGTCTACTCCCTCTTTACCGATAAGCCCGGCAACTACATCCAGAAGCCCATGCGCCAGTGCACCGGCAAGGAGATCTGCGAGGAGTGGCTCTATCACCTGGGCGTGCCCGAGGACCAGATCGAGGACCTTGCCGAGAAGAGCGCCAACACCGTGCCCTGCATGATGCCCTATATCACGGCATTCTTCATGCCTCGCGCCGCCGGCGACCGCCCGCTGGTGGTGCCGGAAGGCGCCAAGAACTTCGCCTTCATAGGTCAGTTTGCAGAGACTCCGCGCGATACCATCTTCACCACCGAGTACTCCATGCGCACCGGCATGGAGGCCGTCTACACCCTGCTGGACATCGACCGAGGCGTCCCCGAGGTCTGGGGCAGCGCCTTTGACCTACGCTGCCTGCTCAACGCCACCGTGATGCTGCGCGACGGCAAGCCCGCCACCGACATGAACATGAGCCTCTTGGAAAAGCTCATGCTCTCCCGTGGCCTCAAGGCAATCGAGGGCACCGACATCTACGATTTGCTGCTGGAATACGGCGTCATTCCCGCTACCGAGAAGAACGCCGACGACCCCAAGCCTGCCACCGGCGCCGTGTGGCCCGGCATTCACTGATCCTCTTTGTTGATCTGAGTCGCCTCTCCTTCCCGGCATTCCATGCATGCAGCTATGGAATGCCGGGTAGGAGGTTACCGTCTTTAAGAATCATCGCTGGCGGGGCGCCCATGATATCTTTCTATAAACCAAAAGAGGGGCGTATTGAAAAAGTCTCTGGTCTTGAGCCAGATTGCTGGATTGAAGTTCAAGAGCCAAGGGTCTGTGACTTGGCTTTCCTTATTCTTGATCTGGGCATCGCAGATGAGTTCATCAAGAAAGCCTGCGATGACAAAGAGGCCTCTCACATAGATTATGACGACGCTACAGGGCAAGTCCTCGTGGTGGTGGACTGCCCTTTCAAAGAGAGCGACTCATCTGAACTCGCCCGCAGCCAATACAGCACCCATCCGCTCGCATTCATCTTTTTGCCTGACAAGGGGTGCTTTGTCACGTTCTCGCTCACCGCTGACGATACGGTTGCTAGCTTCAGACATACAGCCATCACGGATGCCAGAACACATTTGCCAGCTGATCTTCTCCTCCGAATGCTCCTCACAGTAACCAACCGCTACCTCGCAGACCTTCGTTCCATTAGCAGCCAGATTCGCAAAAACGAAGATATCTTACGACACACCATGGACAACGACGTACTCATCTCCATGCTGGGCGCAGAAAAGTCATTGATTCATTTTTCCATGTCTCTTCAAGAGCTGGAAGCCACAGTGAAACTCATTGGCACTGGCCGCGTGATTCCCCTCCACAGCGAAAGCGGTCTGTTAGACGATCTGCTCATCGAGGTGCACCAGGCAGTGGCCATGTGCGACATCTGCACCAGGGTTTTAAATGGCGTGAGCGACACCTTCTCAAATGTGATGTCCAATAACCTCAACAAGACGATGCAGACGCTTACCGTGCTCACCCTGATTCTCTCAATACCTGCAGCAGTATTTGGTTTTTATGGCATGAACGTGGCGCGACTCCCTTTTGTGGACTCTTGGGTACCTGCACTCCTCATTTCCTTGGCTATCTCGGCGCTGGCTATAGCAATTCTCAAGGGACGCCGTCTTATCAAGTAATAGAAGAAAACGAATGCCTGGGAGAACTGACGGTTTCTATAGTGCACTCATCGATGGTCCTAGCACTTCCTTAAAAGTTCCTGTGATACCTTCTTATCAGGAACTTGTAAGGAATGGAGTGATATGACTGCTTTGCATCGGGGCATCGCCCTTAATCCCAAGGTCATTGGCACTACCGTTGCCTGCGGCGCCCTGGCGCTCACGCTGGCGGGCTGCGGTCAGCCTCAACAGCCAGAGCCGGCGCCTGAGGCTTCAGCAGCCACCCAGGAGGCGCCAAAGGAGGAAGCCGAGCCTCAGGAGGCCAAGCTCGCTATCCCCAACTGCACCTTTACGGACTCCGGCCACGAGTTGGTGGACGTCACCGGCAAGCCTATGGAAAACCCTGTCGCCAACATGATTGACCCCGGCCAGAACGAAAGCGAAGACGAGACACAACTCATTGGCCTCGCCACCCAAGATCGCTATGTGGTGCTTACCACCAGCTCTGAGTACGACAAGGAGTGGGATACCGCCTACGACAAGAAGTCCAGTTTCTCGGTGATCGACGGCGAAGGCAAGACCGTTGCCAGCTTAGATGACGCGCTTTCCAAGTACGGTACGGCCTATGAGCTCAATACCCGTGGTGGCTCCAACACCCTGGCCTTCACCAATGACTGCTTCATCCTTCCCCTCACTGTGCTCGACGAGCAAGAGCAGCGACACTCCGTCAATGTGGTCATCGACCGCGACGGCAAGGAACTGTTCTCTGTGGGCGACCTGCCTGCGTGCACCATTCAATCTAGCGACAGCGACACAGACCTGCGCTTCTACAACGGCGCCCACTTCGTTTACGGCAATAAGACCATCGTGGACACCTCGGGCAAAACCCTTGCGACCGTGGATACCGACGGTGACATACGCCTTTGCGGCGAGGGACACTACGCCGGCCTGGGCCACAAGGTGGGGCAGATCTTTAACTACGACGGCTCGCTGGCGCTCGATGTCACTACCCTCTCTGACGATAAGATCGCCTACGGCTTCCGTGCCATCGACGCAGTGCTTGGAGACAACCTGCTGTTGCTTGAGGGCCAAGAACAAAACCCCCATGGAGGCAGCTCCCGCACAGTAAAAGGCATCTACAACCTGGCTACCAGCAGCTGGGCAGTGGAGCCTAGCTGCGGTTTAATGAATGCCAGGCCTTCCTACAACGGCCTCGTCTACGTGAGCGCCAAGTCCAAGGATGTCCTTGAAGGCACCTATAGCAATGCTGACTCTGACGACGACGGCTATGCCTGCCTCATCAACGCCTCCGGCGACGTGGTCTTTGACCTGTCTATGAGCGGCATTGACAAGCTGGCCGATCTCACAGAGTTTGACGCCATGTACCTGAGCGATGGCTACTGGTACCTCCAGGGATTTAAGGGCAATCCCCCTCTTAATGAAGACGGAGCCATTAGCCTCATCGCCTACTTTGATGAAAGCGGTAAATACGTAGGTTGCACTCCCACCACCATGCATCCCGATCCTTCCTACGACAGCCTTAACGCCGCTATGTCGGTAGACCACTAGGAGAGAGAATAAGACGCGCTACGAAGCAGCTGTACGAGGTTATCGTTGCGAGCTGCTGTACGAGGTGAGCTGCTGTATGAGGCGAGCCATTGTGCGTAGCTACGAAACACATGATGTTATAAAGCACATGACGAAGCTACGGAGCACATGAGGTCATGTATCCCTCGGAAAATATGCTGCTATCGCTACATTCTAATGAAGCGATAGCAGCATTTTATTTTAGTAAAATTTCTATTTACTACTTAAGCTACATATTAATGTAGCTTAAGTAGTACTTTTTCAGAGTGCACGACTAATAAACTTGCAGTGTACGTCTTCGACGCAGCGGAAGTTTTCGCTGCAGTGTACGTCTTCGACGCAATGTACGCTCTTGGCGCATTACATACTCTTGGCATAGATGTATCAGTGGGATCTCTAGCATTCCCCCATTAGTGCATTTATTAACTAGCTCAAGCACTATTGAGTCCTTGTGCCCCGCCGCAAGTCTGCCAACTTTTGACGAACAGCCACCAGAGCTTCTTGAGGGTCATCGATGTCTGCCACAGCCGATTCTATAGGGCATGGTCCATCGCCTGCACGATTCACGATGGCGTCGACCTCCTGCTCGGCAATGGGATTGATGGAGCCCCGCCTCAGCACTTCGACGGCGCGGCGGCTCATGATGGGAGCCCACACCTCGCGCACCCCTAGCAGGCAGTAGAGAAATGCAGCGCCGGCGCCTACGACCTTATCGGCAGCACTGGCACCTTCCCAGGACACATCGCCCTCAAGCAGAGCCAGCAGCGGGGCCACTCCCCGCTCATGGCTCGTCGCAATCGTCTCGCCGCAGCAAAGAGCCAGAGTGAGATCGTGGGTTTCCAAAAGCTCCTTGGCATGGGCGGTGTCGCTAGTCACGGGCGGCTCCGCGGACAGACTGCGCCTTTACCGCAAGCAGGATTGCAGGAATCAACAGCCACTGGAGGCAAAGGCCAGGCAGGCCCGCCCCTGTGGCAGAGAGCACGGAGACCACCGGGGGCACGCCTGTTGTTACCACGCCAGCAGCCGCAAGAGCTGCGGCCCTGAGGAACCTGCCCGCTAGCTGGGCAGCCAAGAGCTTCACGATAAGCGAGGTGTTCCAAGAACGCGCAAAGCCGGCAGCCAATCCATAGCCCGCCAGCTCGACCATCATAAAGGAAAGCATGACCGCCCCCGGCACACCAGAAAGCGCAAAGCTGGCGACGGGGCCCAAAATCCCTGCTACAAAAGATGTTGGGCTCACAAGCATATCCTCTCCTCTTCCCACGCCTTTGGCATGGGATCTCGTCTCCCTTAATAGTACACGCCCTAAAACCGACGTAAGGTCAAGTAACAAGGGCTTATCCCCTATAAATGCGCAGCTATGGGCCTACGCTGCGAGCCCTTTCACATTTCGAATTTCGTCAGTATTTCAGCTGGTCTCGTTCTTTACGTAGAAGACTTCACAGGTAAAACAAGCCGCTCCCAAGCAGGAGGCGCCCAAGCTTGGCGACGACGATGGCCTCTGGCCTGTATTCTTCGCCCTTGCCATGCTCGTGACCTTCGGTATCGTAGATTTGGCTTGGAGACATCACCGCCAATAACAGTACCTAGGAGCGCTCTTTGACCAAAGCTCGCCCGCGCACACTACAACCCGAGCATCCACTGCCTGCCCCTCAGGCTCCCGGATGCTCGGGTTATTGTACTTTCAACCCACATAGTCCACGCTGCCAGCGCTGCCAAACCCAGGGCGCACGCTACGCAGCCCTCTGGCCCGACAACACGCCCCGCTGTTCCTGGGCCAACCCCCAAAACCCTTCCTACCTGGACTACCACGATCATGAGTGGGGCATACCCTGTCACGACGACCGGCGCCTCTTCGAGCTTTTTGCCCTCAGTTGCTTCCAAGCCGGCCTTTCTTGGGAATGCATCCTCAACAAACGAGAAGCGTTTCGCCAAGCCTTCTGCGATTTTGACATCGATCAAGTAAGCGTTTTCGATGCCGAGAAAATCGATCTTCTCGCTTGCGACCCATCCATCATCCGCAGCAAGCCTAAGATTCGTGCCGTGGTAAAGAATGCCCAGGTGGCAAAAGCGATTCAGCAAGAGATTGGTTCGCTGGATCGCTACTTCTGGAGTTGGGTAGATTTCGAGCCGATGCATGAGACTGGCCACACCTCATCGCCCTTATCGGCAGCCCTGGCCAAGGATCTCAAAGCTCGCGGCATGAGTTTTGTGGGCCCCACTACCGTCTATGCCTTCATGCAGTCAGCCGGACTCATCAACGGCCATCAGCCGGGGTGCTTCCTGTACAGCGACTTTGGGTAGTAATTTAATCATCTCCAAGGCTTGGCGACTTATCCCGTATAGGCATCGCTGGCGCTATTGGAAAAGTCTTGGGAGCTAAGCCAGGCTGCTTCTTTATCGTTTTCTGGAATGTCTATGCGCTCGATCTTGAAGATCACAGGACGAGTGCCATCGTTCGAGAGCCACCCAAAGACCTTTGGTTGCCCTTGGCCTCGCATTTAACGCAGCTCTTTGAGATAGAGCACGTCGCAGGCGTAATGGCCCGTTTGACCCAACGGCCCTTCGATCCTATGGAAACCTCGCTTCTCATAAAACCGCTGCGCAGGCACCATGTTTCCAAAGGTTTCCAGGTAGCAGGAGTCGTAATTCTCGGCAGCGAAGGTAAGGGCTACATCCATCAGCCTGTGTGCCGCGCCTGTACCTCGCGCTTCTGGATAACAGTACATTTTTTGAAGCTCACAGACCCCTGGCACGCCCGGCAGCGGGCCAACCCCTACGCCGCCCACTACCTTTCCAGTTGCGTCTTCTGCCACCCAGTAACAGCAGTTATCGGGAGCGTAGACCTCAGAGAAGCTTCCAAGCCCCGGGTCTTCCCAGGCAGTGCCCTCATGATCTCCGCCATACTCCTTGAGGCAGTAACGGATGATCTCCTCTACGGCAGCGTTGTCCTTCGCGGCTATTTCTCGCACGGTATAGTCCATGGCATTTCCCTGTGGGCGATGGCTGATTTTTATCTTACAGACAGTTTCATTTTCTCAAAACCAGCTCCCCAAGAGGGACCGACTTGGCTTCTTCTTCAGACTCCCCTATTACTTGTAGGCTTTTTACCTATCGCCCTTTCTCTTGGGGCCTGAGGGTACAAGCCGCTCCGTAAAGGCTTGGAAAGGCGGCATTCATGAAAGTATTCGTTGGCGGCGCGACTGGACGCGTAGGCCAAAAGCTCACAGAGACCCTTGCAAAAGAAGGCCACGAGGTGGTGGCAGCAAGCAGGCACCCTCTCCCTGCTACACAGGACAATGTCATCCCCGTCGAGTTCGACTTCCATGACGATGTGGCAGCCATGATGCCCAAGCTCGAGGGCTGCGATGCGGTGTTTTTTGTGGCAGGTTCCCGAGGGAAGGACCTTTTGCAAACGGACGCCTTCGGCGCCGTCAAACTCATGAAAGCCGCCGACGCGCAAAGCATCAACCGCTTTATCATGCTCAGCTCCATGTTTACCCTAGAGCCAGAGAAATGGGCTCAGGAGCCGGGCATAGCAGACATCACCGATTACAACATCGCCAAGATGTTCGCAGACCATTGGCTCGCCCAAACCGACTTGGATTGGACCATCGTCCAAGCCGGCCTCCTTCGAGAGGAAGATCCCACCGGCAAGATTGTGATAAATCCTGACCACGAAGGTCCCGTTGCCATTCCTGACATCGCATCCACTTTGGCTGCCGCCCTTCCCATGCCCACTACCTATCGACAGGTGATCAGGGTCAAAAACGGCGAGACTCCCATTGCCGATGCCTTGGCGGCCGTTTAGGGAATATATCGAGTGTTTTCAATCCAGGAAAGCAAAGGAGTTTTCCATGGCATGCACCACATTGCTCGTTGGCAAACACGCCACCAACGACGGATCGACCATCGTCGCCCGCAACGAGGACGGCGAGGACTTTTCCTTCGATCCCAAACAGCTCGTCGTAGTGAACCCTGAGGACCAGCCCCGCACCTATACCGGAGTAGCCAACCACCTCACCATCGAGCTGCCAGACAACCCGCTGCGCTATACCTGCACCCCCAATGCAGACAAGTCCAACGGCATCTGGGCAGAGACCGGCATCAACGCCGCCAACGTCTCCATGAGCGCCACCGAGACCATCTCGGCCAATGCCCGCGTGCTGGGGGCAGATCCTCTGGTGTGCTATCAACCCGCTCAGGGCACCCCGGGCGATCCTGACTATCGTCCCGAGGTCCCAGGGGGCATCGGCGAGGAGAACCTGCCCACCATCACCCTTCCCTACATCCAAAGCGCCCGTGAGGGCGTCCAGCGCTTAGGCATGCTGGTAGAGAAGTACGGCACCTACGAGACCAACGGCGTGGCCTTTGGCGATGCCGACGAAGTGTGGTACTGGGAGAACATTGGCGGCCATCACTGGATCGCCCGCCGCGTGCCTGACGACTGCTACGTGGTGCAGCCCAACCGCCAAGGCATCGACACCTTTGACCTGGCGGACGCCCTAGGCGACCAGAAAGACTACATGTGCAGCGCAGACCTGGCCACTTGGATCCGCGAGAACGACCTGCTCATGGACATGCCCGAAGTGGCCTCTGAAGAGACCGTCGATGGGCTTCCCCGCTTTTTCGACGCTCGCATTGCGTTTTCTACCTACACTTGGCTCGACCAGCTCTACAACGCCCCTCGCAAATGGTATCTCTGCAGTCGCCTGACCCCTTCTGACCAGCGGTTCCACGGAACCGATCCCGCCTTTGGGCCTGAGAGCCTGGACATCCCCTGGGCGATGCGCCCCGACAAGAAGCTCTCCGCCTCAGACGTCAAGGACCTCTTGGCCACCACCTATGACGGCACCCAATACGATCCCTATGGCACCAAAGGAACCCCAGCTACCCGCCATCAGTATCGCTATGTGGGCATCGACCGCACTTCTGAGTGCTCCATCCTGTGCATCCGCTCCCGGGCGCCCAAAGCCCTCCAGGGCATCCATTGGTTCGCTCCCGCCTCTGGCCCCTTCAATACCGCAGTGGCCGTCTATGCCAACGTAGAAAAGACCCCTGCCTACTTGGACACCCCGGCCCAGGTGACCACCGACAGCCTCTATTGGAACAACCGCCTAGTCGCCGGCCTTGCAGATCCCCAGTTCTTTGAGAGCTACGAGTCCATCCAGGCCTATCGCCTGAACACCATGGCCCAAGGCTACCAATCGCTTCGCGAGACCGATGCCCAGCTGCAAGCACTTGCCCAAGAAGGCAAGGTGGACCTGGACTCCACCGACGATCCTCAGGTTCACCAGCTTCTCGAGACAGCAAATCAAGCCCTTACCGATAAGATCCAACACCAGACCCGCGACCTTTTGGGTACCGTGCTCGACCAGCGCACGGTGGGCATGAAGAACGCCTTCAACATGAACGACCACTAAGCCTTTTGCTTCGAATCCTTTTGCGACGTCTCGAGCGTGAGGGATGTAGGCTCTACAAAAACGTGGAGCCTGCATCCCTCAACTTGTGGCCTTTGACCAAATATCAGAAACTCTAAGAGACATTCCGTTTCTTATCGGCGCATCAAGGAAGTCAGCGAACCATGGACAGCACACCCTTTTCACGGCGGACGTTCATGGCCGGCACGGCTCTCGCCGTTTCCCTTGGTTTAGGGAACTTGTTGTCAGGATGATCCTCTCATAGAAATCCAGCCCGTGCAGCCAAAAGGCACCTCCCGCCAGTCATAGGCGCCCTTAAAGCTCTGAGAGCAGGTATCCGTAACCTTCTGCTTCCATTTGGTCCCTGGGCACAAAGCGCAGCGCTGCCCCATTGATGCAGTAGCGCTGTCCTCCCAGCTCTTGCGGGCCGTCATCAAAGACATGCCCCAGATGGCTGGAGCCGGCGCTGCTGCGCACTTCTACTCGTGGGATCCCCCTCAGCGAAGTATCCACCTGCTCTTCCAGGGCGCTCTGAGCAATAGGCCGAGAAAAAGCCGGCCATCCACACCCGGAGTCAAATTTGTCGCGGGAAGAGAAGAGGGGTTCGCCAGTCACGGCATCAACGTAGATACCCTCATCAAACAAGTGATCATAAGGATGGGAGAATGCGGGCTCTGTGGCAGCTTGCTGGGTTACCTGATAGGTAGCAGGATCCAGGGCGGCTTCTAGCTGAGCCTGCTCCGGCTTTTGATAGTGTTGGGCCACCAGCACAAAGTCTGCAGCATGGGAGGCTACGAACTTCTCGGCATCAGAGAGGTTTACGTGACAATAGCCTTGGGGATTAGCGTCCAGATAGTCTTGGTGGTAGTCTTCGGCCGGATAGAAGTTTATTAATGGTTGCGCTTCGACGCGCAAAGGCTTGCCAATGCGGCGCCAGAGCTTGAGGAGCTCCGAGGTTACGACAGCCTCGTCCTGAGGATCGGTCCAGTAGATGCCCGTGCGATACTGGGTGCCGCGATCATTTCCTTGTTGATTGAACGAGGTGGGGTCTATGGTTTGAAAGTAGGCTTCTAGCAGCAACGGCAGCGAGATGACTTGAGGATCGTAGGTCACCTTCACAGCCTCTGCTGCATGGGTAGCCCCTGTACATACCTGCTGGTAGCTTGGGTTTTCTACCTGACTATTGGCGTAGCCCACTTGGGTGCCCAGCACGCCGGGGAGCTTTTTCATATAGGCCTCGGTGCCCCAGAAGCACCCTCCAGCCAGCACGATGTTTCGCGTTTTCATAGGCGCCCCCTTCTTGGTAGCGTTTGCATTTGCCTTTTCCTACCGCAGCCGCCAGAGGATAAGCCATAATGATACCCCCACGATAGCCCCAGATAGGCTCCATTGCGAGAAACGCGCGCGCATGGAATTGCCCGCATAAGGGGTACAAATATCTAACCGATACGCCCCTGCTCCAAGAAAGCGAGTCTCCCATGAACGATCCTATAACCTCCCCCACCATCGAGGGGATGCGCGCCCACAGATCCATCCGCGCCTACTCGTCCAAGCCAGTGGACGAAGCCGTCCTCCGCAGCATCATGGATGCGGTGCAATCCATGCCCAACTGGGTCAACTGCCAGCATGTCTCTGTAGTAAACGTTGCCGATAAGGACCTCCGCAAGCAAGTGTTCGAGTTCTGCAACCAGCAGCCCTACGTGCTGGAAGCGCCGGTGTTCCTAGTCTTTTGCGCAGACTTCTACCGCACCTGGCTGGCCTGCCATGAGGACCAGGACACCTTTGACCAAGTGTCCAAAGTGCAGGACAACCTTATGGTTGGAGTCACTGACGCAGGCATCGCCCTGGGCTGGGCCGTGGCCGCAGCCGAGTCTTTGGGACTCGGCACCTGCGTTATCGGCGACGCCCGAGCTCACGGCCCCGAGATGGCGAAGGCCCTGGGATTACCTCGCTATGTCATCCCCATCGCCGGCCTCTGCATTGGCTATCCCGCACAAGATCCGGCACTCAAACCCCGTCTCCCCCACGAGGCAGTCTACTTCACCGACCGGTACAACCCGGACCTCAAGTCCCTTATCGATGGCTATGACCAGCGCTACCGTGCCTATCGGAGCCAACGGACCGAAGGGCAAGACAATGAAAGCTGGTCAGAGACGGTGGCCTCTTTCTACCAGGTGCCTTTCAAAAACCACCTGAGCGTTCCCCAGATGCTCGAGATGCAGGGGTTCAATCCTGGGTTGCCTGCCACGGACACTCCCCTGCAGCCTTAGGCCTGGGGGGCAGACACACTATCTCTGAGACCGGCTTGGCGGAATCGAGCCCGCCTACGCAAAATGCCCCAAGAAAGGCGCCGCGCTACTGAAGGTCCCCCTCATAGGGCAAGACCTCGGCAAGGTAGCCTTTCTGGCACAATGTGTGCTCTATCTCATCAAGCTCGGCCTCGGTATCTGCCGCAATGCGATGGAAGTGATACCCGCTGGTCACCATAAGCAGCGGAGAGCTCTTCCCTGAGTGAATGTTCTCGAGGTAGCGCTCGACGTCCTTGCGATTTTTAATATCGAGGACACCTGTGATGGTCCCGTACACACGATGGTTCACCATAACGTTGAGAACGGTTCCGCCTAGATCGACGATCGTCGTGAGCTCGTCTGCCACCTCGTCAAGACCATGGCATACCTTGATAAGGCGGGTGGGGATCTGCGGCGCATCTGCCCCATCGCGCAGCACATAACCCTTGTTGGTAGCGATAATGTCGTGGCCGTTGGCTCTAAGCAGCGCAATGTCCTGCACTACCACCTGCCGACTCACCCCCACAGCCTGTGCGAGCGAGCTGCCTGAGACAGCAACCTCGGATGCACTCAGTGCCTCTAAGATTTGCGATCTGCGCTCGCTGCCTTTCATTGCGCCACCCCGCTAGTACGCGCATCGTCAAGCAAGCGCAGATGCTTGAGGGATAGATCGAGGATAGGAGCAGAATGGGTGAGAGCGCCTGACGATATGTAGTCAACGCCCAAATCTGCCAGTGCGCGGATGTTGCCTGCGTCAACGTTGCCTGAGCACTCGGTCTTAGCACGGCCGTCGATCAGCGAGATCGCCGCAGCCATCTCGTCATGGGTCATATTATCAAGCATGATGATGTCGGCACCGGCTTCCACCGCTTCGCGCACCATGGCAAGATCCTCGCACTCGACTTCGACAGTGCAGGTGAACGGCGCATGGGCTCGAGCCGCAGCCACCGCAGCGGCTACGCCGCCAGCAGCGTCGATGTGATTATCCTTTAGCATCACGGCTGTCGAAAGGTTGTAGCGATGGTTGCGCCCTCCGCCAATCGCCACTGCAGCCTTCTCAAAGGCGCGTTGTGTGCAATCCTCCTGACAGCCTTGTGCATGGTCCTCCTGACAGCCCGGTTCTTTTGTAAGGATGTCGACCATTGCCACGTGGTCTAAGATGCGCACATTGGGCAGTCGGCGGACGGCGGCAAGCAGCGTGGTAGTGATCTCTTTGCCAGTTGTGTCTGCGTGATAGCAAATACGCGGGCGGCTATGTGCGCCTTCTCGCGTAAACGCAAGCATACCCTTCCAATCTCGCTCAAAATCGCAGCCCAAGGCCACAAGATCGTTAATGGCTGACCGGCTGGAGCGGATCATGATGTCCACGCTCTCACGGCGGTTCTCGTAGTGGCCAGCTGCGAGCGTATCTGCGAAGAAGGTCTCATAGTCCCCCCTCTTCGGGCAACACGCAGATTCCTCCTTGAGCGAGCATCGAGTCGCACTCATCGATAGCGCCTTTGGATAATAGTACGATGCTCATGCCGGTAGGCAGATAGAGCACAGCATAGAGCCCTGCCACACCACAGCCCACGATCACGACGTCTGCTTGCAGAGTGCTTCTGCCTTCATGCAGTGCGGCACAGTAGGTGGCGCCCTCATGAAGGCTCTGATAACCCTCCGGCACGGGATGGCAGCCCTGCGTCATGCATCCAGAAGATCCTTGGAATGCTTTGAATCAATCCGCTAGCAGCCTAAAAAATGTCTTTCGCTGTCCCATAAGAGGGTCACCCATCCTCGTATCTCCTTGTGATAATGGCAGTAAAAGCACAGCCGTACTCGAGGAGGAATCATGGGCGTCTTTTCAAAGCACTTTGCAGACTTCGACATTGCAGGCACTCGTTTTTGGGATGCCTCCCTGGTGGTCCACGACTTAGAAGTGGGTGACGGCGTTCAGCTAATGGCAGAGCCAGATAATCCTCATGACCCCAATGCGGTAGCGCTGGTATGGCACGACACCAAGCTGGGCTATATACCTCGTGCACTCAACGAGATCCCCGCTCAGCTCCTGCGTTTTGGGCACACCAATGTGCTGGAGTGCCGCATCTTGAAGGTAGACCCTAAGGCAGATACCTGGGAGCAAATCCATGTAGGCCTCTACTTTGTTGATCTCTCTCATGAGGAAGCCTAGTCGTCATCAACCAAAGCCCAAGTCTGTTACCCATGCTCACAGAGGTGACAAACTTCGTTTTTAGAGGCCAAGTGTCCACTTTGCTATTTACATGGTTGATAATGGTCCTCCATATTTCTCTTCCCGAAAAATGTCGCAGTTTTTGCGGACAGAATCTTATCAGGGTAAGAATCCAGGCGTCCAAAAACTTGAGAGACGCACCAGACCCCCAGAGTGTATGGCGGTCCTTACCGGTACGGGCGAATATGCATATCAAGCCGACGAAGGTTTATTTGTCATCCCGCTCCGCACACTAGGAGCATAACTAGTAAAGAGCGCCCTCATCTACCTCGCGCAACGCAAATGTTAACAAGCGTTGCTTGCACTATCCATGCTACTTCTGCCTAGATAGTGATGGCGGGAGGTTTGGAGGTCCCATGCTAGGCAACACTATCAAGGAATTAAGAAAGTCCAAAGGCCTTACCCAGGAAGAGCTGGCCATAAAGCTCAACGTGGTAAGGCAGACGGTTTCCAAGTGGGAGCAGGGGCTCTCGGTACCCGATGCGTCTATGCTTATCGTCCTTGCCGAGAAACTCGACACCCCGGTAAGCGTGCTTTTAGGTGAGCCTGTGGCAACGCAGGATCTTGACGAGCTCGCAGTCCTTGCAGAGAAGCTGGAGATCATCAACCTTCAGCTGGCGCAACAGCAGGAACGCCGGAGAAAGATGTTGTTTTGGGCGCTTGTGGCGCTTTGCGGCGTCATCGTCATCACCTATATGAGCCTCATAGCCTTGGGAAGCTCCTATTTAAGCTGGGACTTTTCTGATCCAGAGACTGCGATGGCAGCCACGCTCCTTCACGGCTTCGAATGGGTCTTTGTGCGAGGAGCCCCCATCGTGCTTGTCGCCGCAGCCGCCGGCATTGCAGCTATCTTCTCTAGGAAAGCCACGTAGACACCAAGCCCACTGTCGCTTCTGCTTGACACGGCCTCACCTTCAAGCTGCGATCTTGCTCCCAAGGGGCAAGATCGCAGCTATTTCCCAAATGCAGGCTTAAAACGCTGGATAATGCGCCTCTGTTAGACTTTTCTCTTGTGAGCTCAACCTACCGTGCGATGTGCACGCGAGGGCTGCCACCAAATTGTCTGTCGCCCACCCTGTGGTTGACAGCATTTGAACAGGAGCCTCGATGGAAACGTCTTTGAATGCGTTGCTCTTCATCCTCTACGGATGCTCGTTCATGTCGGGCTTCAACGAAAACCTTATGAACGTGGCGCTGGTTTCGATCATTGCCGATTTCACCATCGACACGGTAACGGCCCAGTGGCTCATTACCGGTTACATGATAATCGTAACTGTCACCGTGGCCTGCATGGCCTTTCTCTACCAGCGGTTCTCTTTACGCAAGCTCCTTTTTATAGCTGCAGGCCTGAATAGCCTTGGCTCGTTAGGCGGTTTTTGCGCCAATAGCTTCATCATGTTATTGGCCTCACGGCTTGTCCAAGCAGTGGGTGCTGGAGTCTTTATCCCCCTCATGATGAATGTCATCGTCGACTATGCCCCGCATAAGAAAATGGGGATGTTTCTCTCTTTGGGCTCGGCAATGATCACCCTAGGGCCTGCTACCGCCCCTATTTTGACAGGTTATATGGTGAGCTACCTTGGATGGCACAGCGTCTTTTTGGTACCGCTCGTCTTTGGGACACTCTTCATGGCCCTAGGATTCTTCGTAATCCCCAAAGAGAAGAAGATCGCCTGTGGAGGCTTTGATCTTTTGTCGGTTGCCCTCTTGGCGATCGCCGTGACAGCGCTTCCAACAGGGCTTTCAGAGATCTCAGCAAACCTGCTGGCAGGAATCCTAGAACTTGCCGGCGCCATCGTCTTGCTGGCGCTATTCGTGCGGCGCCAAAACTCCCTGGAGCAGCCGCTCATATCGCTCAAGCCCATGCGGTCGAGCCTGTTCTGGCCCGCTGTCGTCCTGGTAATGATCACCATGATGACCTATTTCTCGCTCTCGGTGGTTTCGCCGCTTTACTTCGAGGAGGGCGTAGGGCTCGACGCCTCGATGGTAGGTACTATTTTGATCTTCCCCGTCCTTGGCAACGCGTCTGCAGCCGCCATCTCCGGGAAGGTGTTCGACCGACGCGGCCCGTGGCCGCTCTTGCCTATAGGTTTTTTCATTGCGTGTGCAGGGTTGGCGCTCGCGGTGGCGGGCTCGTTCTTGCTTTGCCCCATAACCACCACCGCAGGCATTTTCTTTGGCTACCTTGGCACAGGCGCCGCGCTTTCATCCTCTCAAACCTCAGGGCTCAAGGTGCTTCCCGCAGATCTTCACTCCCACGGCGTGGCCTTGATGAGCACGTCGCTGCAGTTAGCTGCCTGTCTGGGGCCGGCGCTCTACATTGGCATCATGAGCGCGGTCTCACAGGCAGCCGAGCATGCGGGCGCCACCCCGCAGACCGCCTCTTCCCAAGGCTTTGGTGTCGCCATGATAGTCTCTTGTGTCATCGTGCTCTGCGGCCTCTTGCTAGCTCTTCGCTACTCCCGGCGCGCCAAGCGCCAGCGCTGAGGTACCGGCAACGCCTGAATGGCTTAGAACTTGCCGTTGTCGTTCTTCCAATCGCGCTTGGAAGGGATGGTTGCCATGACATCCCAGTGCTCGGCGATATTGCCGTCCTCATCGAAGCGTAAGATATCGAAGGCCACTTGTTCGCCAGCGCCTGCGAAGTTATAAATGCCATGCAGGAAGACCTTATCGCCATCCTCGAAGGCGCGGATGTTTTTTACGGTAGTGGGCACGGGAGCAGAGGCCAGGTACTCGACGCTGGACACAAAGGCGCCGCGGCCGGTGCCATAAGCCAGGTTGTGCTGGATGTAGTTCTCGGCTAGAAGGTCATGCGCTGTTTGAGTATCTCCAGTAGCAAAAGTGTTGATGAGGTCCAGCGCCTTTTGAATCTATGCAGAGGTTCCCCCTCGAGTCGAGTACTCTTTAACTGAGCTAGGACTTACTTTGAAGAGCGTGTTGAATGCGCTGTGGGACTAGGGAACCACCTATCAGGAGAAAGTGAAGTCCGGAGAGATCGAGCCGTCGTAGGGATCAAGCGCTCAAGAGAGGGAGATGGTTATGAAGCCTTATGAGAGGAATGAAGCGATATTCAACAAATACCAAGTGACCGAAGACGATGTGAAACGCATGGTAGAGCTTGCAGAGATGGACTTTGACACCGGGGATCTCCATGCGCTCAGCGAAGAAGAGATCTTTGACGAGCTATTCAAAGACTTTGACCTTAACGAGGGAGAGTTTCCTGCCGATCCCAATCAAATGTATGGCGTCTTGCTGCTCAAACGGGTCCAGGGGCAACTGGCGGATGCCGCGCTTTCAACCATGCACGATATCGACAGCTTTTACGACTACTGGCAAGAGAATAAAGAGAGTATCCGCGATGCTGCCCAATTGAGTCCTGCCATTAAAGAGATGCTGGTTTTGGGCTTTAGGATGGCAATCTCTGTGGGCAGCGCCGCCTCGGCGAACTGCCTGGGTGCACTCTACTATATGGGCGACGTGGTGAAACAGGATTATGCGAAGGCAGCCGAGCTCTACGAGCTGGCTATGGCGAATGGCTGCTACCAAAGCATCATCAATCTTGGATACATCTACGAGTATGGGCGCATTGGCAAACCTGACCATGCCAAAGCCTACGAGTTTTACTCCCTGGCTGCAGCACTGGCACCTTCCTGCGAGGCTATCTACAAATTGGGTGACATGTTTAGCCGCGGCAGAGCAGTAAAGCGTGATATGAAGAAGGCCTTTGCCCTCTACGAGCGCAGCCTGCAGATGGCTCAGAGTGACGAGGAGTACGCACAGCCCGCCATTCGCATCGCTCAGATTCTTATCGATCCTGACTGCTTCGAGTACGACATCAACCCTGACCCCTTAAGGGCGCTTGCCCTGTTCCAGCACGCAGAGATCGGCCTTCGCCTAGACATTGCCGACGGCCAGGTCTACTACAAGAAGCGTCTGCAGGAGGCTATCGAGGGTCAAGAGATCGCCCGTGCCATGGTGGAAGATGAGGGTGACGGCGGCGACTTCTTCATCGTATAGGATGAAAGTTTTTTAATCTTATTTATACTCGTAACACATAAGCGGAGGCGCTTTTATAGAGTGCCTCCGCTTGGCTTGGCTTATAGGACAAAACGTGTGCTGTGATAAGGGGTGTTGACCTGTGTCAAACCTGCGTCAGATCTGCGTCAACACCCCTCAATCTATAAGCCAAATATCTATAGGCCAAATCTACCTTCATTGTTTACAAGTACTCTTTGCGCTCAGAGGGGGGCAGCTTGAAAGTAGAACTACTTTCAAGCTGCAAACCCCCAGATAAATTCTGGAAGGTCAAAAGAAGACCTACCTATGAGATGGAGACGCAGGGCAGATGAGGTTTGGACTGAGCTCCATTCCATGCCTACTAAGTACATTCTATGCATTCGCGCCTACTAAGTACTTAGTAGGCCAATTTTGCCCAAAATCTGCGTCACTTTATATTTAAGTATCACATCACCTAAGCTCACAGAGTTGGTTTCATATTCAATTGTACTTAGTAGGCGCGTGCCGAAGGAAATGTACTTAGTAGGCGCGAGCGCTGTCGTCAAACAACGGCGCCCCGGCTCCTATAGGGAACCGGGGCGCCTGGGAGAGAAGAAATGTACGAGGCGCCCTAAGCCATAATCTCAGCCAGGTCGGCCTCCGGAGTGGAGATGGGGCGAATGCCAAAGCGCTCCTGCAGCACCTGGAAGACGCCGGGGCTGATGAATGCCGGCAGCGTGGGACCCAGATAGATGCCCTGAATGCCCAGATAGAGCAGGGTCAGCAGGATGCATACGGCCTTCTGCTCGTACCAAGAGAGCACCATGGACAGCGGTAGATCGTTGACTTCACACTCGAAGGCCTTGGCCAGCGCCAGCGCAATCCTTATGGCGCCGTAGGCATCGTTGCACTGGCCCACATCTAGCAAGCGAGGAATGCCGTCGATCTCGCCCAAGTCCAGGTCATTGAAGCGATACTTGCCGCAAGCCAAAGTGAGAATCACCGTGTCTACAGGAGCCTGCTTGGCGAATTCGGTGTAGTAGCTGCGCTCGCTACGTTGTCCGTCGCAGCCTGCCAGCAGCACAAAGTGGTTGATGTCGCCGCTCTTCACCCCATCGATCACCGCAGGCGCCACGCCCATCACCGTGTCATAGCCAAAGCCAGTGGTCACAGAAGTGCCGCCATTGATTCCGGTGAACTGCTTGTCTTCAGACCAGCCGCCAAGCTCCAAGGCCTTGTCGATGAGGGCAGAGAAGTCCTTAGTGCCGTCCTCATTCACAGGTACGTTGTGGGCGCCAGGAAACGTCACGGGACCGGTGACAAACACGCGGTCTGCATAGGAGGCGTCTGGCCTCATCAGACAGTTGGTAGTCCACAGGATAGGCGCGGGCAGATCCTTGAACTCGCGACGCTGATTATGCCAGGCCGTGCCGTAGTTGCCCTAGAGATGCGGGTATTTGCGCAGCTCAGGATAAGCGTTGGCAGGAAGCATCTCGCCATGGGTGTACACGTTGACACCGCGACCCTCGGCTTGCTCCAGCAGCTGCTTCAAATCATGAAGATCATGGCCAGTCACCACGATAAAGGGGCCTGCCTCAACAGTAAGGTTGCAGGTAGCGGGCTCAGGCTTGCCATAGGCTCCAACATTGGCGCGCTCCAGCGCCGCCATAGCAGCCAAGTTTGCCTCGCCGCATTTAAGCACCAGAGCCAGCAGCTCATCGGCGCCAAGATCGCTCCCTACCGCACGCAGCCCCTCATAGAGGAAGTCGGTCACTTGATCGTCGCGCTCGCCCAGCGAAGCCGCATGGTAGCCATAGGCAGCCATGCCGCGCATGCCAAAAAGCAGCAGGCTTTTAAGGCTTCGCATGTCTTCTGCCGAGCTCCAAAGCTCATGCATGTCGTACTCGCAGGCACCGTCAGCACACTGGGGATCTAAGCGACTCACTTCGTCGCGCACGCGACCGATAAGCGCCTTGATGGCATCCCCGTCAAAGCTCACATTGGTCACACAGGTAAACATGCCCTCGAGCATCAGATCGTCAGTACCTGCATCTTTGAGGGGGTTATTCTCGGCAGCCCGAGCCAGCGCGATCAAAGCACCGGTAAGCTCGTCTTGAAGCAGGGCCACCTCGGCGCTCTTGCCGCACACTCCCGCAAGGCCCGTGCATGCGGTACAACCTGCGGTCTGCTCGCATTGGAAGCAGAACATCTTGTTATCGGCACCCATCGCTCTCTCCTATCGCCTAGCTGAGCGCGCCTTTGCGCTCGCGGGTATAGCTGAAGTATTATGTTCTTGAGATAACATGTCTGTTCTAATTCCTACAATTAGAGGAGATTTATGGCCATTGGCACATCTGCGCTTTTCTCAGGTATCGCGCCCGGTGACCTGGAGCGCATGCTCCCCTGCCTCAACGCACGGGAGAAAACCTACCAGCGCGGCCAGTATTTACTGCACGCGGGCCAAACCACCAACGCGCTGGGCGTGGTTTTGGAGGGGCGCCTGCGCGTGGAAGTCGCTGACGCCTGGGGCAACGTGAACATCCTTCAAACCTGCGAGGCGGGTGAGATCTTTGCGCCTGGATACGCCTGCATGCCCGGAGAGACGCTAGACATCGATGTCGTGGCAGATACGAACGCTATAGTCGTATTCCTTGAAGCCGAGAAAATCATCCATCCCTGCCCGCACCAATGCGCGTGTCATATCACTATTGCAAGCAATTTGATGCGTGTATTAGCCAGACATAATTTAGAGATGAATCGACGCGCTATGGTCACCACGCCAAAGACCGTCCGCGGCAAGATTTTGGCCTATCTCTCCCAGGTGCAAAAAACTGCTGGCACTCAAAGCTTCGAGATTCCCTATAGCCAAACCAAACTCGCTGCCTATCTGGGTGTCGATCGCTCTACCCTCTCGGCCGAGCTGGGACGCCTGCGCAAAGAGGGCGTCATCGACTACCGGGGGACTAGGTATACGCTGCTGTAGAACCAATGTATACGCTGCTGTAGAACCAATGCTCTAGAATCGTCAGATTGCTTGGAGGCCCCCACATGGATTTCGCGCAGGCCATCGCCAATAATCAATCTCCCCGGCAGCCAAAGCGATGATCTTGTCAGCAACTTCTCCTTTCCTAGGAGAAAACCCGACTGAGTTGATAGACAAAAAAGCAGCCATGCATGCGGCAGCCGTGCGCTTGTTCCCATCAATAAAAGGATGATTCCTAGCAATTTCGAACGCAAGACGGGCAGCCTTTTCTGAAATCGTGGGATAAAAGTCCTTCCCCAGGAACGGTTGTGCAGGTTGAGCCAACGCAGATTCCAACAGTCTTATATCACGTAAGCCCATACTGCCGCCAAATCGTTGGATCATCGCCTCATGAATGGCTAATGCTGTATCAATATTGATGTACTTGATTTCAAACGTCATTTTGCCATCCGTTTGAAATCCCCAAGGTAATCAGAGGAAAAGCTAAGAGCAGCTTCCACAGCGTCCCTATCTACTGAAGCTGACGGAGACCCCACGAATATATCGAAAGGAATGCGCCTTTCCCTTATTGCCTGACGAGTGAACACATTGACTGCCGTTGTGAAGCTCATGCCCATCTCAGCGAAGAGCTCGTCGGCCTGACGCTTTAAATCTTCATCCATTCGAATCGTAACGTTGGTAGTCGCCATTTCCTCACCAACCAAAAAATAAGTGATTACTATGGGTAACTCTACTGTAATATCCAGTTATTTGCACGTGATAATATGTGCTTATATATGAGCATCTACTGGGGGCTTACAAAACCTCTTCGGGCAGATGCTCGCGAAGAAGTCGCAGAAGCTCTTCGTCTTCTGCCCTTGAAAGGTGATCTCTGCTGACGAGGATCATCTCATTGTTGATCTCTCTCACATAGACGTAATTGTTAAATACGCCCCAGCAGCTAAAGCCGTTCCATCGGTGTTCTCCGGTGCCCAAATCAGAGCTAATCTTGATACCGTCCTCATCAAAGGCATACTCACGCCACCCAGAGACCAATCTGTTGTCTGCCTTTGATTGGACCTGTGTAAGAATCCTCTTTTGGAGCTCATAGGGAACTCGAAACACCACACCTACGAAGAACACCAGGAAGAGAAGGCCCATTATCTGCTCGCTCATACGGTGGGCTAAAACCACAAGATAGAGGAGCATCAGGGGAATCATCACCCCTGCGAGAATCTTTGCGATCTTGCGCCTTCTCACGTTTTTTGGATTGGCAAGGGCCAGCTCAACCAATGCATCCTGCTCTTGCGGCCCCATTTCGCAGGAGTATTTGACCATCCTATCCCCGCTTCCACAGCAGCTGATTGTCTTGGATGAGTGCGTCGAGCCTGCCGGTGTCCTTTAGCCATGCCAGGTAAGAGCGCACCGTGCTGCCCACAAGGACGTACTGTTCATAGGTCATCGTCAATCCATAGTCGCAAAAAAGCCTTTGGAGGATCCTCTCGAAGCTCATGGGTTCCTGGCAGAGGTTGAGGATTTTCTCGGCCACTTGATAAACTTTATCGATATTGAGCTGAGCCAGCGGGGCGATCTCCGAGGTTGCTGGGGCATGGGCAGGAACGAACATGTTTGCCTTAAGGCCTTTTACCATCTCGAGGGTTTCGAGATAGGCGACCACATCATAAATGAAGCCGATCTGGTACTTCTCCAGGGTCTCTTGGCTGGAAAGGCAATCGGCCAGATATACCGTGTCGTCGGGCGTGCGAAAACCCACCATGTCAAAGAAATGCCCGGGCAGAGGGATCACCTCAAAGCCTGTGGGCAGCCTATCTGGGGTGAGCTCTTGGGCCTCGCTTGGCTGAGCCAGCAAGAACTTGTGACGCAGGTCTTTAAAAGGGTAGCCGCCATAGAGAAACGCCGGCTCGAGGATGGGATGACAGGTGAAATCCCGCTCAACGCCTGGAGCATAGATCTGGCAACCCGTCTGGGCTTGGAGGTAACGGTTGCCACCGATGTGGTCGGCATTGGAGTGAGTGTTGTAGATGGCGGTGAGCTTCCAGCCACGCTCGTCTAAGAGCTTTCTGATTTTTCGCCCGGCATCTCTGTCGTTGCCGCTGTCGATAAGACAGACGTCTTGGTCATTAAGCCTCACCAGGCCGATCTTGGCGGGGCTTTGGAGGTAATAGTCATGCTCGGATACCTGCACCAGCTCATACATTGACGATCCCCCCTACCATCGGCCTGAACAGCAGCGTCGCTTCTCTTGGCCGTTAGCGTGACGAAAGCACACTGAAGCCGCTCCCTCCCAGAATTGTGCAGCAAAACGGCGTCTTGATTGCCCTCTAGTCATCAGAGTTTTACTAGAGACCTCAAGTGAAGCCGAGAAAAGCCTGCTTCCCGACTCAGTTAATATATATTTATATTCTCAATCATCTCAGAGAAAGGGCGCTTTGGCATTGGTTTAGGCCTCTCCTCCATAGACATAGACGATGAAGTTGTCGCCGGTGTCTTGGCTGTGGTCCTCGGCGATGCGGGTCATTCCCAAATGATCGTAGAACTGGTAGTTGGAGCGGTTGTCACTCATGAGGAAGAACTTGGTGCAGCCCTCCTGGCGCATGCGATGACGCGCCTCTTCGATAAGGCGTCGCCCAAGACCTGCACCCTGCCACTCCGGCTTGAGAATGATCAGGTTGACCTGTGCCTGAGCGTACTCGTTGCCGGTGGCAGCGAAGCGGTCAGCCGTAGCCTTCTCTCGCGAGTCGCCAAAGAGCGATCCTTCAAGGTCCTCGTCAGCGGTTTTAGCCCGCTCAGTAGCCGCGGCGAGGAGCCCTTCATAGATCGGCTGCCAGTGGGGGTTCTTCTCGGGAACGCCATCTTTGAAAATGCCCACAAGACAAGCGCCTATGACGGCGCCGTTGCGCTCGGCCACCAGCGTGATGGGAGAGCGCTGGAGTTGCATCGCGGCGTTGAACCTTCCGCAGAGAGCCCAATCTTCCCATGCGCCCGCCTTGCGGATCCAGTTGCACCAAAGGGAGTTGTAGATGAGGGCGATGGCGTCGAGGTCGTCGGTCTCGGCCGCACGCAGGGTGATCCCGTCGATGTTCATATAGCCTCCCATTAGAATGTGAAGGTACCAATGTGCCTATGTTTATAAAGATACTTCCTTTGGGGGAGCCGAGGGTACCCACGATGATTGAGAAGACTTACGAAACCAAGCAGGGAACTATCCATTATTGGACGCAGCCAACTGCACGCCAGCAGGATGTTCAGTTGGTCTTTTTACCAGGTCTCACGGCAGATCACAGGTTGTTTGACAAACAAATCGAATACTTTGAGGGAACGTACCCAGTGCTCGTATGGGATGCGCCTGGGCACTCGGCTTCCTATCCCTTTGAGTTCACCTTTGATTTGATGGACAAAGCTCAATGGCTCGACGGGATCTTGGAGCAGGAGGGGTTCGACAGCCCCGTCATCGTGGGACAATCCATGGGTGGTTACGTTGGGCAGGCCTACGCGCAGCAATTCCCTAAAAAACTAAAGGGCTTTGTATCCATTGATTCGGCACCGCTGCAACGCCGCTACGTAACTGGCGCAGAACTGTGGCTATTAAAACGAATGGAGCCCGTGTACCGACACTTCCCTTGGAAATGGCTCTTGAAATCCGGCACAGAGGGTGTGGCCGCTTCTTCCTATGGGAGAAAGCTCATGCACACCATGATGATGGTCTACGAAGGCGATCAAGAACGCTATGCGGCCCTCGCAGGGCACGGGTTTAAGATGCTCGCTGACGCCATGGAGGCCGATCTTCCCTATGAGATTACCTGTCCCGCCCTATTGATCTGCGGAGAGAAGGACCATGCCGGCTCCTGCATTAGATACAACAAGGCTTGGCACAAAAAGACAGACATCCCCCTCCAATGGATCCAGGACGCAGGCCACAACTCCAACACCGATGCTCCCGATAAGGTCAACCATTTGATAGAGGGTCTGGTCAAGAGCTGTTAGGAGCACGAGCATAGTTAGCTCTTCCCCGAGCTCCAGCCAATGAGAAAAGCGCGCTCTTCCAGAGCGTGCACATCCTTCTAGAAGACATGGAGGGCCTCTCGCGATGATGCCGTGGCTATCAGGGCACATACCGCCTTAACGGCACAGAACTGCAGAGCCCGTAAAGAGGTAGACCTATGGACACAAATCAACTTGTTGGCGAACGCGTGGTTGTGGCCCTGGGTGGCAATGCCCTTGGAAATAATCCTCAAGAGCAGCTCACCCTGCTACAAGAGACTGCAAAGCATTTGGCTTCCATGATCCAAGAGGGTATCGATGTGGTAATCACCCATGGAAATGGACCTCAAGTTGGCGTCATCGACGAGGCCTTTGTGGCTGCAAGCAAAGACCCTGCAAACCAAGTTCCCTTCATGCCCCTGACTGATTGCAATGCCATGAGCCAAGGCTACATTGGCGCGCAGCTGACCCGTACACTCATCAACCAGTTTCGCTCGCAAGACATCATGCGCGCAGTGGTGGATGTGCCCACCCATGTCTTGGTAGATGCCTCCGATGAAGCCTTTAAGGACTACGAGAAGCCCATTGGTGCATTTATGACCGAGAAGGACGCCCAGGCCTTTGCCAAGGCCACTGGCTGCCAGGTCAAGGAAGACTCTGGACGCGGATGGAGACGCGTAGTTCCAAGCCCTGCTCCACAGGACATTCTCGAGCTAGGGGTTATTTCATCCTTGGTGGACAACGGCTGCATCGTGGTGGCCGCGGGCGGTGGCGGCATTCCCGTCATCCTAGAGGATGACCGCTACAAAGCAGTGGATGCCATTATCGACAAGGACCTTGTGAGCTCCATCCTGGCTTGGAAGATCCATGCCGACATTTTGGTAATTCTCACAGCGGTAGATAAGGTATATATCAACTTTAACCAACCAGATCAAAAAGGCATCGACAGCATGACTGCAGAGGAGGCCCGCACCTATATTGCACAGGAACAATTTGCCCCTGGCAGCATGCTTCCCAAAGTAGAGGCTTGCGTCAAATTCGTAGAAGCACATCCTCAGGGAAAAGCGATCATCACCTCGCTGGGCCATGCTGCCGAGGGCCTTCGCGGCGAGACGGGTACCTTGATTACCCTCTAGCTATCTCAATGGATACGGTTGGCCGTGTTCTTGTGAGGCAAGCTTCTGAATATTGGCTTCCAGCCTATCGATGATTGCCGCTATATCCCCTTCATCGAGCTGCTTTTTCTCGTCGTAGATTGCCGAGTGTGGATCTGGGAACACAAGCGCTTGCCCCGGCGTCTGCCCATGCTCTGTCCTGCATCTGCCATAGAGGTGCACGTGGAAATGTCTGGGCTTATCGGTAAGGAGCGACCAATTGCCGTTGTCTTGGATGTTGAGCCAGACCATATCGAGCCCACGTGCCCTCATTGCAAAGAGATAGGCTTCTTCCAATGCCTGGAGAAGGACTGCGAGGGCCTGAGCCTCCTGAACGGGAAGCTCGCTTCTAAAGCTGACGTCTCGTTTTGGATACACGACGAGATGGCCCCCATCGTCGCGATCCACATGAGGGCGATTTGGCAATCTGATCTCGAAGTTCTCATCGCTCCAGATCACAGGCTCGGTACCGCTCACAGTATGTTGCCCCCTTAAGCACCCGTTTTGCAGCTTATGGTGCGTGTCCAATTTGATTGTACTGTTCTTATATAATGACGAATATAAGGGACTCACCCATAGAATCGCTCATAAGCCAGACGGGAAAAGCCATTGGAAGATTTTTCTAGAATCGAGAGATCTGACGAGCTCGTGGCTCAATACGAGATGCAATATGAAACGTTGCGAGAAGAGATCGCGAACTGCACGCGCCTGTCAAACGACTTCTCGACCTTCTCTATGACCGCGTTGGCTGCGGTTTTGGCGTTTGCCTTCTCGTCAGACAATCCATTTCTCTTCCTGATCCCCTTTGTCCTCATCATCCCCCTCTCATCTAAAAGCCTTTATTACCGCAAGAACGTTGCAAAAATTAGCGCATACATGATCGTGATGCTTGAATCAGAGATCAAAGGCTACAAGTGGGAAACGCTGAACGAGCTGTACAAGGAAGACAAGAGCCACTCAAGATTCACCGTGTTTCGAAACTACGAGTACTTATTTGAGGCTCTTATCTGCATAATGCTTTATTTCTACTATACCGTCGAATCCAGTTTTGACATCGCTTCCCTGATAATTGGTGGCTTCTTAGGAATTGCCGCCCTAGTGTATGTCTGGATCATCAGCTACAAGATGGCCCACACCGGCACACTCAAAGCTGTCGCGATTGGAAAGTGGGAGCAGCTACGACGCGAATTGCATGAGGGAGAGCCCGACTCTCCTATCAATGGGACAACGATCTGATTTACCGTGCAAGCAGCTGTCATATTAACCGCCAAAAAATAACCGCTATTGGCAGTTAAGCGATTGTCACTTGTGTTGCAATAGATGTATCATGCAATACAAGGAGGTAGCCATGAATACAGTAACAACGAGCATACGCACAGATGCCCAGCTGAAAAAGGAAGCCGATCGTCTCTTCGCCGACCTTGGAATGAACTTCTCCACAGCTGTCAACACATTCTTACGCCAGGCCGTGCGCGAGCAGGGCCTCCCGTTCCGCCCCACGCGCGATGTTCCCAATGCCGAGACGCTTGCTGCCATGCATGAGGCCGACCGCATCGCGATAGATCCTGATGCCAAAGGCTACTCGAGCATTGATGAGTTATTTGCTGATTTGGATGCTTAGCGATGAGGGAGATCCGCCAAACATCTCGATTCAAGAAGGACTACAAAGCTGCAATCAAACGTGGGCTTCCCAAAGACGAGCTTCGTACAATCATCGAGACGCTTGCCAATGACGAGCCTCTACCCAGCCGTTGTCGGCCTCACATGCTCTCCGGGAAGTGGTCCGGGCACTGGGAATGCCATATCCGAGCCGACTGGCTACTCATATACAAAATTACCGATAACATCATGGTCCTCACACTCGTGCGCACTGGAACCCATAGCGACCTTTTCGACGAATGAGCCATTTGGAATAGGCCTGCCGAAGCGTCAGCGGGCCTATTACGCAGTCTCTGCTTGAAAGTTGAGTGCCCCATGGCAGAGAAATGCGCCCGAACAACTGAGGAGCACCCAGAAGGACTAAGGTAGCGAACTGACAGATTTGCATGCATCCTCAGCTTTCGTATGTGCACACAGATAAACCTCTTTGAGTCCCATACCAAGGACACCCCAAGCTGAAATCTTAATATACTCTGCAAATTAACGGCTTCGCCTGAAGGTATCGCCTTCCAGGCGCTGCTCACAGGCTCAGTTCTACCGAAAGGACTCACGCTATGAAACGCACTCTGTCGCACATGTTGGTCGCCCCTGGTCTCGCTCTCTGCCTTGTCCTCACCTTGGCTGGATGTGGCGGAGCCTCCTCCAAGGCGCCAGAAGCCCAAGCGGAAACCACCCAGGAACAGGCTCCAACCGCCAAAGCCCCCTCCCCAGAGGAGAAGCCTGCGGAGGAAGCTCCCAAAGTGGAAGAAGCTCCCAAAGAGGACAAGTCGGTTCCCGCAGAATATCGTTCAGCTCTTTCAAAGGCACAAACCTACAGCGACCGCATGCATATGTCCAAACAGGGCGTCTATGACCAGCTCACTTCTGAGTACGGCGAGAACTTCTCGGCAGAAGCCGCTCAGTATGCCATCGACAACTTGGTGGCAGACTGGAACGCCAACGCCCTGGCAAAAGGGCAAAACTACGCAGACTCCATGCATATGTCCAAGATGGGCGTCTATGACCAGCTGATCTCCGAATACGGCGAGCAATTCACTCCCGAAGAAGCCCAGTACGCCGTCGACCACATTTCTTGCGGCTGGTCTGCCAACGCGCTGGCCAAAGCCAAGGACTATCAAGACATGATGTCGATGTCGCCCAGCAACATCTATGACCAACTCACTTCCGATTACGGAGAGCGCTTCACACCTGAAGAGGCTCAATTCGCGGTCGACCATCTGAACGACTAACTGCGCTACCGAGAAACTCAAGGCGCCGTAGCTGGGACTTGATGGCGGAGATCGTACCCAGGCTACAATGGTGTTCGAGAAGATCGCTTAGCACCAAGTCCAGTGAGAAGAGACTCTTCGGTGAAGGGGAGTCTCTTCTTTACTTAATCAGAAGCAGGAGTCGCACGCTACCGCCATGAACAACATGTCAGATGAGGAGCGTCTCAAAGCCTTCGAATCTATGCTTGAGGACGTTAAGAGTCAGATGCAGTTTGCTCAGTCTGAGATGGATAAGTTAAAGGCACATGGGCGGGAGAAGTCCGTCACGTTCAAACAGCACATGTCTAATAAGTTGATGTACCAACGGATGCTGACAATGTACAGGGAGTATGGCCTGCTTTCTTAGGTGACCTACTCCTCATCAAGGGCAGCCATGGCCTCCTTGACGGTACGGTAGGGACCAGAGAGGTTCTTGCCCGCAGCCGCATCGTCCATTGCTGCGAGCGTCTCTGGACTAAACCCGTAGGGGTTCGAGGGGTCGAACGGAAAGCCGCCTCGACGACTGAATGCAGAGACGAACATGCGGATAGCGTTACTCGGGGAAGTTCCGATCTCGTCGCAAATGGCAGAGAAACGGTCCTTCTCGTCCTTGCGGAGCTTCGCAGAGATGGACTCGGTAACCGCCGTAGTAGCCACAACAACCCTCCATTACATACTCTTACTTTGTCTGGCATTGTATACCAACTATGCCGTATTGCGCTGCATAGACACCCAGGGAAACTGAATGTAATAGAAGCAAATAGGGTTCCCTCAAAGAGGCTGCTGAGTATTGCCCCCACTCGATAGCTGCATAACCCATTTGGATGTACTCAACAGAACAGGTGAGCTGGAATCCTCTCCACTCTCCTATCCCAAAAATCTTGTGATCGCACTGTAGCTAGCGGTGACTACATATTCTGTAGTCACATTGGGAAGGGTGTTTTCGCCCAACTGAAGAGTGACAAACCTCGAGCGAAAAGTCACTGTTCTGAATTGGGAAAACGCAATTTTCTGTTCAGCAGGTGACCATATCGCAAGCTATTTCAGCGCTCTTTCCTGCAGTCTCATAAAGTTCAAGCTACATCAATGCTATTGCTGGCCAATCAGCTTTACCACACCATGCTTCAATACTATCCTTGCCACATAAGAACCCAGGAGCCTTATTCAGATGCTCAATAAACTCTGAAGGCTGTTTCCTAAAGTGTCGCGTATCGATTTTTGTATAAGTTCCAAAAACGCCAATCCGCGCACGGGATATCATAACAGAAAGCACTCTGGCTTCTTCGCGTTTGGATTCGAGGTTTTTCGCTCTAAAATCAGGTATAGATCCATCCTCCAAGCCAAGCACAAATACCCAGTCAAATTGTTGACCTTTTCCGGCATGACCGGTAAGACAGTGAACACCTTCGTGTGTTGCGACAGTCTCGTTACCCATTCTCACGGTTATACTCTCTCTGATTTCTTGCGCCTTTGATAAATCAAAGCCGCGCTGGAACAATTGATCAAAAAGCCAACCGCAGCCTTCTTCAAGCTCTTCTGTTTGACCCACCTGGTAAGCAGCAGCTCTCTGCTGAATATATTGGAAAGCCTCACGGTAATTTACAAAGGACTGAGCTTGTATATCGGAACAAATACGCCTAAGGACTCTTGCCACCTCTGGTCTAAAGATGCTGCTTCCCCAATCGACATATTCGATCCCACTTTGCAATAAAGTCCTCTTCATGGTGGCGGCACGGTTAACCGTTCTTGTGATGATGCCAATTCGATGATGCGGACAATGGCGCAAAATAAACTTCGACATACCAGCTATCCACACGGCTTCGCAATCCTCGTTATCAAAGGATGCAAGCCCAGCAGTCCCACCCGAGCCCCAGTGACTGGGACAGGCAGCACTGAGATGCTCGCTACCAGTCACTGGAGACAGTGAGTTTACTGCATTTAATACTGCAGGCGCCGATCTAAAAGATTTCAGTAGCTTTATCTGCCGACAAGAACTTCTGGCAATCTCCTGCTGCACATAACCTATATCTGCTCCTGCAAATGAATAGATACTTTGCGCGACGTCGCCAGCAAAAGTGATGCTCTCTCCACACAGTGCCTTCACGAACCTCAGTTGTTGAGGAGTCAGATCCTGAAACTCGTCAACCAGTGCAGCGAAGAAATGATTGCTGTAGAGATCGGCCACCCTATGATCACTTAGAAGCCATAGTGCAACTCTAATTTGATCATCGTAGGAAATCATCTTTTCGCTGATGCGCTTTTTCTCAATCGTGCGAGCAATTTTCCCAACTTGCCCAGCAACGCCTTCAAGATATTTAATTATGTCGTCATCGGTCAGACACATCAGTTTTGCATCACGTAGAACCTGCCCAGCCTGGCTCGTGTCATTCCATCCGTATCCACTAGCACGAAGCTCTCTTCCCACCCAGTCAGTATTTGCAAGAGTCCAATCACTCCCGATACCTATGAGTTGGCCATGTGCCTTAATAATTCGAGAGGCTAGACCGTGAAAATTGCATACAGTGACATGCTCTCTTAGTACCTGCGTACCGATGTACTTCTTAAGCCGCTCGCTAATGTTGTCCTTCGCCTGATTAGTGAAGGAGGTGATAAGCAGCCTTCTACCGTTTCCTCCAAAATCATAACGCTCAAGGAGCCCTTTGGCTCTATAGGCGAGTGCTTCAGTTTTACCGCACCCAGCAGGCGCAGTAATCACCATGCCATAAGGTTCGTAATCGAAAATCTCCTGTTGTTCCCAGGTAACCTCAAACGTGCTAGCTTGCATTTCGGAGCACCTCGACAACACTTGACACTTTCTCCGCGGTATCTTTGTCAAATACTCTGCAAGCAACTACAGCAGATATGATTTTGTTGGATCGACAATACTCTGCCAGGTCTTGCTCAATTGGCACCGAAGCGCCAGGTGCAATCTGGCAATTTTTTAGCATGTTTCTAGTAAACAAATTCGAATCGCGCATTGCATTCCATAACCTGTCCGCCCCAATAGCTGAAACATACTCGTCTTCAAGATCTTTTCTTGATACAAAGACAGATTTCTCTGCGAGGCTATCAACCGTGACATCAAGTCTCTTCGCCAGTTTGCCTAGATATCTTCCGTCATCCTCATCAATCAAAATGTTGACTCTGAGGCCGAATCCCCTTTCCCCAAAGATATCTAATACGTGCAGCATTTCTTGGCACCCACCGGCTTCGAGGATCTCAATACCGTCCCTTTCGAGGTGGTACCCCATCTTTTCTGCGGCCTCTTCAAGCACCATTCTGTCCGACTGCCCCTCGACTGCGATAATCTGCTTAGCCGTCAGAAGTTCGATCTTACTGCTTATCCACCACCTAGCGAGAGTTGCCTGGTCTTTTTTGCCTGTAAGGAATCCCCGACTTGGTTGTACAGGTGAAACCCCGTCGTGAGTAACTGCGATATTGTCTGGCTCGAACTCGCCAGCTACGACTCCGGAGTGCGTGGCTACTATAAGCTGCCGTCCAGTGTTCTTCAGAATGCGTATCAAGTTTCTCTGGGCCGATGGGTGCAAGTGGGTTTCTGGCTCATCAATGGCAATCATGCCGCCTGAATTAAGTAGGCTAAAGATGGAAAAGGCAATAAGAGCTTTGGTGCCATCAGACTGCTCTGTCGCCTCGCGAGCAAGTCCAGACCTGCCCTGTATCTGAAGTCGAACATTATCCAGAAGGTTTCCATTGATAGCAGCTTCGGGGACAAAGTGAAGCTTATTTGCCGTAATGCCCCCATCGATCACGGGATCAAGCTGATTTGCCAGGGAGCGCAATGCTTCATTGAAGGCGCTTGAGCTGTCAATTGCATCACTGAGAGAATTGATGGCATCAGACAATTTCGAAACGTCTCCAGAGGCATCTACTGCTTTGAGATAGTCATCAACAATGGTCTTCCTGCCTGGCTCAAGCTGCGTAGTTGAAAAATCAGAAGGAACCATACTCCATCCGATGCTCTCAAGCTGCTTTCTCTTCAAATTATTATCGCCAGCGCCTTTTGGAAAATAGCGTCTGATTGCGAGATCTTCCTTATTCAGAATAGCTTCCATACGAACAGTCAATGAATTGTCAAGTACATCATATTCATCTGGGAAAGACGACAACTCATCTTTGCTCAGCCCCTCTAGCTTGACCTCAACGGCAAAAGGTTGACCCTCTTCTTTGAAGTCGGATTTGTCGATAGAGTAGTATAACTGTTGCACCGTCTTGCCAAGCGCTAGATCTATGCATCTTATGATTGAGCTTTTCCCGCTGCCATTTGCTCCTACCAGTATCAAGTTGTCTCTAACATCAATGGTGCAGTCGGAAATCCTACTGTGGTTGCTTATGCTGATGGACGTGATTTTCATTGTTTGGCTATCCCCTTGTGCCACGCGTAGCAGGCGTAGTTAATCAAGTAGTAATTATAAACGTTATCGCTCAGATGAACTACGTTGCCTGCCTAAGATCGGAGTGTGACATATCCTCCTAGATTCCCGACTTTAACAAAACACTGGCCAAACTCAGCGACACATGTAGCGATGAGTTCGAGCAAGCTCCTTCCTAAAGACCCATCGAGTCGGCCTTCGGGAAGGAGCAGCTATGAAAAAGAAGGGCAGAAGGCCTACCGAGCACAGAAGCTACGTCAGACTTACCCGTCACGAGCGCAACCAAATAGAGCAGATACTCGACAGGGGCAAGTCTTGCAGACAGATCGCCTCCGAGCTGGGACGCGAGCCCTCCACGGTGGCCTGTTAGGTGGCAAGGTATCGCTTCGTCACCTCTCCTAAGGCCCACTACGGAGAGGTAGCCTCAAAGGATTTCTCAGAGCTGACTCACAAATGGTTAAAGGTTATTAGTAGCTTGCGACCCATAATTACAAAGACCCATTGACAGTAGCCTCTGGCTTAGGAGGTGGCGACGAAACCTTACTCCGACCGCTGAGATTCTCTTGGGAAGCAGAGGCTCCCAACTAAGATAAGGGAAGTCATATCAAGTTTACTGTTGGCATAACCTTCTAACCAACTTGCCTTCCTTCTTGCTAGTGATTAGATCACGAACTAGTAGATGCATCCTTGACATATATACGATATCCTCCAGAACTCAAGGGTATCGGCCATATCGCACGAAAAGCAAACCTTGACGCTCCCGGCAACACGGCCGATCACGTTTTCCAGACTGTACACCTTTGTGGCAGAAAAGAAGGTCGTCTCTCAGAAGCGATCATCATACGCAAACTCGATTACAACGTCCCAAATCTCCTCTCGGATGCGAATGTATCCCTCCAACCACCTCTCCCATGGCATCGTCCCCCATCACGATCAGCTTCTTCTGATGCGTCTTGCGCTGATCTTATCTCGCCTCCTCTTAACTGCTCCAACGTTAGGTGCATTGGGCAAGTTGTGTTCGGCATGCCCTCCGGGTCTTCATGACATAGCCGTTCTAACTGAAAAGGGTGTACTGCCGCATTTCAATGAATGTACCATTCGTCTACGAAGATAAGCGCGCACCAAAGGACTTTATCGAATCATCTTTCGTCACTCGTCTGTAGATCGCAGCCCGAACGCTACGTTCTGTTAGGATTTGATACATGTGCACTACATTAAGTATCCTAAGAGCCGCATATGAAATACTTGGAACCCATCAATTCCGGTGCAATCCGATTGGAAATACAGTCCCAGCTCGTCGGCTCTGAGGACGCACTAACGACTACGCATGTGTCGAGGTATCTCCACGACGCGGCCAAGACGGAAGTGGGCATGAACCTCACGTCGTTTGTGAAGATGTACCTCATCAAAAAGCGCCTAGAGGAGGACTAGCGGATGGCTTATTTCGACAGCGTAGAAACCCATTGACCTGTCGCCATCTCATGAATTATTAATCGCGCGGCGTTTGACATCATCCAATCACGGAACGAGTAGACACTCATGAATACTGATTTCGACTACGGGAATGCAAACGACGAGCAACGTCGTGCCATCACTACGACCGAGGGACCCGTGCTCATCACTGCTGGCCCCGGAACAGGAAAGACTTTCACGATCGTCAAGCGCGTGGCCTATCTCATTCTGGAGAAGCATGTCGAACCCTCGAGCATTCTCGTCGCAACCTTCACCGAGAAGGCTGCCAAGGAGCTTATCACCCGCATATCAAGTGAGCTCGAAAACCACGGTGTCGATTTCGATCCTGAGGAGATGTATATCGGAACTTTTCACTCCATCTGTCTCAGACTCATCAAAGAGCACATCGAGTTCTCCAATGTCCGAAGGAACTACCGCATCGCAGACTCCTTCGACCAGCAATACCTCGTCTACCAAAATCTCTGGAGCAGGTTCAAGAAGCTCCCACACTTTGCTGACTTTCCCTTGCAACGAACTAGGTCTTGGGACATCTGCGAGAAAATCTGTTCTGTTTCAAACGCGGCAACTGAAGAGCTACTTGACGTCGAAGCCATGTTTGCGAGTAACGATGTCGCCGTTATTGCATGCGCAGAGGTCATCGAAGAGTACAACGACCTGTTGACTGAATGCAATTGGCTCGATTTTGCGCACATCCAGCTCGAAGCATTGCATTTGCTCGAATATCATCCCTGCGTTCTTGCAGCGGTTAACAATCAAATACGTTATGTGATGATCGACGAGTACCAGGATACAAATTTTATCCAGGAACGACTTACACTCCTACTTGCGGAGAAGACCGGGAATGTCTGTGTGGTTGGCGACGATGACCAAGCTCTCTACCGTTTCCGTGGCGCAACTGTGCGAAACATCCTCGAATTTCCCGAACACTTCGTCTCGTGTTTAAGGATCGACCTGACAAAAAACTATCGTTCGGATCCCGGGATCGTCTCATTCTACAATGAGTGGATGGAGCACACCGCAGGGCCACGGTTCCGTTTCGACTGGGGAAAATACCGCTTCGAGAAGCAGATCGTCGCACAGCGCGCAGCCAATGGGAAGACTGAGACTGTTGCTAAGGTCGACGCAGACATGGACGACTGGCCCGACGCCGTGTGCGATCTTATTCTAGGGCTAAAGGAGCATGGCTGCATAAAAGACTATAACCAGATTGCGTTCCTCTTTCGCTCCGTGAAGCATGCTAACGCCCGAATGCTCGCCGACAGGTTCGAGGAGCGCGGCATCAACGTCTACTCTCCGCGGTCGAACGAATTCTTCGGCCGCGACGAGGTGAGACTGATTTTTGGCATCCTGCTCCTGCTCTTCCCCCGTTATGTAGAGAAGCTGCAGCAAGGCCAGTTTCCCTTCTTGGACGAAGGCACGATGCACTACTACGCGAGTTGCATCATGCAAGCCAATGAACTTCTCAGCAAGGACGAGAATGCCGAACTCAGGCGATGGATCGCAACACGAGGTCGGGCGCACTACCGACTCATGGAGAACACGGATTACAATCTTTCTAGCCTCATTTACCAGCTTTTCGAGTTCGAACCTTTCCGCTCCATTCTTGACACTCCGTTGAACACCGGAGTGCATGACCAACGAGCCGTACGAAACCTCTCCAAGCTCGTGGGCATCACAGGAAAGTATGAGTATCTCCAGCGTGTGAACATCCTCACCATCGACCGCATTAACTCGATTGTCGAGCACTTCTTCAACACATACTTCCGATTCCTCCGTGCAGGAGGTATTAACGAGTACGAGGACGAGACAGAGTACGTTCCTAGTGGCTGCGTGCCTTTCCTCACCATTCATCAGTCGAAAGGCATGGAATTTCCTGTCGTAATCGTTGATTCTCTCTACGATACGCCGAGAAAAACACCTGATGACGCGTTGCAGCAGCTCAAGGACCGCTACGGAAGTCGAGAGAGCTTCGAGCCTGCCGAGGACATAAAATGGTTCGATTTCTGGCGCCTGTACTACACGGCTTTTTCACGCGCCCAGGATCTCCTACTCCTCACTCACCCCGAGACCTCACGGCGCATCGGCAAGGCGTTCGAAGAGCCCTACGAACAGCTCCCGAGTGTAAACGCTGCCACGTTCCCATATGAGGCTTTCAGGTTCCAGGCTGTAAAGGAGACTGATCTCAAACCCTCCTTCTCGTTCACCACCGACATCTCACTCTACGAAGGATGTTCGGTGCAATATAAGTTTTATCGGGACCTTGAGTTCACGCCCGTACGAACAGCTGCAACTCTCTTCGGTCAGCTCGTCCACCAGACCATTGAGGACGCGCACCGTGCGGCATTACGTGGCGAGACTGACACAATCACAGCTGAGAACACGGACTCCTGGCTCCTGGCAAACTACAGTACACTTTCCAAGGCACAGCATGCATACCTCAGCGACGTCGTTATAAAAGCAGCTCAGAGGCAGGTGCGGCACTATGTCGAGCGCAGACAAGGGCGTTGGGACGACATCATAGAGGCCGAAGTCGAGATTGGCCTATCCAAGTCCGACTACATCATCCATGGTACTGTCGATCTCGTGGAGGGTGATGGCGACACCGTGGACGTGGTGGATTTCAAGAGCGAGAGGAAACCAGATGTCAATCACGATTACGAAGAACTCGAGACTTACCGCAAGCAGCTTATGCTCTACGCCCACCTCATTGAGGAGAAAACAGGCCGGAAAGTAGGAAGGATGCGTCTCTACTACACCGGTGAAGAGGCTGGAAACCCCGAAATCACGTTCTCACACGACGAGGATTCAATAGATTCCGTCACCCAAGAGTTCGATGACGTGGCTCACAAGATAATACAGAAAGAATATGGAGCCCGCGCCACTAACGGGCGGCTCTGCGAGAACTGCGACTTCCGCTTTTATTGCAAGTATTAGATGAAAGGCAGCATGCAACATGGCACAAGAAAACAACGGAGCGGGACAGCAATTCACATTCGATCCTGAACCTGTTATCAAGGGCTACCCCGAGTTGAGGTGGACTGGCAAACGGCCGTACCGCTCGACGCAGTTTTATCCCGCCCAGTTGCGCGAGAGTTACGGAGACCCAAGCATCGGTCCCGATGGCAAACCTTGGATGAATGAGATCTACTGGGGCGATAATCTGCAGGTTATGAGCCATCTGCTCAAGAGCTACCGCGGGAAGGTCGATCTCATCTACATCGACCCGCCATTCGACTCGAAGGCCGACTACAAGAAAAAGATTAAACTTCGTGGCAAAAAGCTGGAAGGTGATCAAAGCGCCTTCGAAGAAAAACAATACGGAGATATTTGGAATAGCGACGAGTATCTTCAATTCATGTATGAACGCCTAATTCTCCTTCGTGAGCTCCTCTCTGATACTGGCAGTATTTTTCTGCATTGTGATTGGCGCCAATCACATCACCTCCGTGCCATTCTTGATGAGGTGTTTGGCCCCAACAACTTTCAGGCTGACATCTCGTGGCGCGCCATGACCTCAAGCGGCTATAAGGGGAAGAGTTCGCTTGGCAGAAGTCATGCGGATATTCTGTATTACTCAAAACGCGCCGTACAAGGATTCTTTACCTATAACCCATTCTACTTGCCCCTTTCTGACGACATGCTTGCTAGATACTCTCATGAGGACCCAGACGGTCGTAAGTTTAAAGACTCGAACCTCGGCGATGTAAGTCCCAAAACAGTCGAAGAACTACGTGCAAGTAATTTGCTCTACTTAACTTCAAATGGAACTCCCCGGATAAAGCATTATCTTGACGAGGCAAAGGGGGTCATCGCCGACGATGTTTGGACTGACATCAATACAACCAACTCGCAGTCTAAGAACCAAACAGGTTATCCTACTCAAAAGCCAGAGGCACTACTAGAACGGATTATCTCTATAGCCTCTAATCCAGGCGATTTGGTTCTCGACTGTTTCATGGGCAGCGGTACTACCCAAGCTGTGGCTATGAAGCTCGGGCGCCGCTTCATTGGCGCCGACATCAACCTAGGATCAATCCAGACCACGACTAGGCGGCTTCTCAGCGTTGCGAAGGAGCTAAACCAGCAAGCCGACAGCAATGACAAGTACCTTGCTTTCGAGGTCTACAACGTGAACAATTACGATTTTTCCGCAACCCGGTCGAAGCTAAGGATCTTCTCGTCCAAGCACTTGATATTCAGCCGCTTTCTTCCGGTTCGTGCTTTGATGGTGAGCTCGATGGCCGCATGGTCAAGATCCTTCCCACAAATCGCATTGCAACGCGCTCCGATCTTGAGGGACTCGTCGCCGATCTGCCCTATAACGTCTATGATTCCCGCAGGAGAGAGAATCCCAACCAGGCCGTGGATCACATCACTCTCGTCTGCATGGGGCACGAGCCGGATCTAAAGGCAGCCTTCGAAGCAGAGCTCGACGAGTACAAGATCGATGTCGAGATCGTCGACATCCTCCAGGACAAGAGGTCTCTCGAATTCAAGCGGGAGGCCGAGGCTAACGTTGTTGTCAAAGGCGGGAAGCTCGTTATCAAGTCGTTCTATCCGATGAACCTGTTGCAGAAACTCAGTATGCAAAAGGAGGCTGTGGAAGACTGGCGCGAACTCGTGGAGTCTGTGATGGTGGACTGGAACTATGACGGCGCGGTCATGGAGCCGACCGTCATCGACATTCCGGAGAAAAACGGACTCGTTGCAGGTTCCTACGATGTGCCCGAGGATGCAAGGTGCATCAAAGTGAAAATCACCGACGTGCTCTCTGAATCCCTCGAAGTCGAAGTGGGTGCGTAGCCATGGTCCAGAGATACGAGGAACAGTGGGCTTTCTACGAGCAGCTACGATACTACTACCTGGACCACAAGAATGCTATCCGAAGTAGGTACAAGCGCATGACACTCAAGTTGCTTGACTACAACGACCGGTCAGTGAGGTCCGAGGCGTTCCTGCGGCCGCCGCAGTTCGAGGCCTTCGAGATGTACGTGTTCGTCAAGGAGTTCCTAAACAACGAACCGATGTACAAAATCTTCGATGACTGGCGCAAGAGGCGACGGGTCTTCGAGGATGACACCCGTTACTCGCGCGGGCAGGCAACGCTCTTTGACATGGGAGCCGAGAAGCAGACGGAGAAACTTTTCCGGCAGATGCGCGACGTCTCCGAGAGCTATCCCAACTACATATTCGCCCTCACCATGGGGCTCGGCAAGACCATCCTTATGGGGACGTGCATCTTCTACGAGTTCCTCCTCGCGAATAAGTTTCCTAAAGATGAGAGATTTTGTCACAACGCTCTCGTTTTCGCACCCGACAAGACCGTACTGCAGTCGCTCAAGGAGATTCCGACCTTCGACAAGTCGCTCGTCGTACCGCCTGAGTACGTGAGCGTTATCGACCAGAACCTGCGCGTGCACTTTCTGGAGGATACTGGCGTCACACTGCATACACTCGATGACTCGGATTTCAACCTCATCATTGCCAACGACCAAAAGATTCTCGTCAAGAAGCGGCGCAAAGAGGTAACCCCGACGGAAAGGTTCTTCACCATGCCGTCCGGTTTGTTATCGACTGTGTACGGAGATGATGCCGATGACGCTCAGAATGATGCCGACCTCATGTCTAACCAGAGATTCGCGAAGCTCTGCCGCCTCAAGCAAGTCGGCGTATATGTTGACGAAGCCCATCACCTCTTCGGAAGTGATCTTAAGAAATCACTCTCTGATAAGATGAGCGAGAACAGTCTGAGAAGAACTATAAATATGCTCGATGACGCACTTGTAGAGAAAGGGTCCCGCGTTGTTGCGTGCTTTAACTATACCGGTACACCCTATGTGCAGAACAAAGTGCTTCCCGACGTACTCTATGTCTACGGGCTCTCCGAGGCCATCAACAAGGGCTATCTCAAAAGGGCGAGAGTCTTGGGATACGAGCATGTGAGAAGCGAGGAGTTCCTGAGGCAGGCCATCACTGACTTCTGGAAGACTTACGGAGAAACCAAGCATGAAGGCCTTCTACCAAAGCTTGCCATCTTCGCGAGTAGAATCGAAGAAGTTCAAAGCGAGATCCTACCTGCAGTCGAGCGTATTCTTGCCGACCTCGGAATTGACTCGGACAAGATTCTCGTGAATACGGGCGATCCCAAGCAGACCAAGGCCGAAGACATACACATCTTCAATAACCTGGATAACCCGAACGCCGGTGGCAACGACAAGCAGTTCATCATCCTCGTGGGCAAAGGCCGCGAGGGTTGGAACTGCCGTTCCCTCTTCGGGGTGGCCCTCGACCGCGAGCCGAAGTCAAAGATCTTCGTCCTGCAGGCCACAATGCGGTGTTTGCGTCAGATAGACACAACGCAGCAGCGAGCAACCGTCTATCTCTCCCAAGCCAACTTCGACACGCTCGACACCGAACTGAATGAAAATTTCAATATGTCCATTGACGGCCTCAAGGGAGCGAAACCCGATAAGAAGGTTTGGCGCGTACGAATGGTCCTACCCGAGCGGAAGGTAAAACTCTCGCGGATCCAACGCAGCTATTCGTTGGAGCGCCGCGACGACGAGGGCAGCATCGATTTCGGACTTGACACAATCAACTTGGGGCCTTATGAAGCGCACGTACATGAGAAGGCCGACATAGCGCGAGATGTGAGTATCAAGGAGATCGATGCGGAACTCGACCAGGGCCAGATGAAATACTCCCAGATGACGCTTGTAGGCGAGCTCGCACGCCTGCTAGGACCAGAGGTCTCTTGCCTCAGCATAGAAAGACTGCTCAAAGAGTCCACCGAGAGTACCGAAAAGGTACTCTCCTATGTGAACAAGCATAATGAAATCATCACCGACGTACTTGTCCCCCGAATCTTCGACCATCTCTTCCGTGTGAACGTAAAAAAGAAGAGTGTCCCTATTGAGGTAAGTCTACTGAAACCGCCGAAGGACTCGGAGTGGTACGAGTTTTCCGCTTCGCCTTCCCTTGTTGCCAAGCAGGGAGACGCCAAGTACGACAACCTGGACGTTAAGAGCTTCCATGCCGACACCTACTGCTTCGACTCGAAGCCTGAGAAGGAACTATTCAACCAACTTGTCAATTCTAATGAGGATATAGCTGAAGTCTATTTCACCGGCATGTTCACTAATGGGCAGTCCGGTCTCACCATCCAGTATGTCGACCCCGAATCACACATCATCAGGAACTACTACCCAGACTTCTTCGTAAGGAAGAGCGACGACAAGGTCGAGCTCATAGAGGTAAAGGGCGATAATAAAATTGATGACGCCATCGTCCAAGCAAAGGCTGCGGCTGCAAAAGAAATTGCTGACGCATCAGAAATCGAGTATGGCATCATCGCCGGTAACTACATCATGAAGCACGATGTAAGCGGAATGACATTAGAAGAGGCACAGCAAAGATCTATTGCGGAGGCAAGAAGCGAATACTCAGACGGAGGTCTACAAGCTCAGATCAACGGAGATGAGCAGTGATGATGCGACTCATCTTTCTTGTTAATGGCAATGCGGGCAAGGGTCTGATCGAGCGGATCAAACTTCCGCCTTCAGCTGGATACCATATCGGGCAATACGGAGAGCGGAATCTTTACGTCGTCACTGCCAGCATGGAGAAGAGAACCATTCGGTCTGCGATAACTCTTGCTGACTATCGTGATCAAATACTCGCTCAGGAAAAGAACAAGAGTGAGTCCAAACGCTTGATCAAATGCCTACGAGACGAGGCATCTGAAGTACTGTGCACAAAGCTCTATCCCAGGTTTCTTGAGTTTGAACGTGGAATAAGGATGGCTGTCACCATCGCGCTCTGTGCTGATAAGAATAATTTTAACAATGATGTTGCCACCTCTCTCGAGGACCTTTCGCTCGAGAAGCTTGGCGAGAGACTCTTCACCGATCACAAATTCGTGAAAGCAGTCCAAAAAAGCGCCGATACCAATTACATCAGAAAAGATATCCTCCTCGGGCGTCTCGGGGAATACAGGGAAAAGACTATCTGGGACGGTCTTTTTGACGATTCGCTTGTTTCTGCGAAACAATCTTTTGATCAAATTAGAAGTTATCGTAATGCCGTAATGCACTTCCGCACCATGAGCTCGAGCGACTACAGGAAAGCCGTCTCGCTGCTTGGCAAGGTCAACCGTGATGTATATAATTTCATTAATAACAGCCTAAACAACGTTAGCTATCCCTCGCAAAAAGCAAGTGGCGCCAGGGAAACACTGCTCAGCCTAGCTCAGGCTTATACCGACATGTATCAGGATTGGCAGCGCACTCTAGCCCCGCTTCAGGAGGCTATCGCTAGGAACCAGGCGGCTTACTCCCGGTTGGCAGAGAACATGATTCCCTATCGAAACTCGATAAGCAAACTACAGAAAACTCTAAGCTCTTCCTTGCCAAGTTTCGCCTCATCAATCCAATACCCTCACTTTGAGGTGCCCGAGCCAGCCCTTCGAACAGCACAAGCAATGGTTAATGCGGCTGCACACATACAACAAGCCTCTCTTTCTTACGATACTCAAACCGTTACCGAGGAAAATCAATTTTCTGATGAAAATGCATATACTACAATATCTGATGTTTGCGAAGGAGATATTTAAATCCCACAACCTAATAATTCACCTGCCGATAAGCAGGATGATGTTGACAATTGAAACAGCGCATCTGCAGGCGCCTAATGGTTATAGTCATATCACTAGTTTTATATTTTTACAGCCAAGCATTGATCCTCATCTTTTGTGCTCATCCGAAATGAACAACGGAAGCGGTCTCGAAGCTGCTTAAACCCAACTCTCTGACAGTCGCAACCAACGCTCGAAGGGGCCATCATCCCTGTCGGTGAATCAGCGGCCATAACACATACACTCGAAGATATCGCAATCAGGAGGTATCGCCGAGTCTGAGCGTGGTGACATTCCTCTTAAAATCACTGATATCTACCAACGGGATGTGAAGCATAAATCTACAGGTACAGATGCCGTCGTAAGGAAGTTTAAGTTCAAAGTCATCGATGCTAGCATGAGTGACTGAAAATCCTATGAGCGCGCAAATGACCTTGCAAATGGGCGGTGCTGCCGTCCATGATGCCAACCTTTAAGTCGGTTCTCGTAAAAGCAAGCAAGTCGTTGCCGCAGCCGAGGTCGAAGATCTGGCCGCCTTCCGACGGTAACGAGGTAAACTCGGGCTAAAGGGTGCCCGTGCTGATGCTCACCATGTCCACCACGAATCGCTCGGCGCTCTAATCTAATCATAAATGGAGAAGGCTTCTATAGCGACCCCATCCACCCTGAAAGTTGTACCTCGTGCTGCTCAGCGTCCCGCTTGGCACCGAAGAATGCCACCTCATCCTTGGGTAAGCGCACAATAGGAACTCTCCCCCAGTGCGCCTTGGAGTTTGCACTCGTCTATTCGATGATCGGTTCCCTAGGTGAGCGGTAGCTCGTTACAAGTCACTCGTTCCTATGGAATAGGCGCCCGATCTACCTTCTCACAGGATGCAGAAGAATTTGCCGTCTTTACACCTGCTACGGTCGGGGTAGACCAAGACAAGATCCCAGATACCGTCAAAGCTGATGTTGGACATTACGTGGTCGAGCGAGTACGGCAGGAAGTGAGTTACGTCATATAGGATCGCTGATGTCATGGCTACCTCAGTGCCGATGCACATATATAGGTTTCTGACAGTCATTGAGTATATCTCCCACGGAGGCTATGTCACGGCAATAATTCTCTTTGCCACTAACAACAATGAGGCCTATTGGCTCATCGTAGGAGGGATCGAGAAGATCAAAACTCACACCAGTCTACCAAGCGATCTCCACAAGGAGCAATACGACTCTTTCTTGGCGACGATGTTGACTACCTGCAGGGACTGTGTGGGCGCACCACTTCATTAGCTTGGTTATTACGCTTGAAGTCCCTCTTGGAGTTCTTCTTGAAGAGCTTCACGAACACATCACCCTGATTCACTGTGTGAAAGCGGTCGCACATTGTTGTTGGGGTGCAGCGCTTCATCGGTGAGCGTGTCTTGGGTATTAGTGCCGCATTGGCATTTCTCACGCAGGCACTCATGTACTCACTCTATAGGTTGATTACCGAAGGGACACCTTTCAGGTGCGCTCCACCATGTGGAACGCATAGGGCCCGACTAGCTTCTCCAAGGGAGTCAGACTGACATTTTTTGCGTACTTGGTCGAATAGACTCTCGGCGAGCGCAAACTTGTAGGAAGGAGTGTTTCTGCTGAGGAATATGTCGTTCGGAGATCGTTCGGAGATTAGTCTCGATTTCAGGACTCGCAGCTAAATTCTCGTGCAGGGACTTTGTCGTAGGAGGTGGTGAGACGCGAACTAGGCTACGAACACTACATTTGATGTGCAAAGAAGGGCACATGGCATGTCAAATGTAGGCGTTGAATCCTTTCACCCCTTATCAAACGCGATGAGTCTCGCATCTCTTTCTTTAAGAGGCGCGAGACTCATGTAGAGATAATTCGTCGGTCTTGGACTATCTGTGCTGATACATAATTCAGTACGAATTATCCCGTTTTATACGCTTTCAAACGTTACAGAGTGTCACTTCTCAACCTATCTGACTTGTTGAAACCTTTTCTTTTGTAGTGAAGTATCGCAGTTCGCAAAAGGCTTACCGTTACTCCCACTCGATGGTCGCGGGGGGCTTGGACGTGATGTCGTAGACCACGCGGTTGATGCCGGGGACCTCGTCCACGATGCGCTTGGAGATGGTGCCCAGTACCTCGTATGGAAGCTTGGCCCAGTCGGCGGTCATGGCATCGCTGGACTCCACGGCGCGCAGGATCACAGGACGCTGGTAGGTGCGCTCGTCTCCCATGACGCCCACAGAGCGAATGTCGGGCAGCACGGCGAAGTACTGCCAGCAGGAGTGCTCGGAGTTGCGCTCGCCGGTCTCCTCGAAGAGCCTGGCATTGTAGGCATCCAGCTCTTGGCGGACGATCTTATCGGCACCTTTGAGAATATCCAGCTTCTCTGGGGTCACATCGCCGATGATGCGGATGGCGAGGCCAGGGCCGGGGAAGGGCTGGCGGTAGACGATCTCGTCCGGGAGGCCCAGGGTGGTACCCAGCTCGCGGACCTCGTCCTTGAAGAAGTGGTCCAGGGGCTCGATGAGGTCGAAGTGCACGCCGGGCGGGAACGGGATGAGGTTGTGGTGGCTCTTGATGGTCGAGGCCTTGCCGCCGGTCTTGCGGGCGCCACTCTCGATGATGTCGGGGTAGATGGTGCCCTGGGCAAGATATTTGACGTCGCCGAGCTTTTGAGCCTCTTCAAAGAAGACCTTCCAGAACTCGGTGCCAATGATGCGGCGCTTTTCCTCAGGATCGGTGACGCCGGCCAGAAGCTTGGCGTAGCGCTCCTCGGCATGGACGTGGACCAGGGGGATATTGAAGACCTCGCGGAAGACGTGGTCGACGCTCTCGGGCTCGCCTGCGCGCAGCAGGCCGTGATCCACGAAGACGCAGGTGAGCTGGTCGCCCACGGCGCGATGGACCAGGGCGGCGGCCACAGCAGAGTCGACGCCGCCGGAGAGGGCCAGGATGACCTTGGCGTCGCCCACCTGGTCGCGGATGGCGGCCACCTTCTCCTCGACGATGTTGTCCATGGTCCAGGAGGGCTCAAGATGGCAGATGTCGAAGAGGAAGTTTTGCAGGATGCGCTGGCCGTACTGGGTATGGCGCACCTCGGGATGGAACTGGGTGGAGAAGAGGCGGCGACGAGGGTTCTCCATAACGGCGACGGGGCAATTCTCGGTTTTAGCAGTGATCATGAAGCCCTCGGGGGCCTCCACCACCGAGTCGCGATGGCTCATCCAGACCGTCTGCACCTCATTGGGAGTGCCATCGAGCAGAGGCGAGCTGCCCAGACGCAAAAGCTGAGCGGGGCCGTACTCCCCCACCTCGGAGTGACCTACCTGGCCACCCAGCTTGGTGGCCATGATCTGGTGGCCGTAGCAAAAGCCCAGAATGGGGATGTCCAGGTCGAAGATGCCGGCGTCCATGTCGGGGGCGTCGTCTGCATAGACTGAGGCGGGGCCGCCGGAGAGCACGATGGCGTCTGGGGCGATGGCAGCAAGCTCGGCTGCAGAGATGTCACAGGGAAACACCTCGCTGTAGACGTGCAGATCACGAATGCGGCGGGCGATGAGCTGCCCGTATTGGGCGCCAAAATCCAAAACGGCAACCAGCGGACGCGGCGTGTCAGGCATGGACGACCTCCGAAGTAGCGACGTTGTTAGAGAGACGGCTGCGCCAACGGGATTGCGCCGGCAGCAACCTTGGTCTCGATCCCTTCGATGATAGGCCAGCCGGACCCAAAACAACCACCCCAACCACGCTTACGCGAAAATTACGATGCCACAGCGCTTTCATGGAGCGATGGAAGGGTTTCTCGGCAACGAAGGCGAGCGCTACCATGGGATTCTCCGGGAGAGCGCCCCTGTCGCACGCCTCAGGGCGAGGCTCGGGGTAAAAATGAATGACGCTCCTTAAACGACCGCGGCGCTCTTGCGCCCAACCCACCGGAAGGACCGCTGTGACCCGTCGCAGACCCGCCAACCAACCCTCTCGCGACCCCTACGCGCGCGATCCCTATGCCCGCGACTCCTACGCGCCGCAATCTCGCAGCTCGCGCTCGGCGCGCGGCCATGCAAGCAAGTCTCGACTCCCAATGAGCTATGAGGACGCCTCTTCGCTGAGCCGTGAGCGGTCGGCGAGCAGGTACGTGCGCCAAAGAAAGGCCCGCAGCCGAAAAAAGCTTGCCTTCCGCACATTGACCGGCGTGGGGCTAGTGCTTGCAGCTGCCCTGGTGGCGCTGGTGGTCTATGTGGCCGCGCTCCAAGCCCAGCTGGGTTCGGGGGTCTCTCCGGAGCTGCGGCAGGCACTCTCGCCTGCGCCGCTGGACAAGCCGTTTTACATGCTGCTTTTGGGCACCGACAAGTCTGCAGAGCGCGCCCAGTCTGCAGAGTTTGGCGCCGATAGCTCCAACTACCGCACCGACTCCATGATCTTGGCGCGTATCGATCCTGCCACCAAGCACGTGACTTTGGTCTCCATCGAGCGCGACACCTTGGTGACCATTGGCAGCTACGGCCAGCAAAAGATCAACGCCGCCTACTCGCTGGGCGGCGCCCCGCTCACGGTGGAGACGGTGTCCAAATTTGCCGGCGTGCCCATCTCGCACTATGCAGAGATCAACTTCGACGAGTTCGTGGGCATAGTGGATAAGATCGGCGGCATAGACGTCAACATCAAGATCGACCTGGACGACGACATGGCCGACCTCCACCTCAAAGCCGGCGAGCAAACCATCAACGGCGCCCAGGCGCTGGCCCTGTGCCGCAGCCGCCACGCCTACGACGCCTATGGCGGTGGCGACTACTATCGCACTGCCAACCAGCGCATGGTCATCGGCGCGATTTTGAAGAAGGTGCTTGCCGCCAATCCTGTGACCATGCTGACCTCGGTGGGAGACCTGGCAGGCTCTGTCACCACGGACTTCTCAGTGGTAGACATACTGCGCCTCATGATGGCCTTCCGCGGGTTCAACATCTCCCAGGACCTCTACTCTGGCTTGGAGCCCACCAACTCCTCCTACGTCAACGGCACCTGGTACGAAACCGTGAACGAGCCTGCATGGCGCACCATGATGGAGCGTGTGGACCAGGGGCTTTCACCCTACTCTGACGCCTCGCAGGACTTTACCTCCCACGTGGCCGGAGGGGATCCCACGGTAAGCGAAGGATGACGTACGCAGGCGCAAGTGCTGGTTGAGCGGCGCAGTGCACTGCCATGCAGGCATTGCTGCCTTGTAGGCATCGCTGCCTTGTAGGCATCGCCGACGCTTGAACGACATGAAGCGCGAGGAGCACGATTCTGTGCGCATCTTCGCGCGAGCAACATGCTTCTCAATATCGCTGCACGTGGACAACATGCTTCTCAATACCGAATACCACCGCACTTGGAAACAAGCTTCTCAGTGCCTCAGAAATCCTACTGCGTTAGTTACACATAGTAGTAACTAACGCAGTATAAATTTCCAGGGATGCACCACTACCTCTCGCATGAAAAGAGTACCCACTCGTCAGCTCGCGCACTCAGCAGCTCGCGCCACCTTCACGCACTTGCACGATCGCCCTCGCAAGCTGCAGTCTGCACGTGATGACAAACCTTGCAGCACCTATCGCCTAGATTGCATAGGAGACGATACAGCAGGCAATGAGGCCAATGGCGCACACGGCCAAGATTAGGTTCGCCATCCAAGGCTGACGTGCTTCCAACCAGCGATAGACCACAGGATAGAGGATCCACACATACACCATGGCTACCACGCCAATGACCAGGTCGTTTACCAGCCAACCTTGGCCCAAAATATTGAGCGGCAACTGAGAGTTGTCCCAAAAGGGAAACTCGCCGGCAGCATCGGGCTGGTTGATTATCAAGCCAATGCCGGTTTCCAAGATCGCTGCCAGCACCACTGTGATCAAAAAGGTCTCCAGCAGAGCACCCCATGGGGTTTTGCGGTGCTCAATGACGCTCTCTTTGATAGGCTCGATGATCCAAGTCATCACCACAGCGCCGATGCCATAGACCCAGTAGGGCACATACCAGGGATCGATAAGGGCGGCATAATCGTCAGAAACGATGCCAAACTGGCTCATAAAGTTGACGTAAGGGATCTCAAGCCAGTGCCCCAGCAGGCACGTGATGAAGAACATGATGAAAAGGGCACGCCAGAACTTCCAGGTAAAGGGGGCAAAGCACCCGATTTCCTCTTTGCGAAGAATCCTCGAGATCATCGTGCTCATAGCCAAGCCCCTCACATTTGCATATTTGCATACACCGGGGGTTTGTAGCCGAGGGGCCCACTCCCCTATCACCAGGTGCACAATTCACAAAGGAGCTGCGGTATCAAAAAGGATCGGCCAGCTCCTGGCTGCCGAGAAACCCTCCCCTTTCCACCGGCTTGTTCCACCGGCTCGCACCCAGAGGGTCCTTAGCCTAAGGCCACGTCCAAAATCATCATGAGCACAAAGCCCGCTGCAAAGAACAGCACTCCACCGTTGGAGTGGCCTTCTTCGCTGGAGCCGGCAGTCTCGGGGATGAGCTCTTCTACCACCACATACATCATAGCGCCTGCGGCGAACCCCAAAAGATAAGGTAGAACGGGGATCATCAAGTCTGCCAGCAGCACGGTTATCACCGCAGCCACAGGCTCCACTGCGCCAGAGAACACGCCCCACAAAAAGGATCTGCCGCGTCCCATGCCATCGCTGCGGAGGGGCATGGAGACAATGGCGCCCTCGGGGAAGTTCTGAATGGCAATGCCTATGGAAAGGGCCAAAGCTGCCGATAAGGAAATATCCGCCGCTCCAGAGATCCATCCGGCGCAGAGAGCACCTACCGCCATGCCCTCGGGGATGTTGTGCAAGATGACTGCCAGCGCCAGCATCACAGAGTTAGGAAGATCAACTTTGAGGCCTTCTGTCTCGCCAGTGGAGTGCAGATGAGGAATGATGTGGTCAAGCAGCAGCAAGAAAAGAATGCCCAGCGTGAAACCTACCGCCGCAGGAACCCAGGCCAGCTGCCCCATATCCTGGGACTCGTCCATAGCAGGGATGAGTAGGCTCCACACAGAGGCTGCCACCATCACTCCGGCAGCAAAGCCCTTAAGCAAGCGCTCCACAAAGGGGCTGGTTTGAGCTTTTTGAAAGAACACGCACGCAGAGCCTAATGTGGTGCCTGCAAAAGGCAGTAACAACACGAGTGCCAGCCACATGGAATCCAACCTTTCCTTGCGAACCCACGCCATACCCTTCCAGGCATTCATTGGGATCGATACATATATTTTGGAATTTTGCTTCATTCGCTTCCTGTTTATGTTGCAATTGCAGCATCTTTCCAGAGGGAGCCAAAGGGCAACCCTGTTGGAATCTACCCCTCTTGGCCCTAAACCCAACCAGTGTGCCAAAGCGCCTATCAATCGAGCCTCTACGTGTCGCCCACTAGCATGCCTCTGCGCACCGCCCCTTACTGTTATCTAAGTTTCGCGGGAGCTTGCGCCAGCCTAACAAAGCCTCAAGGAACCTTTAAAATAAGGACGTCTTCAAAGGTTTTCAAAGGTTTTCAAAGGTTTCAAAGGTCTTCGTAGGTCCTGTCCACCGCCTATCCTTAAGGAAGTCGTTCATGGTCTCTCGTGTCTATGTGGAGAAGAAGCCCGGTTATGACGGTAAGGCGCAAGCTCTGGCCCAAGAGCTCTCATCCATCTTGGGGATCCAGTCGCTCACCGGTCTCAGGCTCTTTAATCGTTACGATGTTGAAGGCATAACCCCGGAGCTCTTCGAAGCCTGCGTGCCTACGGTCTTCTCGGAACCTCAGACCGACATTGCCACTCCTGAGCTACCGGACTTGGGCGATGCGGCCGTCTTTGCGGTGGAGTACCTGCCGGGGCAGTTCGACCAGCGGGCTGACTCCGCGGCGGAGTGCGTGCAGCTGGTAAGCCAGGGCGAGCGTCCGCAGGTGCGCTCGGCGACGGTCTATGCGCTGGAAGGGTCTCTCAGCCAGAAGGACGTGGAGCGCATCAAAGAGTACGTCATCAACCCGGTGGAGGCCCGCGAGGCGACGCTGGAGACGCCGGCGACGCTGCATGTGGAGTTCCCCGAGCCTGCAGCCGTCGAGGTGCTCGAAGGTTTCAGGCAGTGGGGCGAGGAGCAGTTGGCGGGCTTCTCGGCAACCAGGGGCTTGGCCATGGACCTGGACGACCTCAAGTTTTGCCAGGAGTATTTCTGCACCGAGGAACGCGATCCCACCATCACCGAGATCCGCGTGATCGACACCTATTGGTCCGATCATTGCCGCCACACCACCTTTGGGACGCAGCTGGACGAGGTGACCTCGGATGACCCGCGCGTGCAAGCGGCCTTCGAGCGCTACCTGGGCCTGCGCGAGGCGCTGGGCCGTGCCGGCAAGCCGGTGTGCCTCATGGACATGGGGACCATCGGGGCCAAGTGGCTCAAAGACCAGGGAGTCCTTACGGGGCTGGACGAGTCCGAAGAGATCAATGCCTGCACCGTCAAGGTCAAGGTGGACGTGGACGGCCATGAGGAAGACTGGCTTTACCTGTTCAAGAATGAAACTCATAACCACCCCACCGAGATCGAGCCTTTTGGCGGCGCAGCCACCTGCATCGGCGGGGCCATTCGCGACCCGCTCTCTGGCCGCTCCTATGTCTACCAGGCCATGCGCGTGACCGGCGCGGCCGATCCCACCGTGCCGGTGGACCAGACCCTGTCGGGCAAGCTGCCCCAACGCAAGCTGGTGACCACGGCGGCTCAGGGCTATTCGTCCTACGGCAACCAGATCGGCCTGGCTACCGGCCAGGTGGCCGAGCTCTACCATCCCGGCTATGCCGCCAAGCGCATGGAGATCGGCGCGGTGGTGGGCGCCACGCCCCAAGACCACGTGCGCCGAGAAGAGCCTGCCCCCGGCGATGTGGTGGTGCTTTTGGGCGGGGCTACCGGCCGCGACGGCATTGGCGGCGCCACCGGGTCCTCCAAGAGCCATACGCTGTCGTCCATCGAGACCTGCGGCGCCGAGGTGCAAAAGGGCAATGCGCCAATCGAGCGCAAGCTGCAAAGGCTCTTCCGCAGCGGCGAGGCCTGCAGGCTCATCAAGCGCTGCAACGACTTTGGCGCCGGCGGCGTGAGCGTGGCCGTGGGCGAGCTGGCAGACGGCCTGGACATCGACCTGGATGCCGTGCCCAAGAAGTACGAGGGGCTGGACGGCACGGAGCTGGCCATCTCGGAGTCCCAGGAGCGCATGGCGGTAGCCCTGGCCCCCGAGGACGTGGATGCCTTCATCGAGCTGGCCCGCCAAGAGAACCTGAGCGCAGTGCCCATCGCCACCGTCACCGCCGAGCCTCGGGTCACCATGAGGTGGCGCGGCGACGCCATCGTCGACGTGGCCCGCGGGTTCTTGGCCTCCAACGGCGCGCCCAAGCACCAGAACGCCCATGTAGAGGCCCCTGGCGACGCAGCCGCCGCAGCACGCATCGACTGCGGCGACAACCTGGCCCAGCGCCTGGCCTCGGTGCTCACCAACCTCAACGTGGCTTCCAACAAGGGCCTCTCCGAGCGCTTCGACTCCACCATCGGCGCCGCCACGGTGCTCATGCCCTTTGGCGGCTCCCGCCAGCTCACCGCACCCATGGCCATGGTGGCCAAGCTGCCGGTGGACGGCGAGACTGTCACCTGCTCCGGCATGGCCTGGGGCTACAACCCGCTCATCTCTTCGGCAGACCCTTACGCCGGCGCCTATCTGGCCGTGGCCGAGAGCCTCTGCCGCCTGGTGGCCGCAGGTTTTACGCGCGGCCGCACCTACCTCACCTTCCAGGAGTACTTCGAGCGCCTGCGCGACGATCCCAAACGCTGGGGCAAGCCTGTGGCCAGCGTGTTGGGAGCCCTGGAAGCCCAGCTGAATTTAGGCATCGGCGCCATTGGCGGCAAAGATTCCATGAGCGGCTCCTTCGAGCAGCTCGACGTGCCGCCCACGCTGGTCTCCTTCGCCACTGCCCTGGGCGGCGTGAGCCGCGTGGTCTCCCCCGAGCTCAAGGGCGCCGGCCATCCGCTGGTGCTCGTCGAGCCGGAGCGCCCCGACGGCCTCATCCCTGAGGCGGCGGCCCTTATCGGCGCCACGAACGCCATCGAGGCCCTCACCGCCGCAGGCGACGCGCTGGCTATCTCTACCCCGGGCTACGGCGGCCTGGCCGAGGCCCTCTTCAAGATGGGCGTAGGCAACGGGCTGGGCGTCCAGCTGGCAGAGGGCATCGGCGCAGACGACCTCTTTGGCCCTGCCTACGGCTCCTTTGTGGTGGAGCTGGCAGCCGGCGACCTGCCAGAGGCCCTCGCCTCGCTGCCCCAGGGCGTCACCCTGCGCCGGCTGGGCGCCACAACCAGCGAGTATGCGTGGACCTGCCAGGGCGAGCGCGTAGAGCTGGCCCCGCTGCAGGAGCAGTGGGAAGGGGCGCTGGAGGGGGTCTTTCCCTATCGCACCCCCGCTGCCGAGAAGGACGCGCAACCGCAAGTCCCGCAGCTCAACTGGCTTGAGGGCCCAAAGGCGCGCTACTGCGGGCCGGAGCTTTTGGGCGAGAACGCAGGCAAGCCTCGCGTCATCATCCCGGTGTTCCCGGGCAACAACTGCGAGTATGACTCGGCCAAGGCGTTCCGCCGCGCAGGAGCGGTGCCCGAGATCCTCATCATCAACAACCTCTCCCCTGAGGCCGTGGGCCACAGCGTGCGCGCCCTGGCCGAGGCCATCGACCGCAGCCAGATCGTCATGATCCCCGGCGGTTTCTCCGGCGGCGACGAGCCCGACGGATCGGCCAAGTTCATCACGGCGTTCTTCCGCGCCCCGGAGGTCACCCAGGCCGTGCGTCGCCTGCTCAACGAGCGCGACGGCCTCATGCTGGGCATTTGCAACGGCTTCCAGGCGTTGGTCAAGCTGGGCCTCGTGCCCTTTGGCGACATCCGCCCCATGGACGATGGGTGCGCCACCCTCACCTTCAACACCATCGGCCGCCACCAGAGCCAGCTGGTGCGCACCCGAGTGGCTTCCAACCTGTCGCCCTGGCTCTCCCAATGCGAGGTGGGAGACATCCACACGGTGGCCATCAGCCACGGCGAGGGCCGCTTTGTGGCGCCTCCGGCGCTGCTGGATTCTTTGGTAGCCGCCGGTCAGGTGGCCACCCAGTATGTGGACGAGGCCGGCGTTCCCTCCATGGACCTCTCGGTGAACCCCAACGGCTCGCTTTTGGCCATCGAAGGCATCACCAGCCCCGACGGCCGCGTCTTTGGCAAGATGGGCCACAGCGAGCGCTCGGGCGAGGGCCTCTACAAGAACGTGGGCGGCAACCTCTACCAGCCCATCATCGAGGGCGGCGTCGCCTACTTTGGCTAAACCCTAGCTTCATCTGCGCGTCAAAAAAGGGCTTCGCTTATCCAGCGAAGCCCTTTGTGTGTAGGGCTATGGATTGCCTGCCGAGAAGGGCTGCCTCAGAACTCGCCAATAGACTGGCGGAAGGCATCGCCGAACCGCCGGTAGGCCTCTTGGGTGTCTGGCAGCAACGCGCAGGCCTCGTCCCATTGGTGGGCGCGAAGGGCCTCGCATAGGTCGCTGGCAGACTGCGCCAGCTGCGTGAGCCCCATATTGCCCGCGGAGCCTTTGAGGGTGTGGGATGCCCTGAAGGCTGCCTCTTCATCCTGGGCGGCCATAGACTCCTCGAGAGCGGCAAAGCTCGGGTCCTTGGCGAAAAGCTGCAGGAAGCGCAGGATGCGGTCCGGGCTGCGAAGGCGTCCCAACACCTCTTCATAGGAGCCGCCGGCGGCCTGGTAGAACTCCTCCAAAGAAGGCTGTGGGGCTTCTCGGCACGAAGAGGCGCCTGATTGCTGCTGGCTCATAGGATCCCCCTTTAGGCTTGGGCCTCGAATAGTTCCAACTCCACCAACGAGGCCACATCGGAGAGCATGGACTCTTTGTCTACCTCTGAGAGCTCGTCGATCTCCTCGATCTGCGAGATAACCGCCACGACGCCCGCATGGCTTACGGTCTCCAGGCTGCTGGAGCCAAGGTCTCGCTGGATCTCGTCGGCCGCATCTTCCAAACATGCCATGAGCTGGGGATTGAACTGCCCGCACTCGCCGTCCAGAATCATGCGCATGGCGGTGCGATGGTCGTAGGCAGGCTTGTAGACGCGCTCGCTGGTGAGGGCGTCGTACACATCGGCCAAAGACACCACCTGGGCGCTCAAGGGGATCTCGTCGCCCTTCAGGCCGTCGGGGTAGCCTCGGCCGTCCCAGCGCTCATGGTGCCAGCGGCAGATGTCGTGGGCGCAGCGCACCAGGGGCTCATCCTGGAAGATGGGAAGGTTCTCCAGCATTTCCGCGCCCTTTTCGCTATGGGTCTTCATGATGGCGAACTCATCGTTGGTAAGCCGACCCGGTTTGTTGATTATCTCGGGCGGGATGGCGATCTTGCCTATATCATGCAGGGCAGAGGCCATGGTGATGCAGGCCACCTCGCCGCGCTCCAGCACCAGGTTGGGGTCGCGGCGCTTCATGTGCTTCAACAGTATGTTCGCCATGGTGGAGATATGCACCACATGGAGGGCGCTTTCGCCGTTATGAAACTCGACGATGTGCGCGAGGATCGACACCATGAGGTTGTTTTGGCGCTCCCGCTCGAGCATCTGGGAGGTGACCAGGCTTAAAAGCTCGTGCTGCTTCTGGTAGAGCTGGATGGTGTTGCTCACACGCTGGCGCACCACGATCTCATGAAAGGGGCGACTGATGAAATCGGTCACGCCCAGCGAATAGGCACGCTCGATGAACTGGGAGCTGTCCTCCGCCGAGATGGTCACCACCGGCACTCGGTCGATCCAGCCACGGTCGTTCATCTCTTGAAGCACCCCAAAGCCGTCGAGGCGAGGCATGTTGATATCCAAGATCACCAGCGACAGCTCTTTGCAGTGAGCCTCCAAAATCGTGATCGCCTCGACGCCGTCCACGGCCTCGACGATCTGGTAGTCGGGCGACAGGATGTCTTTGAGTATTTCGCGATTGAGATAGGAGTCATCCACCACGAGGATGGTCTGCCGACCCATATCCCTCAAGACTTGGTTGATCATCGCTACTCCTCATCGCTGCTCATAGGTACCATTGCCTATCCGCCGCCAGCCGTTCAGTAGATGTATCGGTCTCGATACCCCGTGCCGTCGCCCACCGTCTTGCCGGCGCCGGCCGCGCCAAAAGTGGTGTCCATGCGCCCCCAGGTATCGGGGTCGAGGGTCACAAGGACGCCGTGCCAGGTCCCGTCGATGCGCACCATGTTCCAGGCATGGTAGAGATCGCCGGGATCCACGTAGCCCGTGACCACCTGGCAGGGGATGCCCAGGCTTCGCAGCATGGCTCCCGCCAGCGCCGAGTAATCCAGGCAGATGCCTTTGCCAGAAGCCAACGTCTCGTCAGGATTGGGCACATAGCCGGTGCCGGCAGCCAGCTGGGTGGCTTTGCCCTCGTCGTAGGTCACGTTGTCGCACACCCAGGTATAGACGTCGCGCACCACGTCCCCCTGGTTCTCGCTCTTGCCGGCGATCTCCTTGGCGCGGGCCACCACCTCGCTGGAAGGCTCGTAGTCGCAAAAGACCGTAGGGATGAGGTAGGGGTCCGCGTCGCTTTCCAGGGTCACCTCAAGGGGCACGGCAAGCACCTCCACATAGGAGTTTCCTTGCACGTTGCGCATCACTTTGAAGGTGTAGCTGCCATTCCCCAGGTTGATGGGGCAGGCCACAGGGCTGCCGTCGGCGGGAATGTCGTAGTTGTAGGAGCCGTCGCCGCAGAGCACCTGAAACTTATAGCGCACGTCACCCGGCGCGGTGGCAAACACCACTCCCTGGTTGGCATGGGAGACGTCGACCGTGGCCCCATTGGCGGCCTGGGCGTCCTGGGCGCTATAGCTATAGGCACGCACCTCGGAAGGCGCCTGCCACGGAGGCCCGGAGGTCTCTTGGCCCTGTTGGCCCTCTTGGCCCCCTGAGGCCTGAGCGAGGTCAGAGGAAGCTCCGCCGCCTCCACAGCCCGTCAAAGCCAAGGCTGCCGACAAGCACACGACCCCCAGGGTGCGACTCCAGGAGCACCTCATACGTCCTCCTGTACCGCAGCGCGCTTCGCCTCGGCCTCAGACAGCACGCTTCCCAATGTCGAGATGTCCACGGGCTTGGCCATATGCATGTCCATACCTGCTTCCAAGGCGTCAGCCACGTCGTCCACGAAGGCGTTGGCGGTCATGGCGATGATGGGGATCTTTGCAGCCTCAGGATGACTGCTGGCCCGGATGGCCCGCGTGGCCTCATAGCCGTCCATAAGCGGCATTTGCACGTCCATGAGAATGGCGTCGAAGGTGCCCGGCTGGGAGGCTTCGAATTTCTCCACCGCCTCCTGGCCGTTGGAAGCCAGCTCCACAGTGGCCCCTTCCATAGAAAGCAATTCTTCCAAGATGGAGGCGGAGAGCTCGTTGTCCTCGGCCGCAAGGAAATGACGGCCTTCCAAGGCCACCGGCTGCGCCGGCTCGCGGTCCTTCTTGAGATAGAGCTCTTCTAACAGCAGTGTGAGACTCGAAAGGAAGAAGGGCTTCTGAAGGAAGCCATCCACTCCCATGCCTTCGCAGGCCTCCTCGGCGTCCGCGCGGTCAAAGGCGGTAAGCACCATGATGGGCACGTTCTCTGGCACCACCGCGCGAATGGCCCGAGCCGTCTGCGCGCCATCCATGCCTGGCATCTTCCAGTCCAGGATGACCAGCCCAAAGCCTTCGCCTGCCCGTTGGGCGTCGGCGGCCATGGTCACCGCGGTGGCGCCGTCTAAGGCGAACTGCATCTCCACCCCGGTGTTTGCCATGGTGGCCATCACCTCGGCGCAGATGCTCCTGTCATCGTCGACGATTAGGGCGCTTCCAATGCCGAGCGATTTGAAGAACTCCGCATTGTCTCGCTGCTCGGCAGCCTTGAGCTCAAGATTCACCACAAAGGTGCTGCCTTTGCCAAGCTCGCTCTCCACAGAGATGGCGCCGCCCATAAGCTCTACCAGGTTCTTGGTGATGGCCAAGCCCAGCCCTGTGCCCTGGATGCGGTTGGTGACGGAGTTCTCCTCACGGGTGAAGGGGTCGAACAGGGTCTCCAAAAACTCGGGCGACATGCCCATGCCATTATCGGCAACGCTGAACTGCAGATGCACGAAGTTCTGATTGAGGCTGGGTTTTTGGCGGAGCTCGAAGGCGATGGTCCCGCCCTGAGGGGTGTACTTCACCGCATTGGTGAGAATATTGATTAATATCTGATTGATGCGCAGCTTGTCTCCCACCACCAAGTCGTCGCGCACTCCTACGACGTTGACTGTGAAATGCTGGTCTTTGGCCTTGGCCTGGGGGCGCACAATGGTGACCACCTCTTCGGCAAGCTCGGAGAGGTCGAACTCAGACAGGTTGAGGGTCGTCTTGCCGCTCTCGATCTTGGACATGTCCAGCACGTCGTTGAGCAGGCCCAGCATGTGCTGGGACGAGGCCGAGATCTTGCGGGTGTGCTCGCGCACCAGCTCAGGGTTGTCGGCGTCTCTCTGCAACAGGGTGGTCAAGCCCACGATGGCGTTCATGGGGGTGCGGATGTCGTGGCTCACATTGGACAGGAAGGTGCTCTTGGAGTCGTTGGCCACCTCTGCCACCGAGAGCGCGTCCCTCAGCACTTCCTCGTTATGCCGTTCGCGGGTGCGGTCGGACAACACCGCCATGCAGCGCCGCTCGCCATTGATCTCGATGTCGTAGACGCTGTCGGTGAACCACCGGCGCTCGCCGGTGGCGCGGTTGGAGCGCTCTCCCTCGCGCACGACCGTGTGCCCCTGCCTGAGCAGCTGGGAATCCAGCGGCTCGACGTCTCCCTCAAGGTCGAGCACGCTGCAGTCCTCGCGCACTTCCTCGGGGCTGATGGCCAGAAGCTTGTCCACATTGGGGCTCACGTAATCGACCCTCAGAGGATCCGTGCTCAGCATGAGGAAGATCTCGTCGGTGGTGCTTGCCAATGCCGAGAAAAGCTCCTCCCGGGCTTGGGTTTCTGCGCTCTGCGCCTTAATGGAGCGGTTGAACCTAGACGCCGCATAGCCCAAAAACGCCATGCTGCCGATAACAGCGACCACCAAGAGCAGCACCAGCGACGAGGTCCCGATGATGTTGTTGCCTTGCTCCATGATGACGGCGTCGGGGATGACGGAGACCATGGACCAGCCGTCGGCGTTGGCTATGGGCACAAACGCCATGACGCAGGGGCGGTCGTCCAGCTCCATGCGCACCACGCCGGACTTGCCCTCTGTGAGGCTCGCGGCCAAAGACGCTATGGACTCGTTGCTGTTGTCGCCTTTCTGCACCGCTTCGATGATGTTGGACTGCACATCGTTCGAGTAGCGGCCATCAGGGCGCACCAACACGTCCCCATTGCTGTTCACGATGTAGGAAAAGCCCGAATCGTCGTAGAACGACATGGTGAACTCTTGAGAGATGCGCGAGACCGGCGCGCTCTCATAGACCATGGCCGGCACCCCGTCGGCAAAGTCGATGCGCTGGTAGTAGCCGATCATGTCGAGGCCCGTATAGTCGCCCTTATAGGGCTCCCTCACCCCGCGGTCAGGGAAGTTGCGATAGGCTTCGATGGTGGCCTCAGGGAGCTTGATACCCTCGGTCTCAGTGCCGGTATAGAGGTATCCGGTATTGAGGTTGATGACTCCGTAGACGTTCTGCGCCTTGTTGAAGTAGGCGCAGTGGTTGATGATGGCCGAGGTGTCCTCGGAGCTTATGGGTTCCAGCACAGACACCAAAATGTCGAGCTTCTTGAGGTCTTTTTCCAAGTACACCTCGAAAGCATGGGCGCTTTGGTCGGTGATCTCCAGCACATCGTCGACGGTGTTCTTCCAAAGGCTGTCCTCGATAAACCCCAGATAGGCCATGCCGACGCCAAACACCACGACCATAAAGACGATGCCCATGATCAAGGTGCGGGTGATGGGAGAGCTCTTTTGCGAGCGCGACCAAAAACGCAGAGACTTCTTCTCTTGTGCCATAGGTCCTCCCCGGCCCAGGGCATAAAGGCATGTGCCAAGAAGGACTACCCTCAGATTTAGGATGCCTGCCAAACCTGGCAAGACATCCCTAAAGCCATCCCTAAGCCAATCAATCTATCGAGAATTCCGAGCGATGGAAATTGTCCCCTTATAATACCAGTTCACGTATAACATATCGATGGCCGTTCTCGATAACGGCGCACAGAATTCCCCTGTCTGCCAACCTCAACTATATATTTCAATATCTATTTTTTATTATTACCTCACGAACTCCAACGTAGCTATGCCGTAGGGCAACCAGATACCATTACTTTACTGATTGCTTTATTAACAAAAATAAGGTGCATTCCCCGAGGTTCGACTACTTATATTTCAGATTTTCACATATCAGTAGCCAAGGCAGCATCAGCGCTGCCTTGCCGCGAAATCACATCTATACCTATTAATTTGTTAGCTCGTCCTTCTCGGCTGAGAAGCATACCTGGTTCTTGCCGGAATCCTTGGCCCTGTAGAGCGCGGCGTCGGCTTGGGAGTAAAGCTCATGGAGGGCCAAAGAAGAGTCCGGCGAGCTCGCGACGCCCATGGACAGGGTAGGCGCTTCATAGGGGCACTCGCGCTCCTGCATGTCTTGGCTCCATTGGCGCAGGCGAGAAGCCAGAGACTCCCTGGCGGGGCCTTCGCCAAGGCCCATGCAGAAGACCACAAACTCATCTCCGCCCATGCGGCCCACCACGTCGTCGCGGCGCACGGTGTTACGCAGGTGCCGAGCCAACGACCGCAGCACCTCATCGCCCTCGGGGTGTCCAAAGGTGTCATTGATGTACTTGAAGTCGTCGATGTCCATGATGAAGAAGGTGCAGGGACGGCCATTGGCCTCAGCCAACAGCTCGTTGATATGGCGCTTGACCCCCGAGCGATTGAGGACCCGGGTGAGCTCGTCTTCCTCGGCACGCTGCTGGAAGGTATCCAACATGGCGATGGCTTCCAGCTGCTCGGCAGCCTGGTTGAGCTGATCTTGCAGCTCGACCATCTCGGTCACATCCAGCAGGGTCACATAGAACCAGGAGTTTCCCCCCGAATCCACCACATGCTGCCCATGGTCGTCCACCCAGCGCACCCGGCCATCCTTGCGCACGATGCGGTAGCGCACCCGATCCTTTTGCACCACCGCGGGGTCGCAGGCCGCGCGCACCCGCTCCTGATCGCCGGGATGCACCATGCCCCAAAAGCTACCATGGGTGAACGCCATGAACTCCTCGTAGGTCTGACACCCAAACATCTCCAGCAGCCCGCGATTGACAAAATCCAGGCGCCCCTCGTCGTCTGCGCAGTAGCGAAAGATGCCGCCAGGAATACGATCAAGAAACTCTTGGGAGACTTCAGCCCCAACCACAGGGCAGGCGATGTCCCCATTGGAGCCTATGGCAGGAGCATGAAAGATGGTCATAGCTAATCCCTGACTATCGCAAGTATGCCCAGAGCGTCCCTGGATCCCTATAAAATATGCTTACAATTGTAGGCTTTTTGGCCCGGCGCGCACCTGTGCGTTTTAGACCCCGGCTGCCTTGAGGCGGCGCGCCAGCGACTCGGTGTGGTTGGCATAGCGCAGGGCAGTCTCAGAGCTTACCTGGCCCGACTTCACCAGCTCGAAGAGGCTGGCGTCCATGGAGATCATGCCTTCCTGGGCGCTCGCAGCAATGACCGAGTCGATCTGGTGGGTCTTTTGCTCGCGAATGAGGTTGCGGATGGCGGTGTTGGCCACCATGACTTCGAAAGCTGCCGCCACTCCCCCGTCGACTGTGGGCACCAGTTGCTGGGAGACCACCGCCTGAAGCACCATGGCCAGCTGCAGGCGGATCTGGTGCTGTTGGGCCGGATCGAAGAAGTCAACGATGCGGTCGATGGTGGAGGCGCCTCCGGTAGTGTGTAGAGTGGAGAAAAGCAGCTGAGCGGTCTCTGCTGCGGTGACCGCGGTAGACACCGTCTCGCGATCGCGCATCTCGCCCAGCAGGATGACGTCGGGGTTCTCGCGCATGGCGCTGCGAAGGGCCTCGCCATAGGTAGCCACATCGGTGGGGATCTCGCGCTGGGTCACGATGCAGGTGTTGTGCCTGTGCACGAACTCGATGGGGTCCTCCATGGTCACGATGTGGCCCGAGCGGCTATGGTTCAAGCGGTCGATAAGGCAGGCCAAAGTGGTTGACTTGCCTGCGCCAGCGGGGCCTGTAACCAGCACCAACCCCTTGTTGAAAGAAGCGCAGTCCATGACCTGGTCTGGGATGCCCAACTCCTCGGGACGCGGCAGGGCGAAGGGGATCACGCGGATCACTGCCCCTAAACTGCCGCGCTGCCTAAAGACGTTCACCCTGAAGCGCCCCACGCCGCCCACGGCAAAGGAGAAGTCGTCGTCGTGGTTGCGAGACTCCAAAAACGGCGCCATAGAGCGGCCCGCCAACCCGTAGATTGCCTCGACGACCTCCTGGGTGTCCTGGGGCATGAGGGGGCCGCCGTCAAGCCTGTGCTGCTGCCCTGCGGAGGCCCAGGTGATAGGCAAGCCCGCCACAAAGAACACGTCCGAGGCGTTCTTCTCGATCATAGAAGCAAGCAATGCTGAGATATCCACTAGATCCTCCTTGAGGTCTAAACAAAGGGCACAACAGAACAAAAGTTGCAGCTAAAGTCGCCGCCGCCCCTTTAGGGCGTGGCCGAGGAAGGCCCAGGCCACCATTGGCCGGAAGGCTCCTCCCACTCCATGCCGGCGCACCAGCTCTCGATTTTTAGCTGACCTTCTGGACTCACGCTTAACTGGACGGTCAGCGAGCGCCCTGAAGGCTGCGCAAAATAGGCCTGAAACCTGCCTTCCTCATAGCTGGCAGTGCAATCCGGCCAAAGCTGCGAGGCCTGTTGAGCCAAAGCCGCAAGGCCTTGCGCACCCGAGCTGGCACAGAGCTCAGATGCATGGCTCAAAAGCTCTTGAGCCTCCAGCTCGTTGGCGTAGGAGTCCACCATGATAGAAGTTTGCACCTCTGCCCTGTGGTTGGAGGCGGCAGCGGTAGCCAATGCCAAGCAGCAAAGTACCGATAAACACACCACCAGGGTGAGCACCAACAGGCTCATGGGACCCGGGCGAATACCCGGCTCAGACGTACGTGGAGCCATAGATCAGCTCACCTCCCTGGGCACGAAGCGTGCGGTGGCAAGCGAGCAGAGAGGCTCTTGGATCACCCGAGAGACCTCTTGGGCCTCAGAGCCGCCTGCAGCCGCTCCAGCCTGGGCTGCTCCCAAAGCCTCCGATGCTTCGACCTTTTGTCCTTGGGGACCTACCGGATAGACCAGGATGGTGGCACGCCAAAGGGTTCCTGTGGAGGTAGGCTCGCTGGTGCGGGCTACCACCACCTGCAGATCGCCGGAGATCTCTTCCACGGGCACTTGCTCGGGATTTGCACAAAAACGCTCGGCCATCTCTGAGGCATAGGCCGAGGCTTGAGTGAGTTGCTGGGCGTCCAGCGCAGTGGCTGCCGCCACAGACAGGCCTTGGGCAACGATGGCGATGCAGCAAGAGAGCACCGCCATCAGCACCAACGCCTCGATGATGAGAGCTCGCGAAGCCCAACGAGGGGCTTTAGGGGCCATAAAGCCGGGAGCTTTGAGCTGCTTCATGCCCCCACCCCCAAAGATTGCGGGGACTGCGGGCTTCTTAGAGCCACCGAAGTGGCGCCCTTATCGGTAGCAAGGGTAAGCAGGTCTCCCTCCAGGGCAAAGGAGAAGCTCTTGGAAGGCATTATCGGTACCGCGCTCTGGGGAGTGAGCGGGCTTGCAGCCAAGGCGAACTCGCGCACCACCTGACCCTGATAGAGATAGAGGCGCGTCTCATAGTCGCCGGAATCTAGATGAGAGACCAGCTTGAGCACAGGGCCCTCAGGACCCGGGGTGCTCTCCACTGCGAGAGCGCGATCCTGGGAGCGCACGGTGTTGGAAAGCAAAGCCGAGGCCAGGCGACTGGAGTCGTCGGTCAAGGATGCCTGGTGGATGGAGCTGTAGACTTGGGCGCCCACACCCAGCGCAGCAACGCTTACCAGCAGCAGAAGGATGACCAAGATGGTGCTCATAGGGTGCACCTTTTGGGCAGCGGGTCTATGGCCCTGGGCTATCGCCAGCGTCCCTTTGGCCCGCAGGAGGTTTTCGTGAGGCAGCGTGGGCGGCGTCATCGGCGCATCACCTGCACTGTGGGGGCCACGTTGTCGGCAAAGACCTCATAGCGCACGTCGTAGACCTCGGGGTCGAAACGGATGCCGTAGGCTTCCACCAGATGGTCCAAGCTGGAGGGATAGGCCCCCTCCACCGCCGCGCACTGGGCCGAGGCATTGAGGATCGAGGTGCGAAGCGCCGCCGTTCCCTGCTCGGCGGCATGCACCTGGGCACGCACCACCGCCAGCGCCACACACGCTGCCGCCACCAGAATCACCAGCAGGTAGACTCCGGGATGGCGGCGATGGGCGAAGGCAGCCTGAGCTACAGGGCGGGCCATTAGATTCTCACTCCTCTCTTAACCGCAGCAGGATTCATGCACGGGCAGGGGTCGACCAAGCGGTCTGGTCGATCGCGCGGGCTGCGCCATCAGGCTAACGAGGCCATGATGCCCACCAACGGCAGCATGATGGCCAGCAGCGTGGCGCCTACGGCCACGGTTAAAAATGCCGACAAAAGCGGCTCCACGCCGTCGATAGTCGCCAGAAGGCTGTCCATAGACTCGCGGGCCAGGTCTTCTGAAAGGGCTTCCAGCGACTCGTCGATGCCGCCTGAGCGTACAGTGATACCCAGCAGACGCCCATAGACCGGGTCGATGACCTGGGCTGCCACCAGTGCAGGCACCAGGCCCTGAGGATCGTCGGAAGCAACCATGAGCTTGTGGGCCTGCGTGGTCCTCAAATGCAGCACGGGATGAGACGTCCCGGCTGCGGCGGCCGCCACCGCCTCGTCCACGTTGGTACCTGAGGAGATATTGGTGGAGAGCCCCGCCACCATGCGCGACAGCGCCAGGCCATAGGCAGCCTCCTGGGTGGGCGGGATGCGCTCCAAAAGGTGCATGAGCTTGTCATGTCCCTTGGAATTGCGGGCAAGGGAGGCGACCCAAAGGGCCGCCACCGCAGCGATCACCGTGACGACAAGCACCACCCAGCCCACCGTGAGAGCTAGGGTGACCTGGGAGAACGACCCTTCGGTGAGACTGCCGGAAAGATTCTCGTAGACGTTGATGAACACCGGCAGCACGCCTATGACCGTGAAAGCCAGTACCAACGACATGCCGCACAAAAGCGCTGCAGGATAACCTAGGCTGGTTTTGATGCGCGTGAGAATGCGCTCCTGGTCACCGTAATAGCGGGCTAACGACATCAAAGTTTCATGAAGCCGGCCCATGGTGGTGCCCTGGGTCACCAACGTGGTGGCATAGGTGGGAAACGCCCCTGACGCCTCCATGGCTTTTGCCAGCGTATGGCCTGCCGCTACCTGCTCATACATGGAACCATAGGTGGCTTTGAAGGTGCCTGCGGCATCTTCCGCCAGCATGGAAAGAGCCTCGTCAATTTGAATGCCGGCGTCCATAAGGACGGCCATGGTCTCAAAGAAGGCGCTTAAGGTCCCGTCATCTATGACATGAGCAGCGGCTGGCGTGCCGATGGCTGCATTGGCTGCGTTGGCCACGATCCCCTCCTATCAAGACTGGCGCGATAAAGACTGCGCTAAAAGCGCATCCAAGAGCGTATCCAAAAGCATCGTTATCATCTTTAGAAATATACGCTGAATGGATTCTGATAGGCAAGAGAGGGAGCCAGAGCGAAACGGCGCAACCTTGGACCGGTCATGGAAGTGAGCCACAGGCGAGCAAGAGGGATCCTAGAAGAGAAAGGGCCGCTACATAAAGATGTCTTGCGGCCCCTCTAATTAATTACTGCGATAGCTACGTTTATACGCCGCTGGAACACCCATCTTTATACGAAGCCACCGCAGCATTCTAGCTGTATATAATTTAGTATTTACTATCTAGTACATTCAATAGCCATATTTCGATGTAGCTATTGAAGTATCTTTTTAGAGGGCAAGCGAACCTAGTGCCACCTCCCTTCAACTGCTCCCTTCCGCAGATCGCCTACTGTCCACGACCTCAGTGACGAGTTGCGCTCTGAGCGAGCGCCGCCTCTGGGTGACCGCCGCCATTCTAGAGATGACTCATGCAAGCCAACCTCAAATAATGGGAAGTGCCTTCATGGATAGAGACCTCGTTAGGCGCCACGCTGGGCACCTCGCTGGTGGGATCGCTGTTCACCTCCCGCTTGGTGGCCGACGTCGCTCCCCTCTTGCCCAAAGCAGACAACATCTCGCTGGCGTCGCTTACCCCCACCTACATGGAGAAGCTCCCGGCATCGGTGCAGTCCATCATCGCCACCGGCTACAGCGAGGCGCTGGTGCCGCCCTTTGGCTACTTCGTGCCCCTGTGCATCTTGGGCTTTGTGGCCATGCTCTTTTTGCAGAAGCATCCTTTGGCGCACACCATCAATCACGGTGGCGCCGCTCAGAAGGATGTCGTCAGCCCTAGCGATACCTCTGACTCCAACCACACACCTAGGCACTAGGCTCTGCGCAGCTTCTTTTAGACACTGTGTGCAAAGTGCCTACTACAAAGGGTTTTCTATTACGCGTTAATCGCTTTTTACACAAAAGTGCGTAGTAGAAACCCAGTTCTACTACGCACTATTACAAGAGCTATAGGATAAGACGACAGAGGCACGCCTTCGAAAACTTAGGCCTCAGCATTCTCCAGGCGCCAGGCAGGGATGGCGCGGCGGAAGATCCACCAAAGGCTGCCGCCTACCAGAGCCACGATGATTACCAGCTTCACCACGTCAGAGGCCCAGGCTACCTGCTCAGACACCAGGTGCCAGGCATCGCCTGCGGCTACACCCAGGGTGCACAGTACTGCGTTCCACAGCAGAGAACCCACCGTGGTATAGGCCGTAAAGCGAGCCAGGCCCATGCGGGCAGTGCCCGCAGGCACAGAGATCAGACTGCGAAGGCCGGGGACAAAGCGGCAGAGAAAGACGGTCTTTTGGCCCTTGGCGTCAAACCAATCGATAACGCGCTCCACGTCGTTGGCCTTAAAGCCCAAAAGACGCATGGGGCGCGTCTTGAAGAAGGAGACCAAGCGAGCGCGAGAAATGGCGCGGCCAATGCCGTAAAGGGCGAAGGCGCCTGCCACAGAACCCACGGTAGAGGCCACAATGACGCCGGGAAGGGTGAGCTGGCTTCCAATGGTGAGCGCGCCCGAGAGGGGCAGGATGATCTCTGAGGGAATGGGCGGAAAAAGGTTTTCCAAAAAGACCAGGGCGCCAATTGCCAGGTAGCCAAACTGGTTGATAAAAGCTTCCATGAGCTCCTTCTTTAATAAATCGACTGATGTATGGAACCTGCAGTCCCAGTGCTCCATCGATCGATGAGGGTACATAACCTATTGGCTTTGCGACAGACCATGCTAAAGATCTGAAGGCATCCTGACGAGTCCCTCCCTTTAGCTGACACAATACTGGGAGCTTGGCACGGGATTTCTCCAAATCTTTGAGCTAGATATAAAGGAGTACCTACCTATGATTCTCGAAGAAACCTATAAGCTGGCCGACGGCACCGCTATTCCCAAGCTGGGCCTTGGTACCTGGCTTATCGATGATGACAAAGCCGCCCAAGCAGTGCGGGATGCGGTGGATTGCGGTTATCGGCTTATCGACACCGCCCAGGCCTATGGCAACGAGGCAGGCGTAGGCGAAGGCGTGCGCACGGCATCGGTTCCTCGCGAGCAGCTCTTTGTGGGCTCCAAGATCGCGGCCGAGCTCAAAGACTACGATTCTGCCAAGAAGTCCATCGATGAGACGCTGGAGAAGATGGGGCTGGATTATCTGGATCAAATGATCATCCACTCCCCCGAGCCCTGGGGCCACTTCCACAATGGCTCCAACCACTACTACCACGGCAATCTTGAGGTGTGGCGTGCACTGGAAGAGGCCAAGGAGACCGGCAAAGTGCGCGAGATCGGCGTTTCCAACTTCTTGGAGTCCGATCTTAAAAACATTATCGACAACAGCTCCGAGGCGCCGGCGGTCAACCAGATCCTCTTCCACGTGGGCCATACGCCCCGCGACCTCATCACCTACTGCCAGGCCCACAATATCCTGGTGGAGGCCTATTCCCCTGTGGCCCACGGCGCGCTGCTCAAAGACGAGCAGCTCCAGTCCATGGCCCAGCGCTACGGCGTGAGCATCCCTCAGCTGTGCATCCGCTACGTCATCCAGTGCGGCGCGGTGGCGCTGCCCAAGACCGCAAACCCCGAGCACATGAAGGACAACGCCCAGGTAGACTTTATGATCTCCGGCGAGGATATGGACTATCTGGCCGGCGCTGCCAATGTGGACTACGGCAAAGACTCAGCGTTCCCCGTCTTTAGCGGCCGATAAAAACTTCCGCCAATAAAGAGACCCCTTCACCAGTGAACTGTTTCCAATACGTAGGATGCAGCTCACGGCGGAGGGGTTCTTTTTTGCAACCAGCTTTTGCAACCAGATGATGCAGGTAATTGTAGCTGGCGTAGGTTATCGAGCTAGGCAGGCAGTTTGCAGACGTCAACCCAGATAGCCTCAGGACAAGCGCGCTCTAGCTCGGGAAGGGTGAGTTTCACCGCGCTGCTTGCGGTACCTGCGGCAGGATAGACCACATCAAAACGTTTGAGGCTCTCATCCAAGTACACATCGCAGCCCTCCTTGACTCCAAAGGGGCACACGCCGCCTACCCCATGGCCGATGCGCTCCTCGGCGCTGACCGCATCGAGCATCTTGGCCTTGGTGTGGAAGTAGCCCTTGAACTTAGGGTTGTCGATGCGCGCATCACCGGCGCAGACCACCAGCGCCACCCTTTCCCCCACCGCAAAGGAAAGGGTTTTGGCGATATGAGCAGGCTCACATCCCACTGCGGCAGCAGCCAGCTCAACGGTGGCGCTAGAGGTGTCGAATTCCATGATGTGCGAGGCCAGATCCTGGGCCTCCAAGGCCTCGCGGGCACGACTGAGCGACATAGTTGCTACTCCTTACCAATAGTGTCTTGAGCAGTGATGGGGCGAAGCGGCCTGCAGGGGTTTCCTGCCGCCAGCGTGTGAGGAGGAACATCCTTGGTCACCACCGAGCCAGCACCTACCACGGCGCCTTCGCCAATGGTCACCCCTGGCAAAATGCTCACCTTGGCGCCAATCCACACGTTGTCTTGAATGGTGATGGGACGCGCCTGCTCCCAACCCTGATTGCGCTCAGAGGCCAGCAAGGGATGATTGGCAGTATAAAAACCGCAATCGGGACCCACGAATACGTGAGCCCCGAGAACTATGGGTGCGCCATCCATAAAATAGGCGTTGTGATTTACAAAACAGCCGTCGCCCAAAGAAACGTTGGTGCCGTAATCGACCATGACCGGTGCCAGCACCTCCACCCCGACTCCCAAAGACCCAAAAAGCTCACCTAGCAGTTGCTGGTGTTTCTCGGCATCTTGGGGATCCAGCTGATTGATGAGCCAGCAGGTGTGCTCGGCCTGACGGCGAACTTCTACCAGCTCTTCATCAAAGTTGGCATCATACCAACAGGTGGGGTCTTGACTGCCATGGCCCCTCCTTAAGGTCGCAAGGTGCATCTTAGAAGGACACCTTAACGTTTCGCTGCCGAGAAACGCCACCTCAGAGAAGAGCCGTTAACAGGCTCGTGAGACTGTTAGAGGTACTCCCTTCAGGCGCCGTGAACGTTTGGTGAAGCTCTTCTCGGCAGCCTTCAACCTAAAGACAGAGCTTGCACGCTTGGAGAACGTGCTGGAAGTCCTCGACTCAAGCCTTTTGCGCCCTGGCGTCTGCTCGAGCCTGCAAGACTATCTGGCGCAACTGGGGGATGCGATTTTTATCCATCGCCGGAGTGCCTTCAAGGGGATAATCCAGGTCCAGTGCCTCGTATTTAGGCGCTCCCATAGTGTGATAGGGCAGCAGATCCAGGCCCACCACGTTGTCCCAACGGGCGATGAGGCGGCCCAGGGCGCGAAGCTCCTCTGGATCGTCGGTGATGCCGGGCACCACCACATGCCTGATGACCATGGGGATCCTCCGGCGCGAAAGCTCATCGGCCAGAGCCCGGGGTCTCTCGGCCCCCATGCCTGTAAGCTCCCTATGGCCCTTATCCTGTGCATGTTTGATATCAAGTAACACCAGGTCGCTCTCACGCAGTACCTGGTCAAAACGCTCGGGATGACCAGGATCATAGGCACTGCCTGAGGTATCTAGGGCCGTGTGGATGCGGCCCTTCTCGGCTCTATGGGCTGCCGAGAAGAGCGCCCCCACAAACTGGGGCTGCAACAACGGCTCGCCGCCGGAGACGGTGATGCCTCCTTTGCGGTAGAAGGGTCGGTTGCGCTCGAAGAGATCGAGGATCTCGCCAACGGTTTTAGAAGTACCTGCGCCGGGTTTCCAACTGTCGGGATTATGGCAGTAGGCGCAGCGCATAGGGCAACCTTGGGTGAACACCACCAGTCGGGTGCCCGGGCCATCCACGGTACCCATGGTCTCTAGAGAGTGCACCTGGCCGCTGGTCGAGCGAAGCTCCGGGTCAGAGGTGTCGCAAAGCGCCACGGCGCCGCCTTTCTTAGTTCTCGGTCGCAAGAACCGGCCCGCGGTTTAGCGGGCAGTGTCGATGAACACCTTGGCATAACGAGTGCCGCGATGGGTGAAGCTGTCGTGCTGCATGACAACGGCCTCGTGGGTTTGGCCGGCCAGTGGGGCCAACGTATGCCAGGAATGGTGCTGGCGAGGATAGAGATGATAGACGGCCTCCACAGGCTCGCCCTTGGCATCCTTGCCAGACACCGTGACAGGCAGGCGATCGTCGGCGATTTGGCCCACAGACACCTTGGCCGGCCCATTGGCCAAGCGATGGGCGCCTTCGAGATTGAGGTTCACCACCACAATAGGGTCGTCCAAAGGAACGACCTCTCCCAACTCGGCGAAACGATACCAGCGCTGGAAGGGATCGGTCTCAGGAAGCTCCAGCTCAACCCCTTGATAGCCCTGGGCTTTGCCAGAAGTGCGGACAGCTGCGACCCTCACTGGATGGCCCTGGTCCAAAAGCGCCCGCACCGGATGCGCAAGACCCGTGGCAATGCCCACAAAGACGCCTTGATAAAAGATTCCATAGAAGGGCTGGCGCTCGGTGAAGGGGGCACCAGAGTCCTTGAAGTCGGCCCGCTGCTTCGACGTGACGGCCTTTGCGTCAAAATAGAACTGTTCACCCTCTTCAAGGGATGCTAAAGGAGAGGGATCCATGATGTAGGGGGCGCTGTTCACGTCGCCTTTGAGAGTTACCTGCTGTGCGAGAGGAGCCATGGCGAGCCACCTTTTCTTTTGCCAACTGTGCCTGGGCGCACGTCGGCCTCCATGCGTGCCGACGTTATAGGAAACGTACCCAAGGCATCCAAGAAAAAGCAACCAAACAGGCCCAGAAGCAGCAAACCTATACTGCCTCTGGGCCTAAGTGTAAGAATTGGGGAATGCCGCGCCCCAAGAGGGTCAGGCCTGTTGCCCGAGGCCCCACCACAGACGCAGCTCCGACGTCTCCGCACAATGCGGACAGCGGGCTAGAGACTCTCGTGGAAGGTTCGGGAGATAACCTCGTCCTGCTGCTCGCGGGTGAGCTTGTTGAAGTTCACGGCGTAGCCAGACACGCGCACGGTGAGCTGAGGGTACTTCTCGGGATGGGCCTGGGCGTCCAGCAGGGTGTCGCGGTTGAACACGTTGACGTTCAGGTGGTGGCCGCCCTCCTCGGCATAGCCGTCGAGCATGGATACCAGGTTATCCACCTGATCGGGAGCAACTTCGGAAGTCTTCATAGCGAGATCTCCTTTCTTGAAGGTGCAGATAGGGTCCGGAATATGACAAGCGGCAAGGGCTCTGAGCCTTAAAATCCGCACAGGTGGCGGGGTTCAGGGTTTCTCGGCAACCGAGAAACCCTGCCACTGCCACTTGAGAGAGCTTACTGGGCGACGACGTCCTCGGCGCCCTCGCGAGCGGAGAGGTCGGCTTCGCAGGCAGCGCAGACCTCGTTGGCGAAGGTGACCTCCACACCCAGGGCGTCGAGATCCAAATCGCCAAACATGACGTCGCCGTCCTTGCCCAGCGCGCCAGGCACGATGGAGAAGGTGTTGGAGATGCCGTCCTGGGCGTCCTTGAAGGGCATCTTGGCGACGGAGGCCAGGCTGGCCACGGCGCCGTGGCTGTCGCGATGGTGCATGGGGTTGGCGCCCGGGGCGAAGGCCTCGCCGGCCTTGCGGCCGTCGGGGGTGGAGCCGGTGGCTTTGCCGTAAACCACGTTGGAGGTAATGGTGAGCACCGAGGTGGTGGGCACGGACTTGCGGTAGGTCTCGTAACCGCGGATGTCGTGCATGAAGTCCTCGATGACCTGGGCGGCGATGGAGTCTACGCGATCGTCGTCATTGCCGTAGCGGGGGAAGTCGCCCTCGATCTCGAAGTCCACCACGATGCCGGCCTCGTTGCGGATGGGGCGCACGGTGGCGTACTTGATGGCAGACAGGGAGTCGGCCACGACGGAGAGGCCGGCGATGCCGGTGGCGAACCAGCGGTGCACATGCTCGTCGTGGAGGGCCATCTGCAGGCGCTCGTAGCAGTACTTGTCGTGCATGTAGTGGATGATGTTCAGGGCGTTGACGTAGACGCCGGCCAGCCAGTCCATCATGTCGTGGAACTTGTCCATGACGTCGTCGTAGTCGAGCACGTCGCCCACCACAGCGCGGTACTTGGGGCCGATCTGGGTGCCCAGCACCTCGTCCACACCGCCGTTGATGGCGTAGAGCAGGCACTTGGCCAGGTTGGCGCGGGCGCCGAAGAACTGCATCTCCTTGCCGATGCGCATGGAGGACACGCAGCAGGCGATGGCATAGTCGTCGCCGTGGTAGACGCGCATGAGGTCGTCGTTCTCATACTGGATGGAGCTGGAGACGATGGAGATCTTGGCGCAGTAGCGCTTGAAGGCCTCGGGCAGGCGAGTGGACCAGAGCACGGTGAGATTGGGCTCGGGAGAGGTGCCCAGGGTCTCCAGGGTGTGCAGGTAACGGAAGCTCATCTTGGTGACCAGAGGACGGCCGTCGATGCCCATGCCGCCGATGGACTCGGTGACCCACTGGGGATCGCCGGAGAACAGGGCGTTGTAATCGGGGGTGCGGGCGAACTTGACCATGCGCAGCTTCATGATGAAGTGGTCCACCAGCTCCTGAGCATCGCGCTCACAGATGGTGCCGCGCGCCAGGTCGCGCTCTGCGTAGATGTCCAGGAAGGTAGAGGTGCGGCCCAGCGACATGGCGGCGCCGTTTTGCTCCTTCACAGAGCCCAGGTAGCCAAAGTAGAGCCACTGGATGGCCTCTTGGAGGGTCTGCGCGGGGCGACCCAGGTCAAAGCCGTAGATCTCGCCCAGCTGCTTGAGCTCTTGGAGGGCGCGAATCTGCTCGGAGAGCTCCTCGCGGTGACGGATGACGGGCTCAGTCATGGTGGACTCGGTGCCCTCTTTTTGGCGCTTCTTGTCCTCGATGAGGAAATCCAGACCATAGAGGGCCACGCGGCGGTAGTCGCCGATGATGCGGCCGCGGCCGTAGGCATCGGGCAGGCCGGTGATGATGTGGGAGTGGCGGCAGGCGCGCATCTCGGGAGTGTAGACGTCAAACACGCCGGCGTTGTGGGTCTTGCGCAGGTTGGTGTAGATGTCGACGATCTGCTCGTCCACCTCGTAGCCATGGGACTGGCAGGCAGACACGGCCATGCGGATGCCGCCGTTGGGCTGCAGGGCGCGTTTCAAGGGCTTATCGGTCTGAAGGCCGACGATCTTCTCGTGAGCCTGATCGATGTAGCCAGGGCCATGGCTGGTGATGGTGGAGATGATATCGGTGTCCATGGCGATGACGCCGCCCATGGCCTGCTCTGCGGCGAACAGGTCCATGACCTGCTTCCAGAGGTGCTCCGTGTCTGGAGTGGCGTCCTCGAGGAAGCTCTCATCGCCCTCGTAAGGGGTGTAGTTGCGCTGGATGAAGTCGCGAACGTCGACCTCGTGCTCCCAGGGGCCAGCCTCGAAGCCGGCCCACGCCTCTTGCAGGGTCTCTTCCATGAGATGACTCTCTTTCATGCGATAGCCTGCCTGGGGTGGCGCGAGTGAGCGCGCTCGCGGGTGCGAATGCGAGTCCCCCGACGCGCCCGTACCCCATGCAGACTGATTCCACAGTAGGTGTCTGCCTGAACTTACCAGAGAAATCGAGCGGGTTTGCCAAATTACGCTGAATACACCTAAACGTATCTTTGGCATGGCTAATTTAAGCGAGAAATGAGGGACTAGCGGCTTGATTGGTATATTAAATGAGGCTTGTTGTGATTGCTGTATTTATGTATAAGACAAGCCGATAAAAGCGCTGCCCCGATAAGGGAGGCACACAAAGGTGGCGAGAGGGCGCGGAAAAGGTGAGGAAGGAATAACCCTCTTAGAGCCCTCAGAAAATATTCTACTTTAGCTACAATTGATAGCAGCTATTTGCCCTGATGTATTTCCGGTCCATATACGGATAAGTAGCTATCGTAGTACCTTCTCAGAGGGTGCCCGCAGCATCATTCTCGTGCGCCGCATTCCAGCACATAACGTTCCTGCGTGCCCATGCCTACGTGCCGCGACTATAGGATCTGCTCGAGGCAGGTCTTCTGGGGCACCAGGCCCATTGCCTCGTAAAACGCGCGCGCACCGGGATTGCACTCCCACACGTTCAACGTGAGGTTGTAAAAACCCTCATCATGGGCCCAATCGCGCACAAACTCATACAATGCAGTGCCCACATGCATCCCGCGGGCATCCTCGTCCACGCACAAGTCGTCGATGTAGAGCGTCTTGAAATCCTGCATGAGGCGGTCGGGGCGATGGTCCTGGATCACTGTGTAGCAAGAGCCCACCAGACGTTCGGGGTCCTCCTCCACAGCGGCAACCCACACAGGGCGGTTTTTATCGGCAAGAAGGGCTTCCAGCTCTTGGGCGCTGTACTTGGTGGTGCGGGCAAAGAGGTCGGGGCGCCCGTCGGCATGGACCGCGTTCACCTGCACGAGCAGATCGAGCAGCGCGGGAATGTCGATGGGTTGGGCTCGGCGGATGATGAGGTCCATAGGAGGGCGCCCCCTGGGATGTTGTTCGTTTTTTGATGCTAAGGGAGGATTGCGGGGCGCGGGGCGCACCGTCCGCGCGCCGGCTGTTAGACGTTGAAGCGGAAATGCATGACGTCGCCGTCTTGGACCACGTAATCCTTGCCCTCCATGCGCAGCTTGCCCTGGGCACGGCAGCCGGCTTCGCCGCCCAGCTCCACGTAGTCGTCGTAGCTGGCCACCTCGGCCTTGATGAAGCCACGCTCGAAGTCGGAGTGGATGACGCCGGCGGCCTGGGGAGCCTTGGCGCCGATGGGAATGGTCCAGGCTTTGACCTCCATGGGACCTGCGGTGAAGTAGCTCTGAAGGCCAAGAGTGCGGTAGGCGGTTTGGGCCAGCACCTCGAGGCCGCTCTTCTCAAGACCCAGGCTCTCCAAGAAGTCCTTGGCTTCCTCGTCGCCCAGCTCGGCGATCTCGGCCTCTACCTCGGCGCAGATGGGGATGGGGGTCTCGCCGTCGATGGGAGCCGGGGTCTCGCCCACCTTGTCCTCGTCGACGTTGGCCACATAGATCACCGGCTTCATGGTGAGCAAGAAGAGCTCCTTGGCGGCGGCGCGCTCCTCGGGCGTCATGCCCATGGCGGCGGCACGCTTGCCGTCGTTGAGCCAGGCCTGAAGGCGCTGAGCCACGGCCAGCTTGGGAGCCAGCTCCTTGTCGCGCCGGGCCTCCTTCTCCAGCTTGGGCAGCTGCTTTTCCAGGGTGGCGATGTCTGCCAAGATGAGCTCGGTCATGATGGTGTCGGCGTCGGCCGCAGGGTCGACACGGCCATCCACATGGACGACATCAGGGTCGGAGAAGTAGCGCACCACCTCGCAGATGGCGTCAGTCTCGCGGATGTTGGCCAAGAACTGGTTGCCCAGGCCTTCGCCGGCATTGGCGCCCTTGACCAGGCCGGCGATGTCTACGAACTCCACCGTGGCCGGCACGATGCGCTCAGGGGAGACGATGGCAGCCAGCTCGCCCAGCCGAGCATCTGGCACGTCCACGATGCCCACATTGGGCTCGATAGTGGCGAAGGGATAGTTGGCGGCCAAGCCGGCGCGCTTGGTGAGGGCGGTAAAGAGCGTGGACTTGCCCACGTTGGGCAAACCTACGATGCCGATGGAGAGAGCCACAGCGAAGGTCCTTTCTTAAGTTTCATGCTGGCTCTACTGTACCCCCTTCGCGAAAGACAGGTGCCCTAGACTGTTCGCCATCGAAGCTGCACCATACCCCTGTCAGCATCCACCACCAGATCTCCGGCTTGCAGATCCTGTATTGCCAAAAGCAACGTGAGCGCCACGTCTTCAGCGGCTTTCTTGGAAAGAGGCTCAGCAAAGCTTAGTGTGAGAGCAACCCTCTGATCCAGTTGCGCCACACGGCTTTGCCGAGAAGGCCGTAGCTCAAGCCCAGCGGCCTCGATGTGCTGTGGTGCCAAGTCGCACCGGTCCATCCAGTGGCTCAGAGTGGAGAGTGCCTGGTCAACTAGGAACGCATCGGCCCAGATTGCCAGGAACCCGCTGGTGCGCGGGGCTTCTGAAGACCACCGGCCCCGTTGAGCCTCATCCAAAAGGTAGGGAGCCAAGTCGATCCGGGTCATCTGAACCGGCTCTTTATCTTCCTCCACCCAGGCGAGCTTGGCCAGGTCATCCAAGGTCTGCTGGATCTTAGCGACCTCCTCTGCAACTAAGCCCGCCGACTCTTGAGGATTCATAAGGCCATCTTCACAGGCCTCCACGAATCCCCGAATAGCCATCAGGGGCCCCTTTACCTCATGGGAGCCCAAGACGTAACGGCTTCTTATTTGCTCATAGTTTTGGGCAATGGCTTTTGAGGCGGTCCTCAATAGAAATTGCTGAGCCAAGAGACCCAAAAACGCACTCGCAGCCACGATCACCCAGGCAGCGTTGATGGCGTGGATGGCTTGGGACACATCCACCATGACCACCCAAAGGCCAGGGCCATAAAGCGGCTCTAGAGGTCCCTCTTGAAGGTAGTAATAGGCCCGCACGTGAGGCCATCCATCGAGAAGCTGGACGGTGCGCTGTTCAGGCAGGCTGCCGAGTCCCTCCTCATCGCTTACCTGAGAGAGCACGCTGTGGAGCGCTTGGCTCTCAGGGGGATATTCAGGGTTATATTCTTTCAGGGGATACCTCACGACTTGCATGTCCCAAGAGCTTGGGTCTGCTCGCTGGTCCAAGCACCACGAAAGTGTCTCTTTTGCCTGGGCGTCCACTACTATCAGCGGACCTGCAAAGGCCGCAATGAGTAGAAGGGCGCAAGTAATCCATTGGACGCCGGAAAGGCGCCTCAATCCAGATTGACTGTTCATGAAGACCCCTCTCTCACCACCAAGCGCACGCCCCTTCCCCACAGGGTTTCGATGCCAACCGAGCTACCAGCGTGGTCCAGCTTGATTCTGAGCCTACGCAGAGCCTCGTCCACCGCTCGAGAGGAAGAGCCAGAAGGATAGCCCCACAGCTCGCAGAGCAGCTCTTCTCGGCTCACAAGGGCCCCCTGAAGCTTCACGAGATGCTGGAGGAGCTGGGATTCTTGGGGCGTGAGAGAAAGACTGGTAGCACCGGCAACCCAGGAGGCGTCAGCTGGGCTCCACCTAAGAGAGCCAAAAGACAGCGGCTGAGCGCAAGACTCAGGCTTGCGGAGCAGTGCATGCACCTGAGCCACCACTACTCGGGGGCTGGCAGGTTTGACCAGATAGGCGTCAGCCCCCAAAGAAAGGCCAGCATAGAAGCTTGGCTCTGTGGCATCCCCTGTGAGAACCAGAGTCGGAGCTGAAGAGATCGCCCTGAGTTGCTGGAGCACCTCTTGACCCTGGGCATCTGGAAGTGAGAGATCCACTACCGCAGCATCAAAAGATCCCGTGCGCGCTGCATCGATAAAGTCGGCACAGCTCTCAAAGGAATGCACCTCATGGCCTGCATCCTCCAGATACCGTACCACTATGGACCTGGTAGCAGATGAATCTTCTACATAGAGAATGCGGGCCATGAACGCTCCTAGACTCTCATATACGAGAATGCATACGAATAAACCTGAGTGCTTACCTGGCGCGAATACACACTTCGAACTCCATTTACAGTTCGATAAGTTGTATAAGGAACGCATTTATAACAAGTGTTTTGAGTCGCCAAGCAATAAACACCTGCCGGAATATTGACACTATATGAAGTGACGGTGGATGCCCTGTTGCCTAAAGGATAATTCACGGCCACCGATCCCCATGGGGCGCCAAAACTAAATGTTATAGAGCCGGTTCCTCCTGCATTAGGAATAATATAAATCGAGCCACCACCACTTATCATCACGCCACCATTAGGTTGGCCACTCACTCTGTGATATCCAGTGTATTTATATTGAGGAGACTCATAAACATTGTCATAAGTTGGACGAGATGAATAAGCCAAATCTTGCTCAGTGTCATATTCCATTAATTGTTGGATTAACTGGAGCCCCTCTTCATGTACCTTCTCATCCGTAATACTGTCGAGCTCTTGTTTGGTTAGATTCGGAACCGCAGGAACCCATGACTCCGTAGAGAGTAATTCGGATGCATGAGCTGTATGCATCACAGGGATAAATGGTGATAGAGTCAGCGCTGATGCAACCTTTAAGAATGAACGCCTACTTAGACTATCGCGGTTTTGCATGGCTACTCTCCTTTAAGCCATAGCTCATATAACTTTAAAGGGTCCCTGCAATTGAATATATATGAAGTAACTTTTCAGCTTTGACACCATCACGACACAATAGAGGAGCTATAGCAGCTTCTCTATTGTGTCGTCCATATTTATTCTTAATCAACAAAAACCAAGAAACCTCATCCCAAAGGTTAGGAATCGTTGTCTGCCAGGGAGTCCGAGAGCTTCTCCAGCATGTCGAGGCCTTTGAGCATGGAGGCTTTGCCCTGCTCCTTGAGCTTTTCTACCTCGGCCTTTTGCTCGGCTTCCTTCTCCTTGCGGTCGCGCTCCTCCTCGTCGGGCAGCACAATGTCTGAGGCATCGCAGAACTCGTACTCGATGGCCTTGGTGGGGCACACATGCTCGCAGGCGCCGCACTGGACGCAGAACTCCGGCTCGCAAGACCAGCGGCCGTCGTCGGTGATCTCGATGCAGTGGGTGGGGCATACCTGCTCGCAGGCGCCGCAAAGGGTGCAGGCGTCCATGTCACAGAGAGGTTCGTAGAGGTCGATGTTGGCCGCCAACTCCGGATGCTTTTGCAGCGCTCCCATCATGATCTTGCGGCGGTCTAGAAGAATACGCCGGCGGTTCTTGGAGCTGGTGGTGCCCACCGCCTTGTCCAGCTGCCGCTGCAGGGCGCTCATCTGCCGCTTGTGCGCATCCAGCATCTGGGTGACGCGTCTCGCGGCCGTGAGCACGGGGTTGGTGCGGCTCACCAGGCGCTCGCCGCTCTTGAGGATGGTCTCCACGAACTCCTTACGCTGCCAGCTGCGGCGCATCTCGCAGGTGAGCTCTTCCTCATCCACCACCAGGTTGAGGCCAAAGCCTGCCCAGGTCTCGGCGCGGGCGATGAGGTCACAGTAGACTTCCTCGCCGGTGGTGGTGCGACAGCGGTCGCAGATGCCCAGAGGCAGATAGATGCTCAAATGGGAGAATCGCACCATCAGGGCCAGCCAGACTTCCGAGGGCACCACGCCTATGCAGGGAAGCACCACTTCATTCTCCCGAGGCAAGCGTCCCAGCGCACGGGTGCAGGTCACATAGGCGGTCTCGTGGCTGGCGGCAGCGCCGGCGATGCGGTCGTAGAGCTTGTTGGCGTTGATCTCCCGAGCATGATAGGACTCACTAGGGCAGGCAGAGACGCAGAGTCCGCACTTGATGCAGGTGTCGTCGATCTCGATACCTCCGCCTTCGATATGGATAGAGCCCTTGGGGCACACGTCGATGCAGCGGGTGCAGGTAGTGGGATCTTTGCTCTTGCAACTGGTGCATGAAGGGGGCGCAGGGCGCGGTCGCTCCTTGTAGTCGGCAGGGTTCCATACCGGGACCTCGCCAGGCTCGGCCGCCAGAGAGTTGGCGATCTGGGCCAACGGGTTCTTGATGGCTTTAAAGTCCTGGGACATATCGATGATGTCATCGAGAAAATCGCGCTTCTCGGCCATGGGGGCTCCTGATTCCTCGCGGCGTGCCACCAGAGCGCGCCGATCCCTAAAGCTTATAAGGGCCTGAATCTGTCATTGTACGTTACTGGCCCCTCCCCCATTTTTGACATCTCGGGGTAACAGCTGCCACGGGGACACTCCGGCGGCAGCAGCAAAGTCGGCGGGGTTTCTCGGCAGGAAGGGCCGCGCGGGCGCGAGAGGGTAGGATAGACAGAGAATGAATGTGCGAGGGGCGCGCTTTGGGTGCCCCTCTTACCGATAAGGACGTGGTCATGGAGCGTGCCACCGTATTGTCCCCGGCCAGCTATGGCGAGCTGGGAGATTTGGCCGTCGAGCTCAATAGCCGAGAAACACTTACCCGCGAGGAGGCCTTCGATGCCTTCATGGAGTGGTGCGCGGGGCGGGGCATCGAGCTGTGGCCCCATCAGGAAGACGCGCTCATGGCCCTTTTGATGGGAGACCACGTGGTGCTGGGGACGCCAACGGGCTCGGGAAAGAGCCTGGTGGCGGCCGGCATGTGCTTCATGGCCGCCTGTATGGGCGAGACCTCCTACTACACGGCGCCCATCAAAGCGCTGGTGTCGGAGAAATTCTTCGACCTGGTGGAGCTCTTTGGGCGCGATCTGGTGGGCATGCTCACCGGCGACGCGCAGATAAACCCGGATGCCCCCATCATCTGCTGCACGGCAGAGATCCTAGCCAACAAGGCGTTGGCCGGCGGCGCCCACGCCAACGTGGACTGGGTGGCGGCAGACGAGTTCCACTTCTTCGCAGACCCCGATCGCGGCAAGGCCTGGCAGATTCCGCTGCTGTGCCTGCCTCAGGCGCGCTTCTTGCTCATGAGCGCCACCCTAGGCAACATGGACGACATCTGCGAGCTGCTGGAGAAGCAAACGGGCAGGCAGGTGGATCAGATCACCGATGCCGAGCGGCCGGTACCCCTCTCCTACCGCTACGAGCTTAACCCGCTGGAGACCACGGTGGAGCTGGCGCTGCGCAACGGGGAAGGACCCTTGTATCTGGTGCACTTCTCCCAGGTGGCGGCCCTAAACACCGCCCAGGCGCTCTCCAGCTACGGGGTCACCTCCAAAGAGCAGCGCAAGGCCATCCAGGAGGCCTGCCGCGGAACCCACTTTTCCACCGCTTTTGGCAAGACGCTCAAGCGCCTGTTGGCCAGCGGGGTGGGAGTGCATCATGCAGGCATGCTGCCTCGCTATCGCCTGCTGGTAGAGAAGCTGGCCCAGCAGGGGTTGCTGCCGGTGATCTGCGGCACCGACACCCTGGGCGTGGGCATCAACGTGCCCATCCATACGGTGGTGTTCACCGCGCTCTCCAAGTTCGACGGCCACAGGACGCGCCGGCTGCGCTCTCGCGAGTTCCACCAGATCGCCGGCCGTGCCGGCCGTGCCGGCTTTGACACCGAGGGCTTGGTCATCGCCGAGGCTCCCGAGCACGTCATAGAGAACGAGCGTGCCTTGGCCAAGGCGGGAGACGATCCCAAGAAGCGCCGCCGCGTCAAACGCAAACAGCCGCCCGAGGGCTTTGTGAGCTGGGACGAGAGCACTTTCACCAAGCTGGCGGAGTCTGTCCCAGAAAAGCTCACGCCCCGCCTGAACATCACCCACTCCATGGTGCTGGAGCTGGTGAGCCGCCACGGTGACGCCCGCGCAGAGGCCAGCCGCCTCATCGCAGACTCCCTGCAAACCCCCGAGCAAAAAACGGCTCTTGAGATCCGGGCCACCGAGATCTTTGCCACCCTCATCGACTCCGGCGTGGTGGTAGTGGAGCTGCCAGAGGGCGCTCCGGCAGACGCCGATCCTTGCGCCCCCGGCGGCTGCGACGCCTCCTATACCCTCACCGTGGAGCTGCCGGACGACTTCGCGCTGGACCAGCCGCTCTCCCCCTTCCTGATCGAGGCCCTGGAGCTTTTGGACCCTGAGAGCGACACTTACGCGCTGGACGTCATCTCCATGGTGGAGGCCACGCTGGACGACCCGGTGCAGATCCTCAAAGCCCAGCGCAAGAAGGCAGTGGAAGCCAAGAAGGCCGAGCTCAAAGCCGAGGGCGTGCCCTTCGAGGAGCGCGACGAGCTCTTGAGCGAGGTCACCTACGAGCAGCCCTTGAAAGACCTGCTGGAAGAAGCCTTTGCCCTCTACTGCACTTCTGTGCCCTGGGCCAACGACTACCAGCTGCGGCCCAAGAGCGTGCTGCGCGCCATGATCGAGAGCGCCAACGACTTCAAGAGCTACATTCAGGCCATGGGCATTTCTCGGGTGGAAGGCATCTTGCTTCGCTACCTCTCCGATGCCTACCAGGTGCTCGACCGCACGGTTCCTCCCGACAAACGCGACCAGCGCCTGGACGACATCGTGGCGTGGCTGGGGCTCATGGTGCGCTCGGTGGACTCCAGCCTGGTGGACGCCTGGGCCCAGGTGGGCCAGCAGGATATGGAGGGCCCCGGCGCCTTTGTGGAGGCAGACGCCGTGGTCAAAGACCGCCGCGGCCTCAAGCTGCTGGTGCGAAACGCCCTCATCCGCCGCGTGACCTTGGCGGCCAGAGACGATGCCGCCTCCCTGGGCGCCCTGGATGTGGACTGGGGCTACGGCGAGCGGGTGTGGCGCCAAGTGCTGGACCGCTACTACGACGTCTACGACGAGGTGATCTTGGACGCCGACGCCCGTTCCGATGCCTACTTCGAGCTGGACGAATCTGCCGAGAAAACCGACCATCTGTGGCATGTGACTCAGATCTTCGATGACCCCGAGGGCAACCGGGACTTTCGCATCACTGCCGAGGTGGACCTGGATGCCACCCAGACCTCCGACGGCGTGGTCTTTGCCGCTTACAAAGTGGGCTTTTGGGAGGACTAGGATGCACGGCTTTTGAGCGAGGCGTCCCTGGGTAAAAACCAGATTTGCCAAAAGATCCGCGCCCCAGGGGCGCCTCTCGAGAAAGCGGTGGTTATGCTCGAAAAAGCTCGCCTGGCTGCCATCAAGGCCTACACACGCCATAAACCCGACGTAGTGGAAGGCTACGAGGCCATCCGTGCCTTTGAAGATGCCGCCTCCAAGGTAGAGGCCCCCAACCTGCGCATCCGTGAGGACTCGCTCACCGTGCGCGCCAAGGACGGCTACGAGATTCCCTGCCGCACCTTCACCCCCTTAGACATCAGCCTGTCGCTCAAAGAGGGCGCCACGGTGGAGGAAGACTGGGAAGGCACTGTCGTCTTCTTCCACGGTGGCGGCTGGGTCACCGGCCAGGTGGACCTCTACGCAGACTTTTGCAAGGACGCCGCGCTCGCCTTGAAGCGCCGCATCGTGTCGGTGGACTACCGTTTGGCTCCCGAGAGCCGCTTTCCCGTGCCCGCAGAGGATTGCTACGCCGTCACCAAAGCCGTGATGGAGGGCCAGGTCTTCTCGGATGTGGTGCCAGACCACGTGGTGCTCATGGGAGACTCCGCTGGAGGTAACCTGGCCGCAGCCGTGGCCCTTATGGCCCGGGACCGCGGCGAGTTTAGTCCCAAGACCGCCATCTTCTACTATCCGGTGTTAAACAATGACTACGGGCCCTCGGCTCCCTTCGCCTCGGTGGCAGAAAACGGCCATGATTACATTCTCACGGCAGAGGACCTCCAGGAATACCTCATGCTCTACTCCGAGCATCCGGACGACTTGCAGTGCCCCTACCTGGCCCCCTGGCTGGAAGGCGACCTCACTGGCCTTCCGCGCACGCTCATCCTCTCGGCCGAGCTGTGCCCTTTGCGCGACGAGGACGAGGCCTTTGCAAAGCGACTGAGCGATGCCGGCACCCCCGCCGCCTGCTACCGCATGCGCGACGCCATGCACGGCTACCTGCTCTACCCCACCTCGGCCGAGACCACCAAAATATCTTTGGGCATTTGCCGCAGCTTCCTGGACGGCGAAGCCCTCACCCAAGGGACTGATTCCACGTGGCTCGAGATACTTGGTATCGCCTAGACAACATAGGCAAGTATTACGCAGCCCAAGCAGGACGTCGCACCCAAACGGTGTTTCGTTATGCTGCACAAATGGACAGATTAGTGGACCCTGCTTTGCTGCAGCAAGCGCTGGATGCCACTACCGAGAAGTTCTGCCACTTCAACGTGCACCTTCGCTCAGGCCTGTTCTGGCACTACCTCCAACAGGTGACCGAGCCTGTGGTGGTGACCCCTGAGAACCTGCCCATCTGCTCGCCTTTGCATGCGGGCAGGCGGGCGCCCCTCTTCAGGGTGAGCTACTACGAGCAACGCATCAACTTTGAAGTGAGCCACATCATCTCAGACGGCCGCGGCTCCCTGGAGTTTTTCAAGGAGCTGCTACGCCAGTATGTGGAGCGGGCTTATGGCGAGGCGCTGCCGGCTACCAGCTATAACGCCACTCATAACGAGAGCATCGAAGACGCCTTTGACAAGAACTTCGAGCCGCAAAACTCCAAAACGGCCGCGCTTTCCAGGGCCTACCATATCCCTTCTCCCAAGATGACCGACGACCCCAGTTTCTTGGAATATCATCTGCCCTGTTCAGCCGTGCTGGCGCTGGCCCATGAGTGGCAGGTGAGTTTGAGCTCAGTGCTTATGGCTGCTTTGGTAGAGGCCATCCATTCCACCTTCAAGCGCCGGGATGTTGGGCGCCGCCCCATACGCATTGGCTTGCCGGTGGATTTACGCAGCCATTTTGGCTCCCACACCACCCGCAACTTCTTTGGTATGACCTTCACCACCATCGACACCGGCCAAAAGCTGCCCGAGGCTTTTGCGCTGGCCCGCCTCATCCAAACGCAGATCAGCGCCCAAACCCAGCTGGACGCCCTGAAGCTGCGCATGAACGCCATGGTGAAGCTGGAGAAAAACCCGCTGGTGCGCGTCGCCCCGGTGTTTCTCAAAGACTTGGGGCTCTATGCGGCAAACCTGGACGCAGAACGCGGGGTCACCGCCACCCTCTCCAACTTGGGGCGCATCACCCTCGAGCCCGAGGTGGCGACCCATGTGAAGTCCATCAACATCCTTACTTCTACCCAGGGGCTCAACCTTCTGGCGTGCTCACTTGGAGACGACCTTTCCTTGGGCTTGAGCACGGTCTATACCAACCTCGATGTCATCCAGGAGTTTGTGAGGTTCTTCTCGGACCGCCAGATCTTTGGCTACATCAACTACAGCCGCGCCACGCCGCTTCCTGAGGCGAAGGAGCCGGTTGAGGAGGATCGCGCATGAAGTATTGCTCCCATTGCAAGGTGGATTTCTCTGGCGACCTCGACACTTGCCCGCTGTGCCAACGGCCGCTCACCGGCTCGCCCAGCCCCGCAGTGTTTCCCCATGCCGCCATCGTGAAGCCCCAGAAGCTCATGATCTCCTTTGTCTTTTTTGGCTCCGGAGCAGCAGTGTTTACCATGGCGCTGCTCTGCGGGCTGGGGGTCATTCCGCCCAACATCGCGCTGTTGGTGAGCGGCGTGGTGGTTGCCAACGGGCTCTTTGTGCGCAACCTCATCGTGCAAAACCCGGGCTTTGTGCGGGGCGCCTCCCGCTATCTGCTGCTGCTCATTGGCCTGTCGCTCCTGTGCTATCTGCTCACCCAGGCAGACTTCTTCACCTCGCTGGTGATTCCCATCATTTGTTTGTCTGCCCTGGCCTTCGACGTTCTGCTGCTTTTGGTGCGCCGCCAACATTTCGCCGCCGAGTTTGCCAAGTACCTCATCTGCGACGTCATCTGCGGATTCATCCCTCTGGTGCTTGTGCTTCTAGGCTTTTCCCACTGGCCTCCTTTGGCGTTTATTTGCGCCTTTTGCTCGGCGATACTGGGGCTCTTTGTCTTTGTGTTCCTGCGCCAGGAGCTCTTTGGGGGCACCTCCAAGCTGTTCAACGCTTAGTGAAGACGGACTGGCAGACCCCAGAAGAGAGGTCTGCCGGCCTTTTGCTCTTGAGGGGCCTGCGTCAGATGGGTTACGGCCAGCCTTTCAGGCCCAACCTAAGCCATCCCCCAGTTGGACGATCTCGTGATAAAGAAGGGTGTGGCGCTCATCGCAATCGCGGTCGCAGTGCATATGGCCAAAGTACCAGCGCTTATAGTCCAGCTTGCCTTCTAGCTCATCCAAGAAGTCGGTGAGCCGATCTCGCTGGGGATACTCCCACCCAGGATTGGGATAGAGCGCCTTTGGAAGCAGCGAGTTGGCGCAGGTATGGGTGATCACATAGTCTACCTGCCAGTCGCAGGCATCCAGCTGCGTGCGGGCGGTTTCAAAATGGCGCTCGTCGGGGAGCTCCTGTGGCCACCAGTTGATTTGAGGTGTGCGCCATGCTTGATCCACGCTGGTAGCGCCACCCATAGTGAAGATCCTGCATCCATCGATATCGTAGACCTGGCCTCGACACGGGCGCCTGATGGGCGAATGAGGACGCAGGCGCTGTACCGCTCCCCCATGCCATTGCTCGTAGGGACGCCCTGCCCACCAGTCATAGCGCTCATGGTTGCCGTCCACAAACAGCAAGGTAAAGGGGCCTTGCTCAAGCCAGTGGAGGTCGTAGTATTCCTCTTCAGAGAAGTCCCAAGGGTAGCCAAAATCGCCTGCCACAATAAGGTAGTCGCGGCGCGAAAGAGTAGGGCCTACCTCCCAGTCGTAAAGCTTTTGGATATCCATCCCACCATGAAGATCGCCGGTCACATAGATGGTCATAGGCCACCTCCCTTCCAAAATCTCGCCGCCCTCTACCAGCTCACCGCTAGTTAAAGCTCTTGGCCCAATTCACCAGCGAGTCGTGATAAACGTTCTCAGCCACGTCCTTGCGCATCTGTGGAGTGACCTCGCCGCGCATGGCCATCTGCGCCAGCACCGAGAGCTGCAGCTCCTGCACGCTCATCTCCTCGTAAGGCTTTTCCTTACCGAGAAAGAAGTCCATGGTGAGCTGCAGAGTCTCCGGTTGTCCCTGAGCTGCTGCGCCGCCGGGAGTCTCGCACCCATCAGGTGCGGACTCCTCAGCTGTGGCCTCTGCTGCAGCCTCAGCAGCCACCGCATCGCGCACCCGGGCCAGCAAGTCCTCTTCGAGCGCCCGTTTCTCTGCTTGAGCTGCAGCCTCTTGGGCCGCGGCCTTCTCGGCAGCTTCGCGGGCGGCTTTAAGGGCTTCTGCCTGAGCCTGATCTTGAGCACGCTGGTCGTCGGCGGCACGCTGGGCCTGGCTGAAGGCTTGAGCTTGGGCGACCCATTGGTCGTCTGCCTGGCGTTGAGCATCGGCAGCAGCCATGGCGATAGCTTGGGCATCGGCATCTGCCTGAGCCTGAGCGGCTGCAGCGTCAGCGTTGTTGGCAGCCTCCACAGGGCGCCAGATGTCGCCGGAGCAGCCGTCGGTGGGAAGGGCCACCTGGCCGTCTTGGGCCGTCGCCACTCGGCCGGTGAGGGCCCCTTCATAGGCAGAGGCTCCCAGCGCGTCAACCTGAAGAGTCGCGGGATTGTCGTCGTTGTTCACCGTCACGATCACAGATCCCTGAGGCAGCAGGCGCGCGAAGGCGTATTGGCGGTTGGTGAGGGCCAGCTCGCGGTACTCGCCGTAAGAAAGCGCGGGAGTCTCATGGCGCACCCGGCCCAAGCGTGCAAAGAAGGCAGGCCAGGGAGAATCGGCGAAGTCGGCGAGGGAAAGAGCGGGACGCAGCATGTCGTCGGCCCAGTTGGTGCGCTCGCCCTCGATGGCAAACTCGCTGCCGTAGTAGATGGAAGGCGTGCCAGGCAGCGTGTACTCAAGGACGTGTACCGGATAGAAGTGGCGCTTGTCGGCAAGCTTGGTCCAAATGCGGTTGACGTCGTGGTTGTCCACAAAGTTGTAGAGGCGCAGGCCGTCCACGCGGTCGCCGCCCATGTCGTAGTTGCGCTTGACGGTGTGGGCAATCTCGAAGTAGTTGTGGTCGTTATGGCCGCTATAGAGGGCTTTGTGCAGGCTGTAGTTGGTGACCGCATGGAGGGTGTCGCCGTTGACCCAGCGACTGTACTCGCCGTGGATCACCTCGCCCATGAGCCAAAAGTCGGGCTTCACCTCGTTGGCCACCTGGCGCAGAGCATGCATGAAGTCGAAGTCCAAGACGTCGGCAGCGTCCAGGCGAATGCCGTCGACGTCGAACTCTGCCACCCAAAAGCGCACGACGTCGCAGAGGTACTGGACCACTTGGCCGTTGCGCTGGTTGAGCTTGATGAGGTGGTCGTAGCCACCCCATGTCTCGTAGGACACCCCGTCGCCAAAGGAGTTGTTGCCGCCAAAGTTCACGTTCACAAACCAGTCGCGGTAGGGACTCTCTTCTCGGCGTTTAATCAGATCTTGGTAGGCAAAAAAGTCGCGTCCCACGTGGTTGAAGACGCCGTCGAAGACCACACGGATGCCGCGATCGTGAGCAGCGGACACTAGATTGCGCAGGTCGTCATTGGTGCCCAGACGGCTGTCTACACAGCGGTAATCGGTGGTTTCGTAGCCATGGCCCACGCTTTGGAACAGCGGGCCAATGTAGAGGGCGGTGACACCCAGGCGCTGCAGATGATCGAGCCAGGGCACCAGCTGCGCCAGGCGGTGCTGCGGCTCGCCATAATCGTTTTGCTTGGGCGCACCTAGCAGGCCCAGCGGGTAGATGTGATAAAAGACGGCCTCGTCGTACCAGGGCATGGAGGCTCCTCTCGACGCAGTCACAAGGCAGGGAGCACCGAGTCTAACCAAGGCAGTCTCTCATTTCAACTTTGCTTCAACCTGTGAACTATCTAGCCGCAGGACTGAAGTCCTGCGCAGGGTCGCTGTTCTGCGGACAGCCAGCCTTGGCTTAGGCGCGCTCCTCTGCGTTGGTACCCAGCAAGATCCGGCGGCATTCGCCGTAGGTTACCAGATAGTAGACGGCCATGAGCCCCAGCTCGCACAGGACTGTGCCGGCGACCATAGGCCAAAAATGCGCGGCGCCTGCGCCTGCGGCCAAAAGGGCCACCAGGGTCATGCCCACCATATCGTGGACCAGCGCCGCTACCAGCGGCATTCCAAAATATACCGCGAGCTGGGCTTTGAGCGACCCACAGATCATCTTGGACTCTACTCCCAGGTCTTTGAGGAGGCGGTAGCGGCTCAAGCTGTCGGCAGCCTGGGAAAGCTGCTGCAACGCCAAGATCGCCATGGCCGAGAGCACAAAGGCGATCCCGTAGAACAGCCCAATAAAACCAATGGGCGCCCACATCATGGGACCAGCCGCCCCACTGTGAGCCGCGGCAGAAGGATCTAGCCGCATGCCAATGGAAAAGGCCAGGCCTCCCACCATCATGCAGAGCCCGCAGGCCAAAAGCACGCACACCATGGCCAGCGCCATGGCCGAGCTGGACGCCTTGGCCTCCATTTGCCTAAGCGTGAAGGGGCGCAACCCCACCAGATAGCGGGCCGGATGGCGGCGCAGCCAAGCCGGCACCCCTTGAGCCAGCGACCTGAACAGCAGGTAGGTGCCAAAGAGCGCCGCTACGCCAAAGGGCAGAAGCATCCCCAAAGAACAACCCGGGCTCTATAAGCACGCAGCCCCACACCAGCGCCACCAGCAGCACACCCGCTGCCAGCTGCAGGCGCCTTAAAGCCGGCCGAGAAGCGCCTGCCAACTGTTCCGGTTTTTTCTCGGCAGACAGAAGCGCGGCAGGGGTGCTCTTGGCCACCACGCGCCCCGAAGCCATGCAAGCCACAGCCATCAGCGCCACAAAGCAGCCCAGCGTCCACTGGAAGGCCGAGGCAGAAAAGACCGGCGCCAGCACCCAGCCCACACCAAAGACTGCGGCTTCTAGAGCCATGAAGGCCGGGGAAAGCAGCAAGCCCGCGCCAATGCCCACCACAAACGAGAGCGCTCCCACGCAGGCTCCTTCGTAGATAAGGATGCGCGACACATGCGCCGACTCCATGCCCAGAAGAGCATAGAGGGCGAACTCCTTTTTGCGGCGTCGGCAGATGAACCTAAAGCCGTAGCTCACCAGAAACGCGAACACGATGACCACGAACACCGAGAAGGCGCTCATGAGATTGCCCAGCGACTGGGAACCCATCACCGCCCGCTGCGCCGGGTTCAGCACCATGGCGTCCAAGTAATCCCCAGATGCCGAGAAGGAATACAGCAAGCAGGCCGCGAAGGCCAGGGTGGCAAAGAACACCGAGTAGTCCTTGAGGCTTCGGCGCACGTTGCCCAGCGCGAGTTTGAGATACATGGATGAGACCTTTCTGTCTGAGACCTCATCCATGGTGGGCCGACAGGCGCGCAGGTACCATCGAGCTGCCTTACATCTGGCTCACAGAGCTGTAAGGCTAGGCCGCCTGCCTAGGGGCCTAATCCGACTTCTTTGCTCGGGTAGACAGACGCCCTACCTGGACATCCAAGGCCTTGAGGGCATCCATGACCTTCTCGGCATCTTGGCGGGCATGGGTCACGCGCTCCTTTTTGAGCCCCTTTTCCTCGATGACCTCCTGCAAAGCAGCCGCATAGTCGCTCTTGTGAGCCATGTTGACCTCGTGCCAGTTGACGCCGGCAAACCAACCGGCCACCGTGAGGTCCAAAGGCAGCTGCTTTTCCATCATAAGCATGGCAATCACCGGGTAGCCGGGATAACCCTGCCAATAGGTGGCCTTGTCGTAGGAGCAATAGATGATTTTGCCGTCCTCGATCTGACGCACCACACGGTAGCTCTTGGCGCCGTCGCTAGAAGTGACCACAGCCTGCGTGCCGTCGTCCAACAGGGTGATGCGGCCGTCCTCGATGGCCGACCAGGCTTCATAGATCTTCTCGATGGGAGGCAGCTTCTTCATGGGTATCAACCTCTTTTGCGCTGGCAAGCCCAGCGGCTGACTCTTGCCGCCGGGCCTGGGATGTGTACTAAGAGGGCTTGTACCCGCCCGCTCTTTCCACTACCCGCCAAGCAGCAAGCCCATCCAGCGTCTGCCAAATCGTCAACCTTTTATGAAAGGGCATCTATGGATCCCATCATGGAACGCAGAAGCGTGCGTACCTTCACCCCAGAGCCTGTGACTCAAGAGGAGCTTCGCCAGCTTCTAGCCGCCGCCATGGCCGCGCCTTCTGCAGTGAACCAGCAACCCTGGGAATTCTACGTAGTGCAAAACGCAGCTATGCGCGAAAGCCTGAGCCACACCAGCCCCTACGCCGGGCCTGCCGCCAAGGCGCCGGTGTGCATCGTGCCTTGCCTGCGCGCCCAAGACCTGCGAGCGCCGGAATATGCGCTGGTAGACCTCTCGGCTGCTACGGAGAACCTGCTGGTCAAAGCTTGCGAGCTTGGCTTGGGCGGCGTGTGGCTGGGCGTCGCCCCCAATCAGGAGCGCTCCCGTGCCGTCGCCCAGGTACTGGGCTGCCCGGACACGTTGGCCCCCTTCGCGCTTGTTGCTGTGGGCCATCCTGCCGACAAGCGCCAACCCACCGGGCCCTCGCGCTTTGACGAGTCCCGCATTCGGTGGGTGCAGTAACCGATCTAGTCATCTGGCTGTCTCACTCTTAACTGGCTATCGCACTCACAGCTCTCCTGCAAAAGCAAAAGGGGGCTAACAGGACAAAAAAGCATGCTGTGGATTGGGATGTTGGCGCAGGTCAACATCTCTTTTTGGGCGTTTAAATCCGGAAGGCAAATTTGAACATGGGGACCCGGATGGAGGGTGTGCTATCAGCTGCCCTATAACCCCAGATGAAGACGGCAAAATCGAGTCACTACATCCAGGATTTGCAGGGCTCGATGAGAAATGTGATCTGTGGGGCCAAGACGCAAAAAAGCGATAACGCTTGCGTCTACTAAGTACATTTCCTCTGTACATTTCCTCCGGCGCACGCCTACTAAGTACAATTTAATATGAAACCAACTCTGTGAGCTTGGTTGATGTAATACTTAAATAAAAAGTGGTGCCGATTTTGGGCAAAATCGGCCTACTAAGTACTTAGTAGGCGTGAAATGGTACTTAGTAGGCGTGAAGTGCCGCTCAGTTCAAACCTCATCTGCCCTGCATCCCCATTTCAAAGGCAGGTCTGCTTTTGACCTTCCAGATTTTACCTGGGGCTTTGCAGTTTGAAAGTAGCTCTACTTTCAAACTGCCCCCTTCTGAGCGCAAAGAGTACTTGTAAACAAAGAGTACTTGTAAATAATGAAGGTAGATTTGGCCTACACATTGAGGAGTATTGACGCAGGTCAATACTCCTCATCACAGCACGCTGTCTGTCCAAAAAGCCGCAAAAGCCTGACCCCGGAGAATTTCGAGGTCAGGCTTATTCTGTGTCCACACAGGCAACACGGCCAGCGGGAGGCCCATCAAGCTGATGAAGCTTCGAGCAGCTCCGCTCCCTAGGAGCGCTGCGCTTCTAGGGTGAGGGTGGAAAGCAGCGGCACCGCAGAGTCCAGATCCTCCTGTGTAGCCTGCCACTTCCAGTTGCCGACAGCTGTGCCGGGCACGTTCATGCGAGCCTCAGAGCCCAGCCCCAGCACATCCTGCAGCGGCATCATCACTACCGGCGCACCCGAGCGCAGGGCGTCTACCATGATGCGCTCTGCCAACGTACGACTCTCGTTCATGTCGGTGATGCCGTAGGCGTTGCGCACGAAGCCCAGCAGAGTATCGGTATCGTGAGTGCTGGTGTACGCGATCTTTTCAGGAGCTGGCAGATAGCCGCCCCGCAGGTCGCCGTCGTAGAACTCCAGCACATCCATGCCGGGGAACCCGCACTGGGCCAAAAGGCCACGGACGGCAGGGGTGATGATGCCCAGATCCTCGGCGATCACCGGCAGCGGCCCAAACTTTTGCGCCGCTGTGCGGAAGAGGTCCACACCCGGTCCCGGTTTCCATTGACCCTCCAACGCCGTCTTGCCATGGGGCACTGCATAGTAGTTCTCAAAGCCCACAAAGTGGTCCAAGCGCAGGTAATTATAGAGCCTGAAGAGATGGCCCAGACGCTCCAGCCACCACTGGTAATTGGTGTCTGCCAGATAGTTCCAGTTGTAGGTGGGGTTACCCCAAAGCTGGCCCTCGGGAGCAAAGCCATCGGGCGGCACTCCCGCGCACTCCTTCTTGTGACCGTGCGCATTCAGATTGAAGACTTCCGGATGCGACCAGGTATCGGCAGAGTCCTCGCTCACATACATGGGGATGTCGCCAATAATCTGAATCCCATGTTCGTTGGCGTAGGCCTTCAAAGCTTGCCACTGCACAAAGAAGAGCCACTGGCAAAACTCGTGAAACCGCACGCGTTCGGCCAGTTCGGGGCGGGCGGCCAGCTCTGGCGAGTAGCTGTGGTAGGGCTCCGGCCAGCTCTGCCAGGGCACATCTTCCAGCGACTCCTCGCGATCCTGAGCCTCCTGCGCCGTATCCTGCGTTCCCATCTCCGAGGTGTCAACCACCTCCGGCGATACCTCCTCAGCCGCGCTTTCCACTTCGCCGGGAGTTTGGGTGCGTAGCCACTGGGGGTCCACCAGGATCTCCCCTGCCAGCACGCCATCGCGAATGGCCTGATAGGTGGCGTAGGGCACCAACCACGAAGCCTCATTTTGGCGGAAGGCTTCAAAGTTTTCTGCCGAGAATACCTCGGCCACAGGAGTTGCGGCCACCACTAAAGACTCGGGGAACTTTTGGGTAGGAGCCCCTTCATTCCATGCCCGGTAGAGCTCCTCAAAGGTAAGGCCGCCGCGGTGCACCAGCGCCAGGTTGCCCGCAAAGGCGCTGGGACCTGCATAGGAGCTGCCAAAGGCATCGCAGGGATTGATGGGCAGCACCTGCCAATAGCGCTGGCGACCCTGAGAGAGGAAGTCCACGAAGCGGTAGGCCTCGGGACCCAGGGTGCCTGGCCCGTCGGGATTGGGCAGCGAAGTGATGTGAGCTACGACTCCTTGCCCATGCTCCAGCGGCTTTACCAGGGGAGGCGTGCCGTGGAAGTAAAGCACTGCCGAGCCCAGCTGACGCAAGGTGACGCGAGCCTCGCCGTTTTCCACCACTGGCGAGACGCCGCTTACCAGATCGTCGACCTGAGGCGCGCGCAAAGGCACCGACACCTCATGAACCGCCGAGAGCGACCGGTTCACCAGCACGCAGATGCACTCGCCAGACTCCTCGTCGCCGGGACCGGGAGTGCGCCAGAAGCCGTAGACGTCGGGGCCTGCCGAGAAGGGCTCGAACCCGCCGTTGACCAGCATGGGGAAGCGCTGGCGCAGGGCCATGGCGTTGTGGTAGATGGCCTGAGTGTCGGGGTCCTCGTGGCCCCAGGGATAGGTGGAGCGGTTGTATGGGTCGGTGTAGCCCTCGACTCCGGCCTCGTCGCCGTAGTAGACGCAGGGCACGCCAGGAGAGCACATCTGCACCAGCACCGCCAGCCAAAGGCGACCTTTGGCCAGGCCCTTCTGGCCCTCAGAGAGGCGGTACTCACGCATTTGCTCATCGGTCATGGAGTCTTTGTCCGGTGCGCCGCCCAGCACCGTGAACAAGCGTGGGCGGTCATGGCTGCCCAGCAGGTTGAGGCAGGCATAGAAGGCCTCAGGGGGATAGTTCTCCTTGAGGGAAGCCATGGTCTCAGCGATCTCCTCGGCTCCTTGCTCACCCAGCAGATAGCTTAGGAGCGCCGCCCTAAAGGGGTAGTTCATGGCGCTGTCCAGCTCATCGCCGCACAGGTAATGGCGCAGCTCGCCGTAGGCGATCTTGTTGGAGGCGTCCTCCCAGACCTCGCCCAGCAACAGGGCATCGGGCAACTCGGCGGTTTCTGCCGCCTTGATGCCAGCGATGAAGGGGTCGTTGAGCTCGTCGGCCACATCCAGGCGCCAGCCGCGGGCGCCCTGGCGAAGCCAGTAGCGCACCACGCCCTCGGGACCATAGACGAAGTCCTGCCACTGAGGGTTGGACTTATCGGTATCAGGAAGGTCGTCTACACCCCACCAGCAGGTGTAGGTGCCGTCCTCCTCCATCAGGTACCAGGGGCGATAGGGAGAGTCCGGCGACTGCCAAGCGCCCACCGAGTCGTAGTTGCCATATTTATTGAAGTAGCGGGAGTCCACGCCCGTGTGGTTGAAGACGCCGTCCAAAATGAGGGAGATGCCTCGCTCAGATGCGTCGTCTGCCAGGCGGCGGAAGTCCTCTAGCGTGCCCAGCATGGGATCGATGGCCAGGTAGTCACCGGTGTCATAGCGGTGGTTGGACTGGGCCTTGAAGATGGGATTCAAATAGATAGCCGTAAATCCCATGGAAGCGATGCGATCCAGATCTTGGCGAATGCCCTCTAGAGAGCCTCCGTAAAACTCCCAAACCGTGATGCGGTTGTGCTCGTCGCGCTGGTAGGCCACCGGCGTATCCCAGTCTTCCACCAAAGCCCGAGGCACACCCTGCGTAGGGGTTTCCAGCGCAGCCTCGGCCCGCTGGCGCCACTGATCATCGCGCCGATAGCGATCGGGGAAGATCTGGTAGACCATGCCGGCCTTGTACCAATCTGGAGTGACCTCGCGCTGATGGTAGACGGTGATCTGGAAGGAGGGCGGCATGTAGTCATACATCTGCCCTACGCCGCCGGTACGACCCTCGCGGGCGCCGTAATAGCGCACCACGCCGTCTGAACCCTCCAGCAAGAAGGCGTACCACAGGATGCCCAGCGCCTCGCAGGGCAGCTGTCCGGCAAAGGTGAGGCGGCCGTCCTCTGCTCGCTCTTCAAGCTCCATGGGCCAGAAGGCCTCGCCTTCGCCGTCAACCCAGGTGCGAATGGTGGCTTGGGTTCCCGGATCATCCCACACGTCGATCTTTAACGTGACGACGCCGCCCACAAGGGCGGCGCCGCCGGGATTTCTATACCGGGAGCCCCTGCTGTCGTGAAAGGCTCTCATGGTGTCCTCTCTTCTCCCTTAAACCTCAATGGCTGCTTAAGAAGGGCACGCTGCCGCCTCCAGGCCGTCCAAGGGGGTCGGGGGTGTTAGGCGCGCTCCTGAGGAATAACCTCGGGGTGGAGCCAACCATACATCTCAATATAACGATTTGCTGCAGCCGTCCAGGAGAAATCTACCTCCATGGCCTGGCGCTGGAGCTGCGCCCAGGCGCTCTTGTTGGTCCAGAAGACCTCAGCTGCGTTGAGGACGCAGTCTGCCATCTCTTCGCCATTGAAATTGGCAAAGGAGAAGCCCGTGCCCTCGCCTGTGAACTGATTGTAAGGGATGACCGAGTCTTTGAGACCGCCGGTCTCACGCACGATGGGCAAGGTGCCATAGCGCATGGAAATCATCTGAGACAGGCCGCAGGGCTCGAAGAGCGACGGCATCAGGAACATGTCTGCGCCGGCGTACATGCGCTGGGAGAGACCCAGGTCGAAGTCGATGCGAGCGCACATGGAGCCTTGATACTTCCAGTCGAAGTAGCGCAGCGAGTCCTCGTAGGTGCGGTCGCCGGTGCCCAGCACTGCCACCTGAATGGAGCGGCCCAGCAGGCGCTCCAGCGAGTACTGCACCAGATCGAGGCCCTTTTGCTTGGTGAGACGGGTCACCATGGCCACCAGCGGGCGCCCGGGGTTCACCTCGAGGCCCAGCTCCTCCTGAAGCGCGGCCTTGCAGGCGGCCTTGCCAGCCATGTCGCCCACAGAGAAGTTGGCGGCGATGGCGGGATCGGTAGCCGGGTCGAAGGCCTTGGTGTCGATGCCGTTCAAGATGCCATGGAGCGACTCGGAACGCTGACGGAACAGACCGTCCAGGCCCTCGCCAAAGAAGGGGGTCTTGAGCTCCTGGGCATAGGTAGGGCTCACCGTGGACAGCAGGTCGGAGTAGATGAGCGCACCTTGCATATAGTTGATGGTATCCGGTGCGCAGTAGAGCTGGCGTACCGCATTGGGTGCCGGGAGCAGGCCTGCGGTATCCAGCACTGAGTCGCCGTACATGCCTTGGAACTTGGCATTATGTATCGAGAAGACCGTGCGCACGTTGTCGTAGAGCGGCAGGCCCTGGTAATACTCGCGCAAGAAGACAGGGGCCAGAGCCGTCTGCCAGTCATTGCAGTGCAAGATGTCGCAACGGAAATCCGGCAGGTATTGGAGGCTCTCCGTGATGGCCTTGGAGAAGAAGGCGAAGCGCTCGCCGTCGTCGAAGTAGCCATAGAGGCCGTCGCGCTTAAAGAAATGCTCATTGTCGATGAAGTAGTAGTCGACGCCATCCTTCTGGATGCGCTCCAGACCGCAGTACTCGCTTCTCCACCCCATGTTGAGATAGAAGTCGCAGACGTGCTCCATCTGGTCGACGTACTCTTGCTTGATGGTGCCGTATTTAGGAAGCATCACCACGACGCGGCAGCCGGCTGCCACAAGCGCCTGAGGCAGCGAGCCGGCCACGTCGCCTAGGCCACCCGTCTTGGAAAACGGGGCGGCCTCGGCCGACGCAAATACGACGCGTAGCTTCCTGCGTTGTTTAGCAGACACTAGCTGCGTCCCTTCCCCTGAATAAGGATGTCATCCAGCGTGCCACGAAGCTCGGTGCGGGCCGGGATGGTGTTGTCGCGGTCCACAATGGCGTTCTCGATGCGAGCGCCGCTCTCCACCACGCAGGACTGCATGACGATGGCATTGCGCACGGTGGCTCCGGGCTCCACCACCACGTTGCGGCCCAGGATGGAGTTCTCCACGCAGCCTGCGATGCGAGAGCCGCCAGCCACCAGGGAGTTGGACACCTTAGCGCCGGGCTCGTACTTGGCGGGAGGATTGTCGTGGGCTTTGGTGAAGATGGGGCGCTCGTCGCCAAAGATCTCGTCGTCGATGTCGGGATCCAGAAGCTTCATCGAGTTCTTGTAGAAGCACTTGGCCGAAAAGACTGCCATGGCAGGACCGTCGAAGGTGTAGGTCTGCACGTTGACGCGGTCCAGGTCGCCGGTGAGGGCCTCGAAGAGGTCTAGGTAATCCAGAGACTTATACCAGTCCAGCAGCTGCTTCAAGATGTCAATGGAAACCACGAAGGTGTCCAGGAAGGAGGTGTCGCCAAACTGCACGCCCTGATGCACGCCCACCACGCGGTTGTTGTCTACGTGGAAGCCGGTGAGAGAGACGTTCTCCTCGGCAGCGCGCTTGGTGACCACGGTGATGTCTGCGCCGGACTTGCAGTGCTCGTCGATGAGGTCCTGGAAGTCCATGTTGTAGATGATGTTGGCGGCAGAGAGCACGATGTAAGGGCGCTTCTCGCGATCCAAGAAAACGCGGTTGTCAATGAGGTCGCGAATGAGGAAGCGGGCGCCGGAGCGGGTGGAGCCAAAGGCAGAGCCCGGCAGGTTGAACAGGCCGCCATGCTTGCGGTCCAGCGACCAATCCTTGCCGGACTCCACATGATCCATGAGCGCGCGGTAGTTGGAGGGCAAAATCAGGCCCACAGTACGCATGCCGGCGTTGACCATGTTAGAGAGAGCGAAGTCCACCATGCGGTAACGGCCAGCGATGGGCAGCGCTGCCGGGGGACGGGACTCGGTGAGGGCACTCGGGTTTTTGAGTGAGTAATTGGTGGTAATGAGGCCAATGCAGCGATCCACGATTACTCCTCCCCCTTTCCTACAACAACGTTGTCGCCAACAACCACGGTGTCCTTGGGCTTGTCGACGGAACCAAACTTGACATTCTCCTCTACCACGGCGCTTTCGCCGAGAATAGCATTCACCACGTAGGCGCCGGCCATGACCTTGGCGCCGGGCAGAAGTATGGAGTCCACCACGTGAGCGCGGGGGCCCACATAGGCGTCGGTGGAGAGGATGGAGTGCTTGACCTCGCCAAAGACGCGGCAGCCGTTGGCTACCAAAGAGTCATCCACAGAGGCGGCGGTGCCGATGAGATGGGGCGGGCGAGTGGGGGCGTTGCTCATGACGGGGAAGTCGGGCTGATCCAGGTTGAACTCGGGGTTGGCGCCCAGAAGCGACATGGCGGTGTCGTGGTAGGAGGCGATGGTGCCTACGTCGCGCCAGAAGCCGTGGAACTCGTAGCAATAGATGCGACGGCCCTCTTCGAGCATCTTGGGGATGATGTTGTTGCCAAAGTCATGCTCGGAATCGGGGTCGTTGGCATCTTCACGCAGAGCGTTGATGAGCACATCGGTGGAGAAGATGTAGATGCCCATGGATGCAAGGTTGGAATCCGGTTGGGCGGGCTTCTCGGTGAACTTCACTACCGAGCCGTCGTCGTCTTTGGTGATGATGCCAAAGCGGCTGGCCTCGTCCCAAGGCACAGGCATGACGGAGATGGTGAGGTCGGCGTTGTTCTTGATATGGACGTCCAGCATCTTGCGATAGTCCATGGAGTAGAGGTGGTCGCCGGACAGGATGAGCACGTACTCGGGATCCTGGGTCTCGATGTAGCCGATATTTTGATAGATGGCATCCGCGGTGCCGGCATACCACGAGCCGCCGGTCTCGGTGGCGAACGGAGGGAGCACGGAGACGCCGCCGTCGCGCTCGTCGAGGTTCCATGCGGCGCCAGTGCCGATGTAGCTGTGAAGCAGATAGGGACGGTACTGGGTCAGCACGCCCACGGTGTTGATATCGGAGTTTGCGCAGTTGGATAGCGCGAAGTCAATGATGCGGTACTTTCCGCCAAAGGACACGGCCGGCTTGGCGATCGACCGTGTGAGGGCGCCTAAACGGGAACCCTGCCCGCCGGCAAGAAGCATCGCGAGACACTCCTTCTTGCTCATAACACTCCCCTTCCTGTAGAAAACCTCGGCTCGAGGCTCCTTGGGTGGAACGCCTCTTTTTTGGGAGGCGTCCCTAAACTCCTGAACAGTACGAACTACTCTGGCCCCGACCCTCTCTCTGGGTAAGGGGCTACACGTGCCAGATGTCTTCAGCGTACTCACGAATGGTGCGGTCCGACGAGAAAAATCCGGAATTTGCGGTATTCGCGAGCGCCATGGCGTTCCAGCGGCGCTGGTCGCCATAGATCGATCCTAAATGCTCCCAGGCATCCACATAGGAGTGGAAGTCTTTCAGAACAAAGTCAGCATCATTCTTATGCATGAGGCCGTCGTAAATAAGATTAAAGTTTCCGGACAGCCCTGCGAACGTCCCATCGATAAGTTCATCAACAACACGTCCCAGGCGGTCGCGGTCGCGGTTGTACTCATCCCAGGCGAAGTAGCTATTGGAGGACTTAAGGGCTTCCACCTCATCGACGGTGAGGCCAAAGATCTCGATGTTGTCGCGGCCGGCCAGCTGGGCGATCTCAACGTTGGCGCCGTCCAAAGTGCCCAGGGTAATGGCAGCGTTGGCCATGAGCTTCATGTTGGACGTGCCCGACGCCTCCATGCCGGCAGTGGAGATCTGCTCGGAGATCTCGGCAGCAGGATAGATAAGCTCGGCGTTGCTTACCGAGAAGTTGGGCACGAAGGCCACCTTGATGATCTGGTTGGCGCGAGGATCGTTGTTGACCACGTGAGCCACCGAGTTGATGAGGCGGATGACCTCTTTGGCGTAGGTGTAGCTCTGGGCGGCCTTGCCGGCGAAGATGAACGAGGTGGGACGAGGAGTGTAGCCCCAGTTGACGATGCGGTTGTAAACGTCCATCACCTTGAAGATGTTGAGCAGCTGGCGCTTGTAGGCGTGGAAGCGCTTCACCTGGACGTCGAAGACCGAGTCGCAATCCAGCTCTACGCCGGTGGTCTTCTTGATGTAAGCAGCCAGGCGCTCCTTGTTGAGACGCTTGGAGTCGGTCATGGCGTCCAAGAAGACGCTGTCCTTGTAGAAGGCCGAGAGCTTGTGGAGCTCGCTGGCGTCATCCAGCCAGCCGTCGCCGATGGCACTGGTGATGAGACGGGAATAGCTAGGATTGGCATTGCCAAGGAACCGACGGAAGGAAATGCCGTTGGTCTTGTTGTTGAACTTCTCGGGATCCAGCTGATAGAAACCGTTGAGGACCTCGCGCTCCAAGATGTCGGTGTGGATCTTGGCCACGCCGTTCACCGAGTGTGAGCAGATGATGGAAAGGTTGGCCATGCGCACCTGGCCGTCCCAGAGGATGGCGGTCTCGCACAGAAGATCCATGCGGTCGCCGTGCTTGGCGATGAAGTCCTCACGATAACGGCGGTCGATCTCCTCGATGTACATGTAGATGCGAGGCAACAGGCGATGGAAGACGTCGATGGGCCACTTCTCCAGAGCCTCAGGCAACACCGTATGGTTGGTGTAGCTGATGGTGCGGGTGACGATGTCCCAGGCGCGGTCGTAGTCCAGGCCCTCCTCGTCGATAAGGACGCGCAGCAGCTCGGCGCCGCACATGGCGGGGTGAGTGTCGTTGGTGTGGATGGCGATAAGCTCGGGGAACATATCCCAATCCACCGTGCCGTCGGCACGGGTGTTCTCGCGCTTGAAGGTGCGCATGATGGAGCCGATGCCTGCAGCCACAAACAAATACTCCTGCTTCAAGCGCAGGATGCGGCCGTGCTCGCCAGCATCGTTGGGATACAGGATGGTAGAGATAGCCTCGACGTCGGTGCGGAATTTGGAGGCGTTCGCATATTGACCGTCGTTGAAGGCATCCAGGTCGAAATTCTCCTGAGCGGGCTCGGCAGACCAAATGCGCAGCTTGTTGACGGTTTGCCCGCCATAGCCCACCACAGGGATGTCGTAGGGCACTGCCTTGACGGTCTCGCCGCCCTCCAAGGTGAACCAGTACTTGCCGTCCTCCTCGTGGCGCATCACCTCGCCGCCAAAGGTGACCTCCACAGCAGACTCGGGGCGACGGACCTCCCAGGGATAGCCCTTGGCCAGCCAGTTGTCGGTCTCCTCCACTTGGCGGCCATCCTTGATCACCTGGCGGAACAGCCCATAGCGATAGCGCATGCCGTTGCCGTAGCCGGCAATGCCCTCATGAGCCATGGAATCCAGGAAACAGGCAGCCAGGCGCCCCAGGCCGCCGTTGCCCAAGCCGGGGTCGACCTCACAGGCAGAGAGGCGCTCCAGCGAAGTGCCCATCTCCTCCAAAGCCTCCTGCACGGTCTCTAGCGCGCCCAGATTGAGCAGGTAGTTCTCCAGGAGCGGGCCGATAAGAAACTCCAACGAGAAGTAGAAGACGCGCTTCTTGCGCTGAGCCACGATGGCGTTGTCGTTTTTCACGTGAATGGCGCGGGCACGATAGGCTACCAGGTTGCAAAGGGCTGCAAAGCGCTCGTAATCGTCGGCGTCCTCGAAGTCTTTGCCCACCTCGGACTCCACCATGCGGCGGTATTCCTTCTTGAATTGTCCTGTGCTCTCGAAGATGTCGTTTTTCACTCGATACTCCTTATTTACAGGGATTAGGGCGTCGTGTAAGGGATGCGCCCGGGTGACGTGGGACCCGGGCGCATCTGAGTGCGATTAAGCATCTGCCTCGCTTAGCTGCGCTTGCGAGGAGCCTTCTTGGCTGCCGGCGCTTTCTTCGCAGCCGGCGCCTTCTTGGCTGCCGGCCTGGAAGCCGCGGGCTTCTTGGGAGCCTCGGCTGCGGGAGCCTCTACGGCCTTAGCGGCAGCCTTGGGAGCCTCGGCCTTCTTGGAAGAGGGCGCAGCCTTGGGCGTCTTGGTAGGGGCAGCCTTTGCCGCAGTGGCCTTCTTCGCGGCAGGAGCCTTCTTGGCTGCCGGCTTGGAAGGCGCGGGCTTCTCGGCAGCCTTGGGAGCCTTGGCTGCGGGAGCCTCTACGGCCTTAGCGGCAGCCTTGGGGGCAGCGGCCTTCTTAGGCGCGGGCTTCTCGGCAGTCTTGGGAGCCTTGGCTGCCTTGGAAGCAGCTGCCGGCTTGGAAGCCGCGGGCTTCTCGGCAGCCTTCTTGGCGGGCTTAGGGGCCACATAGCTGGACTTGCCGGTGCGACGGAGCACCACGCCGCCCAGAGGAGGAACGCGCAGGACGATGGAGTTCTCGCAGCGATCGTAGGGCTCGGGAGTGGAGACCAGCTTGCCCTCGTTGATCACGCCGGAACCGCCAAACTCGACGGCGTCGGAGTTGAAGACCTCCTCGTAGTTGCCCTCGCGGGGCACGCCGATGCGGAACTCCTCATAGGCAGCGGGATCCCAGTTGAGCACTACCACGCGGTCGTCCACCGGGCGGTCGCCCTTGCGGGTGTAGACGATGATGGACTGCTCGGCGTTGTCGGCGTCGACCCACTCGAAGCCGTTCTCGTCGTAGTTGTGCTGCCAGAGGCCCTTGTTGTCGCGGAACATATGGTTGAGCTCGGCAATGTAGTGCTGGTGCTTGCGGTGGGGCTCATACTCGTCTGCCAGGAACCACTGGATGCCCTCGTAGTAGCGCCACTCGATGTACTGGCCGATCTCGTTGCCCATGAAGTTGAGCTTGGCGCCGGGGTGGGTCATCTGATAGAGGGCCAGGGTGCGAAGGCCGGCGAACTGGCGCCACTGGTCGCCCGGCTGGCGCACGATGAGGGAGGCCTTGCCGTGCACCACCTCGTCATGGGACAGAGGCATGACGTAGTTCTCCGAGAAGGCGTACATCATGGAGAAGGTGAGCAGCTTGTGGTTGCCCGGACGCCAGGGGAAGTCGGTCTTGCAGTAATTGAGGGTGTCGTTCATCCAGCCCATATCCCACTTGTAGTGGAAGCCCAGGCCGCCTACCTCGGCGGGACGAGTTACCAGGGGCCAGGCGGTGGACTCCTCGGCCATCATCATGGCGTCGGGGTGGTACTTGCCCACGGTCTCGTTGATGTGGCGGATGAAGTCGATGGCCTCGAAGTCTTCCTCGGTGCCCTTGTCGTTGAACTTCTTTTGGCTGGGGTCGTCCACGCCAAAGTTGAGATAGAGCATGGAGGTCACGCCGTCGACGCGGATGCCGTCTGCGTGGTAGGCCTCGAGCCAGAAGAGGGCGTTGGAGGTGAGGAAGGTGCGCACCTCGCCGCGAGAGTAATCGAACTTGTAGGTGCCCCAGTTGGGGTGCTCTTCCTTCTCGTAGAGGTTGTGGCCGTTGAAGTGCACCAGGCCCTGGATGTCGCGGCAGAAGCCGCCGGGCACCCAGTCCAGGATGACGCCGATGTTTGCCTGGTGGCACTTGTCCACGAAGTTCATGAAGGCCGAAGGGTCGCCATAGCGCGAGGTAGGCGCATAGTAGCCGGTGGTCTGATAGCCCCAGGAGCCGTCGAAGGGGTGCTCCATGACGGGCATGAGCTCGATGTGGGTGTAACCCATGTCGCGCACATAGTCCACTAGCTGCTCGGAGAGCTCGTCATAGGTGAGGTAGGAGCCGCCGCCCTCGCCCATGCCCAGGCCGTCCAGGCCGTCGTCGTGGCGCTTCCAAGAGCCCAGATGCACCTCATAGATGTTAAGGGGGCGCTTGAAGTGGTCGGTGCGGGCGCGACGGCCCATCCACAGGCCGTCCTTCCACACGTGGCGAGAGAGGTCTGCCAGACGGGAAGCGGTTCCCGGAGGGCACTCGCTCCAGAAGGCGTAGGGGTCTGCCTTGTAGAGCTCGGTGCCGTCCTGGCAGAGCACGTAGTACTTGTAAAGCTGACCTTCCTGGGCGCCCGGCACAAAGCCGCACCACACGCCGCCGGTAGCGGTCTCCTCCAGCGGGTTGGCCGAGATGTTCCACTCATTGAACTCGCCAATGACAGAAACAGACTTCACCTCAGGCGCCCACACCGCAAAGGCGTAGCCTTCCTGGCCGTCACGGGTCTCTTTATGAGCACCCATCTTCTCCCAGCTACGGTTCCAGTCGCCCTTGGCCAACAGATACAGGTCGTCGTTGGTAATGGAATTCTGGCTCACGCTCATGGCGCTTTCCTCCTTGCCGGGCACCAGGGGCATCGCCATGCAGCGATGCCGTCGCTGATTACCCTTGCCGATAAGAGCCTTCGTCTCGTACGCCAGCCCGCCATGGCAGAAACCTTGACGCTCGCGCAAGTGACGTTGCGGATGGACCTTCAGAGTGTTTTGTGCTTTTGAACGAACCCACAATACCCACCACGGGGCCTCTGCGCAACACAAAACTTGTTCGCCCAATGCAATTTTTCTTCTTGCCCTATCCCTAAACCCACGTTATCGCAGGTTTAGTCCATTATGATTTATCAATCCTGCCAACGGCAAATCCGCTGCTCCCACCATAATATTTGGACGTTTTTCCCACCGGTTGTAAGGAATTTCCATTGGGTGCGCAGGAATAGTCACTGGGAGATAATTCATGGGCGTGCACGCAAAAATCCTACAGTCACAAGGGCAGTGATGTATTACTGACTTTCGGTATAAGATGCCTGCAGCGTTTATATGAGATTTTCATTGACATCAAAGGGGTTTCACGCTGGGCTCTAGGCCGTGTTCGGGGCAGAACAGGCTCATTGTGCCCCGGCGTTCAAATGCTCACGCGCCCACAGCTCTTCAAATAGGTGCTCACAACTCATAGAACAGGGCTTATAGGACAGATAGCGTGCTGCGATAAGGGGTGTTGACCTGCCTCAGACCTGCGCTAACACCCCTTAATATGGAGGCCATAATCTGTTGACCAAATATACATTCATTATTTATAAGTACTCTTTTTGCGGGCACTCTTTGCGGCTAGAAGGTGGGCAGTTTGAAAGCAGGACTGCTTTCAAACTGCAAACTCCCGGGTAAATGATGGAAGGCCAAAAGCAGGCCTGCCTGCGAGATGAGGGCGCAGGACAGATGAGGCTTGGGCTGGGCACCACCTCACGCCTACTAAGTACTTAGTAGACCGATTTCGCCCAAAATCAGCGCCACTTTTTATTTAAGCATCACATCACCCAAGCTCACAGAGTTGGTTTCATATTCAATTGTACTTAGTAGGCGCGTGCCGGAGGAGATGTACGGAGGAAATGTACTTAGTAGGCGCATGCGCTGTCGCCCTCCTACATCTTGGCCCCGCAGGCTCTGCAGATCGCCTTTTTCATCGAGTGCTGCAAATCCTGGATGTAACGACTCGGTTTTTGCTGTCTTTAGCTGGGGCAACACTGCATTTGACAGCGCAACCTCTGTTCGGGCCCCTGTGTTTGAATGAGCCTTCCAGATTTAAACACCAAAAAAGGGACGTTGACCTGCGCCAACGTCCCAATTCACAGCATGCTTTTTGTCCTGTAAGCCTAGAACAGACACACCATGGACCTGCGGCTCTCCGCAAAAGGCCCTCCATGTCCTGCGACATGGAGGGCCTGACAGGCAATCTGAAGCACGCAGCCAAAGTGCCTAGGCTGCAAAACCACTGCTTATTAGTAGTTGACGGCCTGCTGCTGGAAGTAAGCCTGGGGATGGCCGCAGACGGGGCACACCTTGGGGGCCTCGGGACCCACATGCAGGTGGCCGCAGACGGTGCACTGCCACACGGTGGCGTCGCCGCGCTTGAAGACCTCACCGGAGTCGATGCGGTCCACGAGCTTGTTGTAACGGGCCTCGTGGGTCTTCTCGATGGCGCCTACCAGCTGGAACTTAGCGGCAATCTCGTCGAAGCCCTCCTCCTTGGCCTGCTCGGCGAACTCGGCGTACATCTGAGTCCACTCGTAGTTCTCGCCAAAGGCGGCGTCCTTGAGGTTGGTGAGGGTGTCAGGGATGGTGCCGCCATGGAGATACTTGAACCAGATCTTGGCGTGAGCGGCCTCGTTGCCGGAGGTCTCAGTGAAGATGTCGCCGATCTGGACGTAGCCGTCCTTCTTGGCCTGCTTGGCGTAATAGCCGTACTTGATAGAAGCCTGGGACTCGCCGGCAAAGGCGGTCTCAAGGTTCTTCTTGGTCTTGGACTCGTTGAAATCTACGTTGGGCATAGTACTTCCTTCCTTACGCCGCTGGGGCGCGAACGACGGATGTCTAGAGCATAGTTTACAGTCTAACTTTTTCTTGGCTTCAGGCATTCCAGCGTCCGCCACAGGAATGGCAAAAGCCCTCACGTTCCAACTCTTCCAAAAGCTCGGCCACCAATCCTACACGAGGTTCCGGCCTACCGGCTTCCAGCTCTTTTTGCCCCAGCTGAGCTGCAGCTTCTTCCAGCGTCAAGCCACCTGCGCCCCCCGAAGCCGCCAAGTCGCGAGCTTCCAAAAGCAGCCTTACCAGGATGGCGCGCTTTTGTCGGCGTGAGCCCTCAAAAGCCGACTGCTTCCTGTGTCCCGCAGACCTCCTAGAAGGATTAGGCAGCGTGCGCTTGAGATAGGCGCCGTAGTCCAGCAGCGCGTAATACCACTGGCGTGCATTATCCGGCGGACAAGCGGCTTCCACCAGAGGCGCCAGCACAGAATCGGGAACTTTCTGGGCATCCGGAAAGAGCTCGTGCAGAAAGACGGTGCGCACATTGGTTTCCAGGTACACACCAGGCAGGTCGAAGGCAAAGGCGCGAATGCCTGCTGCCGTAGCCGGGCCAACGCCAGGAAGCGAGACAAGCGCCTGGTAGTCGCAGGGCATCGTGCCGAGAGACTCTTCCGCCAGTTGCTGGGCGGCTTTGTGCAGTGAAAGCGCGCGGCGGTTGTAGCCTAAGCCCTGCCACTCTTGAAGCACATCCGCAGGCTGCGCGACAGCCAACGCTTCGATGGTGGGAAATGCTGCGAGCCAGCGCTGCCAGCGGCCGTCGACGCGACTTACCTGGGTTTGCTGGAGCATGACCTCGCTGATCCAGATGGCATAGGGGTCTTGGGTGTGGCGCCAGGGCAGGTCGCGCCAATTGAGACGGCCCTGCTCCAGCATGCGGGCGCGAAAGCCGCCCCAAGACTCATCCATAGCCGCAGATGCCCCAGCCTCTTGCCTGCCGGCTGCCACAGCCTTTGCCACGTCCTTAGCCCCAATGCCCGCAGCAGCTGCGCCGTGCTTCTCTAGCGCCACAGAAGCACCGGCCAACCGAGCGCCTCAGCAGCGCGCTTGAGCGTTTTACCAGGATCTACCGCAAAGGGGCGCTCGGCTAAGGAGAGCATGGGCTTATCGGTATAGTGGTCGCCAAAGGCATACTCCACATGCCAGCCCCCTTGGCCAAACTGCTCGTTGGCCCAATCCTCGAGAGCCGTCACTTTGCCCGCGCCCTCCACCACCGAGCCAGACACGTTGCCAGTCAAATATCCCTGGGCGTCCCACTCCATCCGAGTGGCCAGTGCGGCATCGAAGCCGGCGTAGTCCTTGGCGGCGTCGGCCACGCCCTGAAACGTCGCCGAGACCAGCACGCACACGCACCCGTCTTCTCGGCAGTCCTTAAGCTGCTTGAGCGCGTCTTGGCGGTAGTAGCGCACGAGGACAGTGTCATGGAAGTCCTTCATGATGGCGTAGACCTGGGCTTTGCTGTAGGCGCGCAGATTGTCTGTAAGGTAGAAGCGCACACGGTCTTGATCGATAGGCAGATGCAGCGTGTACCTCAAGCCCCACCAGATCACCTTGAAGGCGATAATGGGTCCAATATAGTGCTTGAGCAGCAGATACTTAGTGAATTGCGTACCGCTTTGAGCATTGATTACCGTGCCATCAAAATCAAAGACGGCGATGGGGACGGAGGGCGTCTCGCCCGATCGCCCCTCTTGGGCCGCTATGGCCTCTTGTGCCATCTGCCAACCTTTCTATCTTCTAACCGCCAGTAAGTTCACCCATTATAGGTGCTCTAGCTGCTCCCCTACCCCCTACCCACGACTGCTACACACCCGCACGAAAACGGGGTGATCCGCACACAGGCAGATCACCCCGAAAGAGGTACCTTTGGCCCCTAGCGGTGGGAACCAGAAGCCTTGCCTACTCCTTGCCGAGCAACCCTCCCATCCTGCCACGGAAGTTTTTCTCGGCAGGGAATACTACTTTTTACGTTGCAGGGCGGAAGAAGACCTATGCCTGGCAGTGATCGCCAGGAAACCTGCTAAGGACCATCCATCATGCGCATAAGACTTCTCTCAACTCGATGAGCTGGCCGTTCGCGCCATGAATAGGGTGGCGGCTCAGTGATCGCCCGCATGGAAGTAAACAAAGTGGGACGTTTCATCGAAAGCCGTCTGACGCCGGGATCCTCCATTGGCGAACATGAGCAGCTCACCGGAGCTGATATTAACTTTGTAGTCTCGGGCCATGGTCATGCAATCTGCGACGGCAGCCGAGAAGAACCCACCCCTGGTATATGCCACGTGTGTCCACAAGGTTCGAGTCATTCCATCTTTAACGACGGCCAGGAGGATCTGATGCTTTGGACGGTAGTTCACGAGGTTGTTGAAAAACGCTTCGTAGCCTTATAGCCGGTCGTAACCATTCTCGTTATGAGAGGATTCTCGGCACTGGGGTTTTGTAAAACCCCAGTGCCCACATTGCCCTCATAACGCGCCAAGCGCCAAATCTATGCCTGAGGCGCTCGAATCCATGCCAGGAAGGCTCGAATTGCGAATGGTGCGCCCGTATGGCAGCCAAAATCTCAAGCTGCAGCTCATTTGCCGACCAGACACCATTCTGCCTATTGCCACATGAAAAAAGGCCAACCACTCTTTGTGGTTGACCCACATATTGACCCACAGTTGACCCACATAGCAAAAAGGCCACCGGCGATAGGCCGATGACCTGGCGATTCAATGGCGGGATGTATGGGACTTGAACCCACGACCTCTGGCTTGACAGGCCAGCGCTCTAACCAGCTGAGCTAACACCCCGTGCGTTTCAACGCGAGGGATAGTATTGCATGGCCGCGCCGCCGGTGCAAGGGGCAATTTCCCAATATGGCCCCTCGTTTCATAGGCTCTGCATATCACTGCATAAGGCCGCAGCTACTCCAGGTTGACGGCGTTGGTGGTGTCGTTGTCGAAGGAGAGCGTGAGCGTGGAGCCCTCGAGCTTGGCCGAGGAAATGGTGCCGTCCCCCATCACAGGATTGCCGTTGGCGGTGAGCTGTTGGGGCACCGAGCCGTCGCCCATGACCCAGGAGACCACGTCCCAGCTGGAGCCCAGGTTCTCGGGGATGAGGAAGGCGCCGTTGTAGAGCACCACCGTGACCGGCGTGCCAGTGAGGTCAAAGAGGACGGTGGGCTCCTCGGATCCCTGCTGGCGCACGAAGGCGTAACCTACGCCGTCAGCTTTGGGCTGCACAGAATAGGTGTAGCCGCCATAGGAGATGCCTTGGTTCTCGTCGTCTTGGGTTTGCTCCACCCGTTGGTCTGCCAGGGGCACCGAGCTGGTGTCCAGCGAGGTAGGCACAGTATTGAGCGCGTTGAGCACAAAGAGCACCAGGCCAACGATGACTGCAGCGGCCACCACCACGATGCCGATGACCGCTGGGCGGCTCAACGAGCCGCTGGAGCGCGGGCGCTGGCTTACCTGGGGGCGCGCCTTGGAATTCATGCGCACCGGACCACCCTTGCGAAAATTATGGCGCGCCGCCGAGGCCGCCTCAGACGCCGAGTCGCGATCATGTAACACCGCCCCCTGGCCAGACGCCAAGGTGGAGAAGCTTCCCGTGCGCGACGGATCCACCCCGATGGGACGCGGGGCATCTCCCGAGATCGCCTCCAGCGCATCCTGCGCCCCCAGCGAAGCTGGCGGACGTGCGGCACCCTGCGACAGGCGCGTGGCGCCCTGCGCTGGAGCGACATCCTGCGAGATTCCGTGAGAAGCACCTCGACGCGCGCTGTAGCTGGGCGCTTGTCCGGGGCGCGCCGCATGGCGCCCATGCTTGGGCGTGTAATCCGAGCCGTTGGGAGTGGGAACCATGATCTCCTCAAATGATTGAGTGCCTGAAGGGCACCGGAATAGCCTACCTGGCCATCTTAGCCCCTTTGGCCCCCATTCTCTAAGGGCAACGGCCACCGACAAAAGACTGCCACCTCCAAACGGCCCTGATGCAGCCTTCGCACATCACCCGTACACAAAAACGCCCGCCGTTGGCCTTGAAAAAGGCCAACGGCGGGCAGCAGGCAGGTTGCGGGGGCGAGGGCTTCTCGGCAGCGGAATTGGAAGGGAACAAGACCAGGAGGAGAAGCAGGCAGGCCAAGGCCCTGCCTCACGACAACCCTGAGCATCAGCCCTGAGAGCGGCGGGCTCCTAGGAGCGCATGGGAGACGGCGCCTCGAGCGGCCCCATAGCTCACGGCGAAGTAGCCTCCATAGACCACTAGGAAGACGACGCCAGCAAAGAGCAGGCCGGAGACCATGTCGAAGGGCAACACAAGCGCAAAGAGGTCCATGAGGGAGAACAGGGCCACCAGCGAATGGGCGATGCCCATAAGCAGCGGCAACAGGAAGAAGAAGAGCGTCTGGGAGAGCAGCGAGCCTGAGAGCAGGCGCTGGGGGCAGCCCAGGTCATAGAGGAGACGATAGCGGGAGGTGGAATCGGCTACGCCGGAGAGAAGCTGGATGGCCAGCACCGCAGCCACGCTCATGACCAGCACAAAGCCAATATAGACGGCCATGTAGCCAATGATGGCGGTCATCTGGTTCATGGACTCCACAATCTCTGTGCGGGTGTTGTCACGGAACAGCACATCCTCGCTTTGAGAGACAGCGGCTTGAAAGTCCAGGTTGTCGGTGGCTTGTTCCACCTGGCCCTCGTAACCCTCGTTGGCCTGGATCTCCAGGTAGCTCATCGAAGGACTCATGTTGGCCACCACTTCGTCGGGCACCACCAGGTAGGGGTCTGCGCCTTCGCCATTGGAAAGCATGAGGCCCTGTTGCATCTGATCGTTGGCCGGCCTGAGCGTATGGCCGTTGAGGGTGATGGGGGTGTCAGCCACAAGCACGCGGTCGATGCCGGCTTTGAGGCGGTCCAGGCTTCCGCAGGTATACATGAGATAGCCGCCTTCGGACACCTCTACCGGGGGCTCGCCCTGCAAGGCCAGCAGCTTGTTGTACTGAGAGACCGGGATTGCAAAGATGGGCACGCTTCGCAAAGACTCTTCCAGGTCTTTGCTGTAGGTGCTGAACTCTGCATAAGCCTCGCGAGCATGGGTGTCTGGGGAGTCATCAAAGAGGTCGCCCACGGTATAGCGGTCGCCCTCGATCTCGCCCTTGGGCACCACATAGGTGTTTACCTGGGTGTAGTGGGAGTGGCTGGCAACATCTGGGTTGTTGGACTCCCATACCTGGGCAAGGTCGACGGGTTGGATAGGCGTGGATTTGTCTACCTGGTGCTCGGAGCCCTCATCGTAGAGATCGCGCAGGTAGGTGGCGCTCAGAGCTGCCGTATAGGGAGCCGAGGTGCCCCAGTACGTAGTGAGGCCGCCAGCCAAAGCCATGCCCGTAGACACTGAGGTGAGCGCCAGGAAGAGCACTACTGCAGTGACTGCCATGGCAAAGGAGCTGGAGTTGATGCGGCTCACCAGCTGGCGGATGGTGAACATGTTGAGACCGCGCAAGTAAAGTGCACGGGTCTTTTGGCAAAGGGTGGCAAGCACTGTGGGCAGCGACCAGAAAAAGGCGAAGGTGCCCACCAGCATCATGCAGGTGGTGATGAGGAAGTCGAGGTTGGACTTGCCGCCGTCCAACGAGCCGCCAAAGACTTCTACGGGATAGCCCAGGATGAGCAAGCGATAGTAGGCCCAGACGATAAGGGCCACAGAGGCCACCAGCATCACCGAGCACAAAGGCAGGTTGCGCAGGCGCACGCTCTCGTTCTTGCGGCCAGAGCTCATAAGGTCTACCAGACGCACCTTGGAGATGGAGCGCAGGTTGAGCAGGAGCATGACGCAGAAGGTGACAGCAAAGCACACCGCCACAGCCAGAAGCGCCTCGGGAGAGAAGATGAAGGTGAAGTTCTTTACCGTGTCATGAAAGAGCGCTGCGGTCACAAAGACCAGCAGCTGAGAGATGCCCACACCCAGCACGATGCCAGCCGCAAAGGCTACCAGCGAGGTAAGCAGGGTTTCGATGGCCATGATGGCGACCACTTGGCCGGTGCGCATGCCCAGCACGCGATAGAGGCCAAACTCCTTCTTGCGTCGGCGCACAATGAAATTGTTGGCATAGACCATCAAGAAAGCCAAAAAGAAGGCCAGCACCACGGTGACGCCAGTGAGCAGGTCTGCCACCATGAGGATGACGCTGGAGATGCTGGCCGAGAGGAAGTCTGCCTGGCACCGAATGGTGTTGAAGGCATAGAACACCGCCACACCCAGCGCAATGGTAAGAAAATAAATGGCATAGTCGCGATAGGACCGCTTCATGTTGCCTAGGGCGATCTTAGTCAGCATCGGCCCCTCCGATCACCGAGACTACGCGGCCAATCTCATCAAAGAATTCCTTGCGGGAGCGAGCGCCGCGGCGCACCTCGGTGAACAGGCGCCCGTCGCGAATGAAAAGCACCCGCTGGCAGAAGCTGGCGGCATAGGCGTCGTGAGTCACCATGAGCAGGGTGGTGTCATAGGCGCTGTTGAGCCCCTGGAAAGCCTCCAGCAGCACGCGGGCCGCTTTTGAGTCCAACGCGCCGGTTGGCTCGTCGGCTAGCACCAGCGCCGGGTCGGTGACAATGGCGCGACAGGCAGCGATTCGCTGGGCCTGACCTCCCGACACCTGATAAGGGTATTTGTCCAACACATCGGCCACGCCCAGGGAGCGCGCGACCTTCTCGGCACGTTCTACCACCTGCGCGGGCTTCACATGGTCGATGGTGAGGGGAAGCTCGATGTTCTCTCGACAAGTGAGGGTGTCCAGCAGGTTGGAGTCCTGGAAGATGAATCCTAACTGGGTGCGTCGGAAGTCGGCCAGGGCGCGCTGGCGCATGGTGGAGATGGAATGGCCGTCGACCTCCACCTCGCCGGAGGTGGGCCTGTCGATGGTGGCGACGCAGTTGAGCAGCGTGGACTTGCCGGATCCCGAAGGCCCCATGATGGCCACCAGCTCGCCCTTGGCCACCGAGAAGGACACCTTATCCAGCGCGGTGGTAGTGGCGGCCAGACCACCTCCGTAGACCTTGGTGAGGTCGCGCACTTCGAGCACGTTTGGCATAACAATCCTTTCTTGAGGATGCAAAGCTTCAAGGCGCGGGCGGCAGGCGCGGATGCACGGCGGGTTACGAGGGTGTGCCTGCCGCCCACATGTCACGGAACGTCGGGCTGCCAACCCCGACGAGGCTCCCGGAGGGGCCTTAGCGCGAGAAGATCCAGAGCGCTGCCATCATGGCATAGCCCAGAATGTTCATGCCCAGCGTCCAGAGGGCCAGCTGCAAAGTAGACATAGTGCCGTCGAGCACTGCCTGGTTGCGGTCAAAATACGTGGATACTGCATGACGAAACATAACGTCCTCCTTTGCACTACCCCGGATGCGGGGCACCCGTCGCTTGGCTACCGTGTGACTTTATCTTCGCCGGCCGGCCGTCCTCCTGCCATCGATCCCGCTTACAGTGTCGTGACAGCTCTGTAAGATTGCGGGCGTATCCTTAGCTCCAGCTACCAAAGACCAGGCTGCCGAGAAACCCTGCTATTCCGTCATGGAAGACGGTTTGTACCGGATGCGCGCGAGGAGAAGGCTGACATGCGAGATATGCGGAAAGAAGGTGCCGGCGCTTACGTGCGGGATGTGCGTCTGGAGGATGCAGCTTACGTGCGGGATGTGCGTCTGGAGGATGCAGTTCATCTTCTCAATATTTATGATTACTATGTGCGCGAGACGGCAGTCTCTTTTGAATGGGAGACGCCCTCGCTGGAGGAGTTCGTTGGCCGCATGAAGCACATCAGGGAGCGCTATCCCTACCTGGTGGCGGTTGATCGAGGCGCTGTTGCAGGCTATGCCTATGCCCAGCCCTTTGTGGAACGCACGGCCTACGACTGGACCTGTGAGCTCACCATTTACCTGGATCCTCAGGTGCGCCGCCGCGGTCTGGGGCGCCTGCTCTACGAAGCACTTGAGCAGCGCTTGCGCGCCATGGGAATCTTGGACCTTTATGCCTGCATTGGAGTGCCCCACGTGGAGGGGCGCATCAAGCTAAACCCCACCGGCTCACACGCCTTAGACGACCCCCATCTGTCCTGGGACAGCCCCCGCTTCCACGAGCACCTGGGATTTCGCGAGGTGGGGCATTTTGATAAGTGCGGCTACAAGTTTGGCCGCTGGTACGACATGATCTGGATGGGAAAAACCATTGGCCCCCATCTAGAAGTGCAACCCCCGATAGCGTGGTATCCGCAGCGGGAATAATGCGGCACATTTTAGATTCCAAGATATTATGGGTGCTAGGGACAGCAGTCAGCATTAGCTACGTGAATTCACGTAGCTAATATTTTTTGTGACCTGGAGTTTCCTCATTCACTCCGTGAATCCACGGAGTGAATGAGGTCATTTTGGCTTCATAATTCACGTAGCCAATGTCCAAGGATCCGTTACTGCTTTCTTGAACCTCTACCCCAGAAGAGTTAGACCGTACAGTATATTCTTGCTTATTTTATTAGTAATAAGTTTATCCAACCTTCCGCCATCAACCTGGGTTTTCCCTCTTGGTGGTAGATCCACTTTCAAGATGGCCGCTATTTGGCCTAAAAAGTGCTTTCAAAATGAGACATGCCTCGATATGAGAACTACCCCAATCCAAAAAACTGCCTCAGAGACGAAGGGCTCAGGGGCAAATAGCAAGTCGTGCCAGGTACAGAAGGCATGTCATCCTAAGACAGCCCCTCCAACCTGACACGACTACAGGATTCAAATGGTCCAACGCCTCTAGAACACCTCAGCTAGGCGTCCCGACGGGCCTCGATGGCGCGCGCAAGAGTGACCTCGTCAGCATATTCCAGCTCGCCGCCCACAGGAAGCCCCAGGGCAAGCCGAGTGACTTTGACCTCCAACGGGCGCAGAGTGCGCGCCAGATAGGTGGCCGTAGTCTCCCCTTCCACATCGGGGTTGGTAGCAAGGATGACCTCGGAGACCTCGCCAGATGCCAGACGGCTCAAAAGCTCGCGCACGTGCAGCTGCTCGGGACCAATCTTGTCCATAGGAGAGATGACGCCGCCCAACACGTGGTAAAGGCCGCGATAGGCTCCGGTACGTTCGATTGCCGAAACATCGCGCGGCTCAGAGACCACGCAGATAGACGTGCGGTCGCGGCGAGGATCCGCGCACACCTCGCACAGATCGCCGGTAGCGTAGGAAAAGCACACCGGGCAAAAATGCACGCTGCGCTTGACGTCCAAAATAGCCTGCGCCAACCTGCGCGCTTCCTCCGCGTCTGCAGAGAGCAGATGGTAGGCAATACGTTGCGCCGATTTTGGCCCAATACCTGGAAGCCGCGACAATTCGTCTAACAACCTCTGCAAGGCGTGGCGATCGTTGCGACCATCCACATCCCCCTCGCCCGTAGCTGCCGAGAAGGACGTGCCATCCCAAGAAGCACCGGTATCCGCAGTTGTTTGGAAATCATTAAAGTAACTAGCCACGATTTAGAACAGGCCCGGGATATTCATGCCGCCAAGGCCGGTGGCTGCGGCCACCTCGTTGTTAGCAGCTTCAGAAGCCGAGGTCAGTGCGTCATTGACCGCCGCCAGGATCATGTCCTGCAAAAGCTCGACGTCCTCGGGATCCAGGGCCTCAGGATCGATCTCGATGGCCTTGAGCTGCATGTCGCCCGAAGCGGTGACCTTCACCATGCCGCCGCCCGCGCTGGCCGAGACCTCCAGATCCTTGGCCTTGTCCTGCGCCTCAGCCAGGCTCTCCTGCATCTTTTTAGCCTGCTGCATGATCTGGTTCATGTTCATGCCGCCCATACCACCACGGGGCATACCGCCACGAGGCATACGATTCTTAGCCATAACTCACCTTTCTGTAAGCGTTCAAAGACGCGCAGTTGCATTCTTAGCCGTCGATGCAGCCAGCATCCGCCCGCACACCAACCTAGCCACTCTACCCTACTGAGATAGGGGATTTGTGGGATCTGCCGGAAGCACCCGCACCTCCGAGCCAAAGGCTGCCTCCACAACCTGGAAGACTCGTTGCTCCTCGGCAGACAAGCCCTCCGGCATCACCGCGGCCGGGGCATCAGGCTCTATTGGCGAGGCCGACGCCGCTGAAGGCTCTGGGGCCACAGAAGCTCCCTGGACAGCCTCTATAGGCGCGATTTCTGCAGGTGCGGGAGGCGTCACAGCGGGTTGGGCCACCGGAGCAGCAGGTGCGGACACAGGGCCGGGCGCAGGCGTCGAAGGCGCCTGAGGCTCCTGGGTCGGCTCAAAAGAGCCAAAGTCCTCGTAGCTTTCTGCCGGGACGTAATCGTCGTAGGGCGGCATGTCGTCGGGATAGGACTCAGGAGCAGGAGCGGGTTCCGGCTGCCGAGAAGGAGCCTCCTCCCAAGGCGGGGTCATAGACGCTGCTGAAGCCGCAGGCGAACCGCTGGGAGCCGGGGTCAGCGAGGGAGCTGTCGGGGGCGCGGAAGCTGGCGCGGGCTTCGCAGCGGCGGGCACAGGCAACGGCGCAGCAGCGGATACCTGAGTGGGCGCGGGCTGAGGCGCAGGAGTTGACACAGGCGCGGGCTTCGCAGCGGCCGGTGCGGGTTTTGCGGCGGGTACCGATGCGGCTTGGCCCTCGGTGCCAAAGCGCACGCTGCGGCGTCCGAGGACCGACTGGACCTGGGCATCGATGGTGGGCTTGATATCGGCACGAGAGAGAATGCCCAGCGCAAACCCCGAGGTTGCAGGCAGCAGAATCTCAAGCGTCTGGCCGTCGTCGCTCAAAGGATGCGACGCTGCGATAAGCGCATGGGCTGCGGGGATGGCCTTTTTGAGCTCTATCAGCACCTTTTGCCAGGCGGCCTCAAGGTCGGCATTGGCGGCAGACGCGGGGGTCGGTGCGGCGGCGGACTGCGTGGCAGCCGTAGGCTGTGGCGCCGGTTGCACTGCGGATGCAGGCTGGGGCTCTGCTGTGGGCGCGGGCTGCGGGGACGGCGCAGGCTGCGGCCCGGACGCAGGCTGCACAGGCTGGCTAGGTGCCGTGGCCTGCGGCTGGGCAGCGGGCTTCGGCTGGACAGCGGACCTCGGCTGGATTGCAGGTTGCGGTGCGGGCTGGGGCTGCGGTGCAGGCGCCGTAGGGGATGCGTGTAGGGAGGGCGTGAGCTTCTCGGCACGGGGGGCGCCAGAAGCAGGCAAAGTCTGAGGCATCGCGGGCGAGACCGGCGCCGCAGAAGAGGTGGACGAGGCGGGTGCAGGGACGCCGGAAGCGAGGGCCTGCTCGAGGGCCTCGACGCGGGCGGCCAAGGCAGAAAGCGTGGCGTCGTCCTGGGGGCGCGCCATGCGGATGAGGGCCACTTCGCAGGTGAGCCGGGGGTCGGGGGCTCGGCGCAGGTCAAGCACCAGGTCGCCTAGGGCCATAAGCAGATTTAAGATGCGCTGGGGCGAGCCAAAGGCAGCCGCTTGGGAGGCCAGCTGGGAATACTCGTCGCCGGTGGCGGAGACCAGCTCAGGGACGTCGCCTGCAATGGCAGTGACGTAGAGGTCGCGCATGTGGGACTCGAGGCCGGAGGCGAACTGAAGCATCTCCTCGCCGTCGGCTGCGGCCTGAGCCACGAGCTTGAAAAGCGCAGGCACGTCACCGGATTGTAAGGCGGCGCACACGAGGTTGAGGCGGGATTCGTCGGCCATGCCAAAGAGGGAGCGGGCGGCGTCTACGGTGATCGACCCGTTGCCAAAGACCGAGAGCTGCTCCAAGCTCGAGAGGGCATCGCGCATGCCTCCGCGAGCATGGCGGGCAATCATGGCGAGAGCCTCGGGTTCTGCGGTAAATCCCTCCTGCTCGCTGACGAAGGCCAGGTGATCTTGGATCTCTGCATTGGTGATGGAGTGGAAGTCGAAGCGCTGCACACGGGAGAGGATGGTTGCAGGAATCATCTGAGGATCGGTGGTACAGAGGATGAAGACCACGTGCGACGGCGGCTCTTCCAAGGTTTTGAGCAGCGCGTTGAAGGCCGCCTTGGTGAGCATGTGGACCTCGTCGATGATATAGACCTTGTATTTACCCTTGGTGGGGGCGAAGTCCACGCGGTTGATGATCTCGTCGCGCACCGCGTCGACGCCGGTGCGGCTGGCAGCATCGAGCTCATGGACGTCGGGATGGTTGCCCTCGGCAATGGCCTGGCAGGTCTCGCAGGTGCCATCAGGCAACTGCCCTTCACCCTGCTCGCACAGCAGCGCTTTGGAGAGAATGCGCGCCATGGTGGTTTTGCCGGTGCCGCGAGGGCCGCAGAACAGGTAGGCGTGGCCCAGGCGGTTCTCCTGAATACCGCGCTCTAGGGTCTCCACCACCGGTTTTTGACCAACTACCTGCGAAAATTTTTGCGGTCGATAGGCTCTATACAGCGACTCCATGGACCATCCTTCCAAAGCTTAGGTGATGGTTCATTCTAATAAAAAAGGCGCCCTTACGGAGGGCGCCTTTTGGGTGTCGCGAGAGAGAGGGGAGCGCGGCAACCCAATGAGGAGGTTATGCGCGCGCCTGCAAGAGCTTGAGGATGGGGCAGGAGACTGTGCGCCGCGATCCTCTAGGGAGAGCCAAGGAGAAGGAAGGGAACAGGCGCGCGCTGCTGATTGAAATGTCCCCTCATTGAAGGCCCCCAAACTTCTCATAAAGGAGTCCGTTGATTCTTCACTTTTTAGCCACGACCTGGGAGTCAACCTGAATACTTACGGCCTTCCTGAAAGAGTTGGGACGACCTAGGAGCCGACTGAGACAACTTAGTAGCTCAAACAACTGCCGCGCGCAGATCCCTACTGCTGCTGCATGTCCTGCTCGATCTCGTCCTCTTCGCGGCGGCTCTTAATCTTGGCGCGGATGGCGCCGCCCACCGCAGGAATGAGGCTGATGACGATGATGCCTACCACTACCAGCTCAAAGTGCTCTTGGACCGCAGGAATGGTGCCAAAGAAGTAGCCCAGCAGCGTAAAGAGGGACGACCACACCACGCCGCCCAGAATATTAAAGCCAAAGAAGTGGTGCCACTTCATGCCGCCCACGCCGGCCAAAAACGGCACGAAGGTACGGATGAAGGGAAAGAAGCGACCCAAGAAGATGGAGAGGCCGCCCCATTTGGCCATGAAGGCCTCGGATTGGGCCACACGCTCAGGCGTCAGCGCCTTGATGCGCCCGGATTTGATGATGCGTGTGCCCAAAAAGTGACCGATGAAGAAGTTGCACTGATCGCCCAGAATGGCGGCCGCCCACACGCAGAGCAAAAGCTCCCACAAAGGCAGCGCCTCTCCAGCAGCCCCGTGACACAGGATGCCCGCTGCAAAGAGCAGGGAATCGCCCGGCAAAAACGGCATGACCACCACACCGGTCTCGATGAAGATCACCAAAAAGATGAGGCCCATCGCCACCCAGGGACCCTGCGCGATCCAGCCCTGAATCGCACCCATAGGATCTTGAAGAAGGCCAACGATAAGTGAGACGAAATCCATAGATGACTCCTCGAAGTCCGCGCATCTGTGGCCGTGCATCCGCCGGTAAAAGCCCAGGGAGAGGTGGTGCGGGTTTCTCGGCAAGGAGGGCGATGCAAGCCCATAGACACCGGGCCCAGGCTTTTGCCCCGCCTAGAGCTGCCGAGAAACGCGCCCCCATAGCAAGAGGCCCTCGCTGCAATGAGGCAACGAGGGCGGCTCCCAAGTCTTCTCCACTGAGCCGGGTGCCCGCCAGAGGCCCCTTATGGCTGCTACCTCCCGGTCCTGACCAGGTTCGGGACGTGACGTCACCCGACCCAGTGGAAAAGGCTCGCAGATGAGTATAGCGGTTATGGGCCCGGTCAACCATTGCGCCGCTAGATTCCTATTTTCGCCAGACCATGCCAAAAGGGGTTCCTTTAATAGCTTAGACTGAGGAGCCAAGAGCATAAATGAACGCCTGGATGCCTGGAAAACTCGCGGGAGGCAGAATGATAAATAAGTTTTGCAAGACGCCGTTGTGGGAGTGCAATCGAAGGTTGGTGCGCGTGGCCCAGGGTCTGGAGCCGGCGGACACAGTGATCAAAAACGTGCAGCTGGTGAATACCTGCACAGCCGAGGTGCTGGATGGGCAAGACATTGCGCTGGCTTCGGGGCGCATTGCTTATGTGGGCGATGCCAGCCATTGCATAGGCGAGCTCACCGAAGTTATCGACGGCACCGGTCTGGTAGCCACCCCCGGCCTCATGGACGGCCACATGCATGTGGAGAGCTCCATGGTGGGCGTGGCGGAATACGCTCGGGCGGCGGTGCCCCACGGAACTACCGGCATCTATATGGACCCCCACGAGGTGGCCAACGTGCGCGGACTGCGCGGCGTGGCCGTGATGATGGAGGATGCGGCTCGCACGCCCCTTAAAGCCATGCTCACCACCCCCTCCTGCGTGCCAGCCATCACGGGCTTCGAGGACACCGGCGCCTCCATCGACGCCGACGACGTCGAGGAGACCATGAAGTGGGACAGCTGCGTGGGCTTGGGAGAGATGATGAACTTCCCCGGCGTGCTGGCGGGCGACGACCTGCCTTTGGACGAGATCAACGCCACCCTGCGCGCCGGCAAGACGGTCACCGGCCACTACTCCACCCCCGAGACCGACCGTGGTCTTCAGGCCTATATCGCCTCCGGCGTGTCTTGCTGCCATGAGTCGGTGCGCCCCGAAGACGCGCTGGCCAAGATCCGCTGCGGCATGTACGCCCAGCTGCGTTATGGATCGGGATGGCACAACCTGCCAGATCTGGTGGAGGCAATTCTTAACAAGGACATCGACACGCGCTTCTGCTGCTTGGTGAGCGACGACAACCACCCCTCCACCATGGTCCGCGAGGGCCACATGGACCGCATCTTGCGCAAGGCCGTCGAGCTGGGCATCGAGCCCGCGGTGGCCGTGCAGATGTGCACCATCAACACCGCCACCTGCTTTGGCCAGCAGCAGGACCTGGGCGCCATCGCGCCGGGCAAGTGCGCCGACATCGTGCTTTGGGACAACCTGCGCGACTTCAACGCCCAGCAGGTGTGGATCGATGGCGAGCTGGCAGCCGAGGCCGGCGTCCCCACCTTCGAGCTGGACGAGTTCATTTGGCCCGACTGGATGACCTCCACCATGAACGTGGGTTTCGACATCGAGCCGGAGACCTTCTGCATCCCGGCGATCACCCAGTCTGGGGAACCCATTGCTGCTGACAAGTGCCTCGTCCGCGTCATGGAAGTGACGCCAGGCAACACCATCACCCACGAGGTGCATGAAGAGATGCCCGTGGCGGCAGGCTTGCTAGAAGCTCAACCGGACCAGGACCTGCTTAAAGTCTTTGTGTTCGAGCGCCATCACGCCACCGGCACCTTCGCCGCGGGCTTTGCCAAGGGCTTTGGCATCCACGGCGCCCTGGCCCAGACGGTGGCCCACGACGCCCACAATCTGCTGGTGTTGGGCGACAACGACGAGGATATGGCCTTGGCCGCCCAGACGCTGGTACGTTGTGGTGGCGGCGAGGTAGCCGTGCAAGATGGTAAGGTGCTTGGGTTGGTGGAGCTGCCGGTGTGCGGCCTCATGAGCGACCAGCACGTGGAGAAGGTGGCCAACCAGGTAGCCCATATGGAGGAAGTCTGGAAGGCTATGGGCTGCACCATGCCCTCGCCGTTCATGACGCTCTCGGGCCTTTCGCTGGCCTGCATCCCCGAGCTGCGCCTTACGGATCGCGGCTACGTGGACTGCGTGCGTTTCTGCCAGGTGCCGCTGGTAGTGGAAGAGTAAGGGCGCTGCGAAAACACTGCGCCAATGCGGGGGCTTGCTGCGAGACATGTTCGCAGCAAGCCCCCTCTTTTAAGGGGGCAGCGTTTAAGGAGGCGGCATTTGTGTTTTCGCTGCCTCGTCGCACTGGGGTTTTATAAAACCCCAGTGCGACGAGGCACTACATCGCATGTGTGCCCTCAGGCCTTGAGGAGCACCTTGTCATCGGCCAGCTCGGAGCCGGCGCTGGTGCGGAAGAGCTCCAGCAGCCCGTCCACATCCATGGCATCGCGCTCAGAACCCAAGACGTCTGCCACAATGCGGCCGTCGTGCATCACGAGCGTACGGTCACCATGGGCCAAAGCGTCCTTGAGATCATGGGTGATCATCAACGTAGCCACGTTCTGCTCGGCAACAATACGGTCCGTGAGCTCGAGAATGCGCTCGGTGGCGGCCGGGTCCAGCGCAGCGGTGTGCTCGTCCAGAAGTAGCAGCTCCGGGTTGCCGATGGTAGCCATAAGCAGCGTCACCGCCTGACGCTGCCCGCCAGAGAGGGTGCCCACCGGCACGTCCATGCGGTCCTCCAGGCCAAAGCCCAGAGTTTCCAGGCGGCTGGCGATGAGGTCGCGCTTCTCCTTGCGCATGGCGCGCCTGAGGCTGGCTCCCCGCGTGGAGCGGCCTAGGGCGAGGGAAACGTTCTCGGCCACGGTGAGGTGCGGCGCAGTGCCCATGAGCGGGTCCTGAAAGACGCGGGACAGGGTGCGGCTGCGCTGGTAGTCGGGGTCGAAGGTCACGTTGCGGCCGCCCAGCTTGATGAGGCCCGCGTCGGGGAAGATGGCGCCCGCAATGGCGTTGAACAGCGTGGACTTGCCCGCGCCGTTAGACCCCACGATGCAGGCGAACTCGCCGGGAGCCAACTGCAGATCCACCCCATCCAGCGCTTTGTGATCCGTGGGCGTTCCAGGGTTGAAGGTCTTCTCTAAAGCCCGCACTTCAAGCATGGGGGCTTGCCGAGAAACCCGCGCCCCTTGAGTTGGCGCCTGCACCTGAGGCTCTTGCGTTTGGGTTGCCATGGCTACTCCGCCTTCCTGGAATCAGCGCTGCTCGGCGCGGGGCTCGCGGCGTTTCCGGTGAGCGCTCGGGCGTCTTGGGCCAGCAGGCGCTCCATGGCCGACTTGGCGGTGCGCTTGGAGGCGCCGTTGGCCATTGCAGAGCGCACCGCGGGCAGGGCCATGAACACGGCCACGATGACGGCGGAGACCAGCTTCAGAGCGTTGGAGTCCAGCAGGTTCACGGCCAGGGCCAGCTGGATGATGAGCCGGTAGACCACCGAGCCCACCACCGCGCAGGACAAGCCCCAGGTCACTGAGCGGTGGCCGCCAAAGACCTCGCCGATGATGACGGAAGCCAGGCCCACCATCACCATGCCGGTGCCGCTGGCGAGGTCGGCAAAGCCCTGATACTGAGCCAACAGAGCGCCCGTGAGGCCCACCAGGGCGTTGCCCAGAGCCAGGCCGCCCACCTTCACCAGGTTGGTGTTGATGGAACTGGCCCGGCTCATGGCCTCGTTGTCGCCTACGGCGCGCACAGCCAGCCCGGCTTCGGTCTTGAAGTAGGCCGACAAAAGCGCCACCACCGCACACACCAACACCACCACAAAGGCCATCTTGACGCCATCCAGAGTAAGGGGGCCGTCGGCGCCGCCTAGGGCGGTGTAGAGGGGGTCGAAGACGCGGGTGGCATTGAGCAAGCTCACATTGGGAGCGCCCAACACATAGATATTCACCGAGTAGAGCCCTGTCATGGTGATGATGCCAGCCAAAAGCGGGTTGATGCGAGCCTTGGTGATGAGCAAGCCGCTCACGCAGCCAGCAGCGGCGCCAGCCACTGCACCCAACACCAGGCCCAGGTAGGGATGACCGGCTACCGCGGCCACCGCCGAGCAGGCCATGCCAAAGCCAAAAGAACCGTCGACGGTAAGGTCGGCCATGTCGAGGATGCGAAAGGTGATGTAGACGCCCACGGCCAAAAGAGAGTACTCAAAGCCCAGCATCAAGGCGTCGTAAAAGACGGAGAACGTCATGGATTCCTTCTTATAAGTTCACAGGGGGCAATGCGACATAAAGACCAGTCCAAAGGCTCCCAGGGAACCGGCGGCAGAAATGCCGCCACCTCGCCCGAGATCCCTTCGCAGACTAATCGATCACGCGGTAGTCCTGGGAGATGGAGAGGCTGTCCAGGTTGATGCCCAGCGCCTTGGCAGTGGCGCCGTTGACGGCGTAGTCATCAGAAGCCAGCACCTCCACGGGCAGATCGGAGATCTTGGTGCCCTCCAGGGCCTTGATGGCCATGTCGGCGGACTTGGCGCCCAGGGTGGTGTTGGAGCAAGAGACAGATTCCAGGGCTCCGTCCTTCACCATCACGGGATCGGTGCCGAGCACAGGGATGTTGGCCTTGGTAGCGGTCTGGGTGAGCTGGGACATGGCGCTCTGAACCACCGAGTCTACCGGCACGTAGATGCAAGAGACGCCCGAGGCCAAAGTAGCTGCGGTCTGCTGTACCTCGGAGCTGTTGGTGACGGTGCGCACGTCCACCTCGATCTGGCGGCCCTCCAGGTACTCCTGGGCAGCCTTAGCGGTGACCTCGGCGTTCTTCTCACCGGAGCAGTAAAGGATACCCACCTTGCCCGAGAGCGCCGCCGGGTCCAGCTCCTCGGCGAACTCGAAGATGGCCTTGACGTCGGACACGTTGGAGGTGCCGGTGATGCCCTTGTCAGGCTTCTCCAGCGAGGAGGTGATGCCGGCAGCCACAGGATCGGTGACGCTTATGAAGATCATGGGCTTGTCGATGGCCGCATTGGCGCAGGCCTGGGCAGCCGGGGTGGCAATGGGCACGATGACGTCGTAGTCGGCGCTCTTGAGCTGCGCTGCGATGGAGTTCAAGGTGGCCACGTCGCCTTGGGCGTTCTTCACGTCGTAAACCACGTTGGTGAAGCCCTGGTCTGCCATCTCGTCTTTGAAGCCGTTCATCATGGTGATGAAGGCGTCGTTTTCCACTACCTCCACAAAGCACACCCTGACTTCGGTGTTCTTGTCAAGCGAGCCGGAAGCCTGGGAGACATCTGTGCCCCCGCCGCCCGAGCAGCCCACCAGCACCACTACCGCCAGAAGGCACGCCATAAGTGCGCCCAGCTTGCCCAAAACGTGCTTGTGTACCTGAGAAGTGAAGTTCATCCTGCGCTCCTTTCGAGAAGCCTCGCGCCGTTGAGGCTTTGGGGAGCGACACAAAAAAGCGCTCGCCCCCAGTCTATTTGGACTCAAGGACAAGCGTCTCATCTCGAAACACCTGCGGTGCCACCTTGATTGGCAGGTCTCCCTGCCCCCTTTGAGGCGCTTACACGCCCTGCTCTGTCACGGGAGCTCCCGTCGCGGCTTCCACCTTAAAGGCTTCTCCGCGCCCTCAGCGGGTCCATTATGCCGTCCTGCTACCGCCCGCATCTCAGCTGCACGGGCTCTCTGTAGGCGCTTGGGACGGTTTTACTTCCGCTTCGCCGGTTTGGTGTACCGAATGTCGGTTATGTGGGCATGCTACGACGCTTTAGCCGCCCCTGTCAACGCCTTGAGGCCTCTCTCAGGCTCCCCTGTTACCCAATGGAAAAGTTCCGAGCCTCGTCTCTCACCCATCCCACCTCGAAGTTGCAGGCGAGGACGGTGGGGGTTTCTCGGCAGGGAGGGGAGACGGGGGCGCCCTGAGGCCCAGGAAAGCTTCGCTGCCGAGAAACGCCCCTGGGTGCCAGAGAGGTCCCCATTGGCTAGAATCATTCTGTTAGCGATATCGCACGGTTTACGAAGGGAGCCTGAAGTCATGGCTGCCACGTCTTCTTCATCTGCGGCGTCACCCAGGCCGCTCTATCACGCCACCTACGAGCTCACCAGCCTGATGACGCAAGATGCGCTCTCGATGCTTACACCCACCGGCGCCTCCAACCCGGCTTATATCGCCTGCGCGCTGTTGCTGGCAGCCATGCTCATCTACGGGTTTGTGCTCGAGCCTCAAACGGTGGTGATGGTGGTGATGGCCACCCTCTGCGCAGGCCTCATGGTCGTTGGCGGCCGCTGGTCCACTTACATGCTGGCGAGGCTTCAGCGCTCCGGGCTCAATGCGGTGCAGCTGCCAGAAGACGGTCGCCGCTATATCGTGGACGTGTGGGATGACAGGCTGGAGGTGACTCAGCCTTCCGGCGAGATGGGGGTCTATCCCTTCAACGACATCAAGCATGTCTACAGCACGTCTCGACTCATCCTGGTGGACATGAAGACCGGCGAGCTGGCACTCATCCCTGCCAAGGCGCTCTCCACCAGCCGCTACGAGTCAGTGCGCGCTTTGCTTTCCGCCCAAAAGTAACCCTATTGGAGTGACTCCATGGCAAAAAAGAAGCATCCTTCTCATCCGCTGCCAGCCGGCGTGCCGGCAGGCTCCCTCTTTGTGAACGAGACCACCCTCACCAACGACCAGGTCAAGGAGGCCTGCAGGCTCACGGTCTCCCCCACGCTCCGAGTGTTCTACTTTGGCTGCGGCATCCTTATAGGCGTTGCTGCGGTGCTGGCCCGCGTCTTTTGGCATATCTCGGGGCTGACCTGCGCGCTGGTGCTGCTCGTGGGCCTCATGACAGTGTGGCAGGGCAACCGGCTTCCTCTAGACAACGCCCGCCGCATGATCGCCGCGCTGGATCGCGCCGGCGAGGCAGCCCGCCAGCGCACCACCTATGCCACCGAGAAGGAATTGGGTGTCATCTTGAGCGACGGCACTCGTCGCACCTTTGGGTGGAGCGAGTTCAGCCGCGCGGTGGCCACCTCTCGCCTCATCTGCCTCACTCTGGCCAAAGGGTCGCTCATCTTCATGTTGGACACCCAGGGCTTTACCAAAGGCGACGCCGCAGGGTTCATTCAGTTTTTGGCCACCCATGTGAGCGAGCCCCCTCGAAACGCAGTGGCTCGCGCCTGCGACAAGATCTGCTCTACGCTGGATTCTTGGAGCACCGTCCAGGCTGCTCAAAAAGAACGCGACGCCGCCAAAAAGCAGGCGCGTCAAGCCCGCAAAGCCCAGCGCAGAGAAGGCTCCAAAAAGGACGCCTCCTAACCCTCCGCGCCCCAGCGCCTGCGCCGCAAGCCTCTGCCGTCCTGGCCGCGCATCGGCGCCGGCCCGCCCTTTATCTGACCCTCCATCCAGAAAGCCCCGCCCTATGAGCTCCCCCATCCTTGATTCCACCCCTGCCAAGGCCGCCTGCGATTTCTCCGCCGGCGATGTGCGCTTCGAGTCCACCTTTGAGATGGACGAGCCGCTGCTGCGCGAGGTCATAAGCGCCCGCGACCGCTCCTTGAACAAACGCGACGGCCTCATCTTCGCCGTCGTCTTCCTCATCGTGCTGGCAGCCTACATTTGGGGCACCGTCTCGGTGTGGGACATCACCCCCTGGGGCATCTTCTTGGGGCTCATCATCATCTTCTTGCTAGGCTACAGCATGCTACTTGCCATCAAGGGCTTCACAGTCTTCTGGCCTGCCCGCAGCTGGCGCAAGACCTGGAGCCACTGGTTCTCCCGCCACGGAGCCCCCGTGTCAGACAACCCCCGCTGCACGATCCGCACCTCTGCGTGCACCACCGAGGTGCGCACCAGCGTCCTTGTAGACGGCAAGGTGTCCGGCACCATCTCCAAGCCCTACAGCGCCTTCTCCCACCTGGAGGAAACCGAGCACTTGGTGGTGCTCGTCAACGGAGAGGTGGAGGTAGGCAACCTCTTGCACAATATGGTTTCTTCGGACTATGCGCAAAAGCTTGAGCAGCGCGCCGATCTCGAAGACATGATCTGGGATAAAAACCACCTACAGGGAGGCACCCCAGCCCAACTCAAGGATTATCTCGAGCGCAAGCTGGGTCATCGCGCCTAACCGCTCGGCACAAAAGGCCCAGCAAGTTTCATGGCGCCTATCCGCACCGCTTCTAAGAGCCTCCCCCACATCACATTTTTTAGGGAGGCTCCCTTTATGCCGTTGACTCAAGCGTTTGCCGTGCCCCATCCCCCTCTCATCATCCCTCAGGTTGGCCAAGGCCGAGAAAAGGCCATCCAAGCCACCATCGACGCATACGACGCCGTAGGCAAAGCCATCGCCCAGGACGCCCCTGACACCGTTGTCATCTCCAGTCCCCACGCCCCGCTCTACGGCGACTACCTGCAGATATCTACCGGAGAGGGCGCATACGGCTCCTTTGCCTCCTTTGGCGCCCCTCAGGTGACTGCCTCCATCGACTACGACCAAGAGATGGTCTCAACCCTCTGCGACGCCGCCCAGGCGGCCGGCCTTGCCGCAGGGCCGCTAGGGCGCCAGAATCCCGAGCTCGACCACGCCACGCTCATCCCGGTCTACTTCATTCAGAAGCATTGGCCTGCCAACAAACCCGCCCCTCGCTACGTGCGCCTCTCCCTCTCCGGGCTCTCGCCCAAAGACCACTACCGCCTGGGCGAGCTGGTGCGCCAGGCAGCCCAGGAGCTTGACCGCTCCATGGTTTTTGTGGCCAGCGGCGACCTCTCCCACAAGCTGGCAGACGAGGGGCCCTACGGCTTTGCTCCCGAGGGCCCGGAGTTCGACGCCCTGGTGTGCGAGTCCTTTGAGTCGGCGGACTTCTTGCGCCTGCTCTTGGTGAGCCCCGACTTTGCCGAGCGCGCCGGCGAATGCGGCCTGCGCTCCTTCCAAATCATGGCAGGCGCTCTGGACGCCACGCCCCTAGACGCCAGTCTCATGTCCTACGAGGGACCCTACGGCGTGGGTTATGCAGTGGCTTCCTTCACCCCTGATGGCTCCGCAGGCTCCGCCCCCGAGCGCGCTTTTGGGAAGGACTACGACACCGCCCGCCGTGCCGAGCTCGAAGACATCGCCCGCCCATGAAGACACCTACTGCGCGCTGGCGCGCCTGTCGCTGGAGAGCGCGGTGCGCGGCCAGGGCGCTCCGTCCGACGCCGCAGCCCAGGCCATCGTCGCCGCCAAGAACGCTTCTCAGGCAAATCTCGAAGCCCTTGAGCTCCCCGGCGCTTGCTTTGTATCCCTTAAAAAGGATGGCCGGTTGCGCGGCTGCATAGGTACCCTCTCCCCCGTCCAGCCCAACCTGGCCGCCGAGATCATGGCCAATGCCATCTCTGCCGCCCTCCACGACCCCCGCTTCTCGCCGGTCACCCCAGAGGAGCTGCCCGAGCTGATCTACGACGTAGACGTCCTTTCTCAGCCCGAGCCCGTCTCCTCCACCTTGGAGCTGGACTGCACTCGTTACGGCGTCATCGTCTCCACCTCCGACGGCCGCCGCGGCGTCCTGCTCCCTGACCTGGCCGGCGTCGACTCCGTGGACGAGCAACTCTCCATCGCCGCCTCCAAGGGAGGCATCGACCTGTCTCGCGACCGCGTCTCCATCCAGCGCTTCCAGGTGGTGCGCCATGTTTAGGGAGGCTGCGTCCTTCTCGGCCAACACGCCGCTCAACCCCCAAGCCGCTCCCGCCTCAGCAGCGCCCCAGGATACCCAGAAACCCCTCCGCGCCACCTGCGAGTGCTGCCCTCATAGGTGCTCGATGGCTCCCGGCGCCACCGGGGCATGTCGGGCGCGCACCAACGTGGGCGGCCGGGTGGTCGACGAGAACTTTGGGCGCGTGACCTCGGTGGCGGTGGATCCCATAGAGAAGAAGCCCCTGGCCAGGTTTAGGCCGGGCACACTGGTGCTTTCGGTGGGATCCTACGGCTGCAACCTGCGATGCCCCTGGTGCCAGAACCACTGCATCGCCCAGGCGGGAGCCGCTCGGGCGCCCTGGCGTTATCTGTCGCCCCAGGATTTGGCAGCCACCGCAGCAGACATGGCCGCCTCCGATCCCGAGGTTGCCGGCGTGGCCTACACCTACAACGAGCCCCTCTGCGGTTTCGAATACGTGCGCTCCTGCGCCGAGCTGGTCCACGGCGCAGGCCTCTGCAATGTGCTGGTGTCCAACGGGTGCTTTGAGGCGCCTGTCATCGACGCCGTAGCCCCTCTTATGGACGCCGTGAACATCGACCTTAAATGCTTCAATGCCCAGGGCTACGCGCAGATTGGCGGCGACTTGGAGTGCGTCAAAGCTGCCATTGCCGCCTTTGCGGCCACACCCAGCTGCCATGTGGAGATCACCAGCCTCATTGTTCCGGGGTTCAATGACTCGCCAGAAGAGATGGAGGCTCAGTGCCGTTGGCTGGCCCAAATAGACCCTTCCATCGTGCTCCACATCACGAGGTTCTTCCCGGCGTTTCGCTGCACTCAGTTGGAACCCACGCCGTGTGAGGACATCTATAGGCTCAGAGACATCGCCCATGCGCACCTTCGGTGGGTCTATACCGGCAACTGCTAGATGCCAGCTACGTAACTCCGCTACCTAAGAGGCCACAAGCTCGCCTGGCACCTGTCTGCAGGCCCCCTGCTCGCCATTGGGAAAACTACTGACGTGCAATTTTTCCCAGGGACAAGCCTCGCCAGAGTACCTTACGGCATGGTCTAAGATGGTGAAGGTTGCGTCTGCCTGTCCCTCTATTTTGGCCCAGGCAGCCATCTCTCAGTTTTTGGTATTTCTACAGCCTGACGCTTGGACGTTTACCTCTGTTCAAAGGAGACACATGTCAGATACCGCCTACGTAAGCACGGGGATCGCCCTCACACCCCGCATTTTGGCCGGCATGCTCACCGGCAGCAGCGTGATGGGCATCAATTGGGCCGCCAAATTCGCCGAGATCGGCGATAACGAGGTCTTCGAAAATGCCACTATCCCCACCCTCCGCGAATCTCTGGGCAACGCCGGTGACGATATCTTGGCCGCCCTTTTGCCCCCGCAGATCCTGGTGGAGCTTACGGCTGACGAGTCGGTCATCGACCATGTGCGCGACGGCGAGTGGCCCGCGCCTCTCCTGCAGCACGTCACCCAGCAGTTCTGCGCAGAAAGCGGCGAGGCCTGCGAGGAGGTCTACGCCCGCTGCGAGCGCCTCATGACCGGCGCCAACACGGTGGTCTTCCACTGGAACGCCAACTACATCATCCACATGCTCTCAGTGGAGAACCTGGACAACGCCTCCGTGCGCAAGGCAGCCAACTTCTATGAGCGCTTCGCTGACGCCGACCCTGTAGGCGGCCTCTTCGCCCTCTTCATGCTCTCGCTTCTGGGCCCCGCCAACTTCGACCAGGTAGTAGAGCGCCTAGGCGAAGCCTTCTAGGTCGTCGCCAGCACTTCCCCGCCCCACACTCGCACCTAAAGATGGAGGCTCTTCTCGGCATGTCCTTGCCGAGAAGAGCCTCCGTTGCTTTGTTATTCAGCTTATAGGACAGACAGCGTGCTGTGATAAGGGGTGCTGACCTGCGCCAGACCTGCGCCAACACCCCTTAACCTGTAGGCCGAATTCACCTTCATTATTTACAAGTACTCTTTGTTTACAAGTACTCTTTGTGCTCAGAAGGGGGGGGCAGTTTGAGAGTAGCACTGCTTTCACACTGCAAAACCCCGGCTAAATCATGGAAGGTCAAAAGTAGACCTACCTTTGAAATGGGGATGCAGGGCAGATGAGGTTCAGGCTGGGCGCCACCTCACGCCTACTAAGTACCATTTCACGCCTACTAAGTACTTAGTAGGCCGATTTTGCCCAAAATCTGCGCCACTTTTTATTTAAGCATTACATTACCCAAGCTCACAGAGTTGGTTTCATATTAAATTGTACTTAGTAGGCGCGTGCCGGAGGAAATGCACGGAGGAAATGTGCTTAGTAGGCGCGGGCGCTGTCGCTCCTCTGCATCCTGGCTCCGCAAACCCCGCAGATCGCCTTTTTCATCGAGCCCTCCTACCTCTAGGATGTAACGACTCAGTTTTGCAGCCTTCATCTGAGGCACCACTGCATTTGATAGCACACCCTCTGTCCGGGTCCCCGTGTGTAAATGAGCCTTCCGGATTTAAACGCCCAAAAAAGGGGACGTTGACCTGCGTCAACGTCCCCTTTTACTTCTCAAGCTCCCAGACAAACTTAGAATATACAGCAGTATAATAATTTATTATACTGCTGTATATTCAATACATTACTTAGTTACCTCTCCAAATGCCTATAACTCCCTCTTCACGAGAGACGAAACAATGGATTAAACATTGCACTGTCTCCCTAATCCACGATGGGCCAGCGCTTTCCCGTCTCTGACCAGGCGTTCCAGTCGCGCACGTCGCCGTTGATGGCCCATTCTTTGATGGCGTAGTAATCAAAATCGGGATGGCTTACCGAGGTGGCATGGTAGTAGCGCGTGCGGGGCTGGTCTTCTGGCACCTCGTCCACCGGCGTGCCCCACTCAGAGTAGTTGGGGTCCCCCATGGCCTTGAGGAGCGTGGCTGCCAGGTCTCGCTGGCTCACCGGGGCCCAGGAAGTCTTCATGGGCTCGGCGGCTTGGGCCGCATCCTCTGCAGGCTTCACCAGCAAGAATGGGCTGGTGGGGCCGTCGATGTCGTCGGCCAGATACCAGTAGCCGTGATCTGCAGTCACGATGATGGTGGTTTGGTCATAGATGCCCAAGCGCTTGAGCTCGGCCATGTACTGTTCCACCGCCAACAGCGCGCCGCGCGTCTGGGCCACCACATCGGTGTCCTCTGCATCCACACGCTCGCCCTTGTCATTGAGGGTGACCGGGTAGTGTGAACCCATCATGTGGATGAGCTTATAGGTGCCCTTGGAAGTGACGTCCTCGTTTTCCTGGAATGTGAGCCCATCGCTCTTGAGGTCCTCCAGATACTTGGCATCGTCCAGGACAAAGGGGTCGTCGCCCGTGGAGGCAGCCAGGATATCGCCGGAGATGTCTCCAGAGTAGAACCAGAAGGGCGGCTTGAGCGCCCAGGGAAGCGAGCGATAGAGCGACATTTGCCAGAGGGATGAGACCGTGGGCCAGAACTGGGTCTGAATGTCGAGGACATGGATGTTGTCAGCCCGACCCTCCAGAGGGGTGGTGCCCTGGGGGATGTCGCTGGAGTAGAGGTCCACGCTATAGCCGTTGTCTCTCATGGCGTCCACCAGGCTTTCCGCCTCATACCAAGATGAGATGGTACCGGTGCCGTAGCTTTCGTCCTCATCGGTGAGATAGCGGCCGGTAATGAGATCCGTCATGGCATAGCGGGTGGGGATCATCATGCCCGAGCAGTTGGCGTAGTGGGTAAAGCCGGTGTAGTTATCAACGATGTCCGGATACTGCTCCAACACCTGGTCGAAGTAACCGTTGTCCACCGTGTCCAGCACGAACATCACCACGTTGTGTCCTTCTGACACCGTGTCTCGATCTTGAGTGGTGACCATGGGGCGGCCGGTCCAAAGGGTGTCGGGGGCACCCATGGACGCAAGGTCGCCCTCGGCTTGCTGCAGGCTGCTCACCAGCACCCCCGACTGCACGCCCACCAGCACGATAGAGAGAATCACCACCGCTGCCTTAAGCGTCTTGGCGCTAAAGAGCGCCCAGGCCACCGCTGCCGCCATCAAGGCCACCCATACCAGCGAGCTCACCAAGGTGATCTGGAGGAAGTTTCCCCATACCACCTCTTTGCCGTCGGCCACAGGCAAGCCTACGTTCATAAAGCTGCCTTGGACAAACACTGCCACCGAAAGAGCGCCGATAAGAGCGGCCACCACAGTAAAGGCCCTACCCCTCACCAGGGAGGTCAGAACAGAGAGGGCTAGCCAGAGCGTCGCGGCAAACACCAGCAGCGCAGGGGTTACCACGTCCAGGCCAAAGATGAAGCTGTCCAGACTGCTGGCCATCATGGAAAGCGGAGTCACCACGCCCAGCGAATAGATAAGGCAGCCCCAGGCCAAAAGCGACAGCACGAAGCGAGGAGCCCAGCGCAGGTTCTGAGGCTTATGAGGGCCTACCAGCTTCTCATCCTCCAAGGCTTTGCGGTTGGCTTCGCGCAGCAGTTGCTGGCCCTCATCGGAAGCCGGATTCACCTCATGAACCACAGGGTCATGGACCTTGTCGCGGTTCTCGTCGATGTTCAATGCCTTATAGAGGCGCTTGCGCAGACGGCGCCATACCACGCCCAACACCGCAGAGAGCGCCACCGCCACACCTGCCAGCGCCTGGATGGTATAGGTCACCACCGAGGGATCCACGTAGGCTTGGGCCTGCGTGGCAAAGCAGGCCAGATAGAGCGCGGCCAGCACACACACAAAGAGGCCGTCGAAGAACCAGAGAAAAGGACGCCTTAGCTGCTTATTCATGGGAGTCCTCCTGCTGGCTAGGCTTTGCAAAATGTTTGGGAGTGTAGGGCTTCTCAGAGACGTCTGGGGAAACAGGCGGCGCGCCCTTCTCGGCAGCCTGGGCGTCGTTGGCATCCTGGGCCTCAGCGACTTCTTGGGCATCTGCCGCGTCCTGGGGATCCTGGGTGTACGGGGCATCAGCTGTGTCCTGGCGAGGAACAGGAGCAGAAAGACCCTCGCCCTTCTTGCCCTTCTGAGCTTGGGCCCTGAGCACGGCATCTAACAAGTAGCGACCTGCGGCCTCGCCGCCATGGTCGTGGTTGAAGATGAAGGTGTCGTAGACTTCCTCGATACGGTCGTGCCACTGGGAGGCCTCGTCCACCATAGAGCGGGCGATAGCCCCGATGGAAGCCACCTCTTCCACAGCCACCGACTGGCCGATCTGGTTGCGCAGGGAGATCTCGGTGGGCACGAGGCCAATCTCTTGCCAGTCGGGGTTTCCCACCTTCATGGGCGTGTCTACAAAGAGGGTGGGCTTGTCGGTGGTGAAGGAGAACTCGCAGGCGATGGAAGACCAGTCGGTGAGCAGCACGTCTGCCGCAAAGATGGAGCCTTCGCCGGAGAAGTCGTCCTCAAAGGTGACCTGGCCCTCGGGCACTGCCGAGAAACGCTCCTTGAGGGCGTTCCAACGGGCGCCATAGCGTTTGACATATTCCGGATGGGGGCGCACGGTCACGTCGAAGCCGGCCTCCAACAATGAATTGATAGTGTCGGCGGCACAGAGGTCCAAGATGTTGTCCTCTTGCCAGGAGGGGGCGATGAGGGCCTGGGGGCGATGGGTGGCCTGCGGGCGACTGTGCTTGGGGAGCGTTTCTTGCAGCTCTCGATACTCTTGGCGCTCGCGGTCGAGCAGGTCGTAGCCGATGGGCACAAGATTTTTCGCGGGCACGCCGCGAAGCTTCTCGGAGGCGCGAGTCTCGGCGATCTGGTGGGGGCCGGCGCAAAAGATGGTGTCGTAGTGGTCGTGACAGTTGGCGGCGCCTACCAAATGCATCGAGGTGGTGTGGTGGAGCATGTCCACGTACTCGATGTCTTTGCGCACATAGGAGCGCTTGAGGTAGTAGTTGTCCAGGTCTGCCAGGGAGGCCACGAAGACGTCGCAATCCATCTTCATCATGACGGTGATGAGCTTTTGGACACTCATGTAGTAGGGAATGAGACGTGGCTGGCTTTGGTGAATCTCAAAGACCTGGTCGTTGGGGTCGTTGGTGATGTAGTGGATGCGGATGTCGGAGTGCTCCAACAGCCACTCGATGGCGCCCCGAAAGTACTTGTAAAAGCCGCTGCCCTCGCTATAGAACACGATGGATTTGTCCACCACGTCGTAGAAGCGCGCGATGTCCTCGCGCTCGCGCTTGGCCAGCGGGTTTTTCTCGTACCACTTCTTGTCTGAGGCCGAGAGGTCTTCCAGCGCCTGGAGCTCTGCTTGGGAGGCGCGCAACGCGTCGTAGTCCACGAGCTTCTTGGGATTCATGATGAGGTTGCAGGCCAGCTGCACCACGATGGCCATGAGGTTGGAGCAGATCCAGTAGAAGACCATGCCGCTGGCCACCGAGACCCCCAGTATGGCAGACAGGCCAATGGAGAGGCCGTTGGTGGAGGCCTTCTCCGCTTTGCCCTGCTCTCGCTGGAGAGGGTTGATGTGGTTTTGGGCCACCCCCAAGATGGCCGAGGAAGCTGCTGCCAACACCGGCATGATCCATGACCAGCCGCCGTCGGTTACCGGCACAAGACCCAAAAGCGCCGTTCCCGGCTCGCCCGAGGCTACGATGGAACGGATGACGTCTACCAAGCCAAAGAGGATGAGCACCTGGATGGCCAGAGGCAGCATGGAAAGCAGGGGATGATAGCCCTCCTGCTTATAGAGCTTGTTCTGCTCCTCGCCGATGGTCTCCTTGTCGCCAAAGTGCTTCACTTTGATGGCGTTTACCTGGGGCATCAGGCTCACTACCAATAGAGAGTTCTTTTGGCACCAGAGCGAGATGGGCAACAGCAGGATCTTGGTGACAATGGTGAACAGCACAATGGCCAACCACCAGTTACCGGTGACCGTATAGCACGGATCCAGAATGGTGCTAAAGAAAGCAGCCAGCATTTCCAGCATGTACGTATTCCTTATTCGAAGGCTTTATCCAGGGCACGAGCGGAGTCTGCCCAGGTAAACGCGGTTTCTACTCGATGGCGAAACTCATCAGAACGGGCTTGACGATCCTCTGGACTCAATGCCGCCAGACGCTCCAAAGCCGCCTGCACAGAGCCTGCTTCCAAGCTGCAAAGCTCCCCAGGGCCGCCATCTGGGCCCAGCACATCTTCTACACCGCCCACAGGGCTTATGACCGGCAGCGTTCCCCAGGCTCCCGCCTCCAAAAGCGAGGTAGGCATACCCTCCGACAGGGTAGGCGACACCCAGCAGTCAGCCTGGAAGAGCAGGGCCGACACGTCAGCCTTATCCAGGCGCCCCACATAGGTGGCGTTAGAAAGCTTGCTGCAGCGCTCGCGCACCTCATCGTCCAAAGGCCCCGATCCCGCAAACACAAAGGAGACCTGCGGCAGGCACTCAGCCACACCCAGGCAGGTAAGCACGCCTTTCTCGGCTACAAAACGGCCGATAAACGCCGCCACAAAATCCTGGGGCCCAGTAGATGCCAGAGAGCGGAAGTCGCGATTGGAGGCCTGGGCCCTAAAAGCAGCGGCAGCAATGGCGTTGGGAATCACTCGCTGAGTGCGGATATGAAATTCTGCGGCAAGCCAGCGGCACGCAGCCAGCGAAATACCTGCATAACGAGGCTCATAGCGAGCACCTAGGCGGGTGATGATCTTCTCGTAGGCAGAGATAGCGTGGTCTGCCAGGGGGTTTCCCAAGGTAAGGGGCGCCGACCCATGCTCAAGCACCACCGCAGGGACGCCCTTTGCCTCTGCGTAGCGAAGGCCCTCCAGCGAGTGGGGGTAAAAGCGCGTGTTCACCAACACGCGATCACAGGGAAGCTCCAGCAGGTAGTCCCAAATGCGCTCGTAGGCTGCCGTGCGGTGGGTGATAGGCAGGCGGCCGTTAAGCAGTTGATAGGCAGGAAGCCTCACCACCTCGAAGCCCTGGGTGTCTTCGCGGCTCGACGTGTTGGGCACCTGAGAGGTGACTACGGTCACTCGGTGGCCCTGGGAGGCGAGCTCTTTGGCCAAGGAGGCAGTGAAATTCTCGACACCTCCCATGGATGGAAGATATTGAGCCGAAAAGATCACGTAGGCATGGGTTGAGGCCATAAAAATAATCTTTCTGGTCAAAAGGTTAAAAGGGTGGCCGCCTCGTATGTGTAAGAGATACTAGAGGTATGGACACTTTGGCTCTATAGACAAGGTATAGAAGCGTTCACATCATAGAATGTCGACCTCAAACCCTGGAGTAACCCCATGGAAACCACACCCTATCCTGGCGATTCTCTAGATCGTCTCCATCATGAGTTGCTGGAAATGCTCAAAGTCTTTGACCAGGCCTGCAAAGATGCGCACCTCACCTACTTCATCGAGGGAGGCACGGCCCTAGGAGCCCTTCGCCATGGCGGCTTTATCCCCTGGGATGACGACGTAGACGTGTCTATGCCCACCGATGACTACACCCGCATGCTGGAAGTGCTCCCCCGCTACTTGCCGAAGGGCTATTCCCTTCATACCTGGGAAAATACCCCCCACTACACCCGCCTTTGGGCGACGCTCTGGCGCGACAACACCCGCTTTCAAGACAGCGTGGCAGTAGAGGCCGGCATGGAGCAGGGCATCTTCTTAGACACCTTCCGCCTGGTGCGCCTGGATCGCAACCCTGGCATCGCCGCCCGCCAACGGCGCCGTCTGCTCTTTTGGCAGCGCATGGCCTACCTCAAGTATCTAGCTCATCCCCACAACGTGCCCAACCGCGCTCTCGAGCTGGCCTGCCAGGCGGCCCATGGAGTGGTGCGCCACATGTCAATGGCCCACATCGCCCAGATGTTTGAGCGCGCCTGCCACACAGAGAACCCCGGCGACCTTATGGTGGACGCCACCTATGCCGACTACGAGCCCATTCCCGCCCAGGACCTGCTGCCCCCGGTTCCCATCAAGTTCGAGGGCGTCGAGCTTATGGGCCCCCACAACATCGAGGCCTACCTCACTGCCACCTATGGCGACTGGCAGGCGCTTCCCCCTGCCGACAAACGCTACACCCATGCACCGGAAGTCTTGGATTTTGGCGACGGCATCAACGTGGTGGAGGCTGCCAAGAAGCAGTCCTAGCGACTGCGCCGGATCGGCGCCTGGCCACCCATAACGCACACGAAAAAGGGAAGTCTTTCTCGGCTATGAGAAAGACTTCCCTGCTTGCGATGGCGACTCGCGCGCTGCCGCTCGGATTACGCGCTCTTCTTGCCAGGGATGAGCTCGCTCCAATCGTCGGCAGAGGCAAGCACCGTGCCGCAGAGGATGGCGATGCAGCAGACGATCTCGATGAGGCTGGGGACGTGGCCCAAAAGCACCAGGCCCAGCACCACGGCCCAAGCCGAGTAGGAGATGTTGGCCGCCATGGCCTTGGCGGCGCCGATCTTGTCGATGCCCTTGTAATAGAAGAGGTAGGAGACGGTGCCAGCCAACGCGGCGCCGGCGATCACGGCGGTGGCAGGGGTGGCGAACACCTGGACAGCGAAGGGCCAGGCGGCGAAGAGCGGCAGGATCACTGCCAGATAGACCAGGCCAGAAGTGGTCTCGCGGATTTGCAGGGCGGTCTCGTTGTCCACCGAGTCGTCGCGCATGCCCCAGGCCAAAAGCACCGCCTCGCTGCCCCAGCCCACTACGCAAGCAAGAGCGGCCAGAATGCCCACCAGCGCGTCTCCGGGCATCTCCATATCGCTGGCGGCCACGCCCATCACGATGATGGCAGCCATAGCGACAGCTAATGCGATCCAGCGCTTGAGCTCCATCTTCTCCTTGAGCACGAAGACGGCCAAAAAGGCGCCAAAGGCCGGGTAGAAGCTGGAGATGATGGCGGTGATGCCCGGGCCCAGCTGGTTGATGGCCACCACATAGCCGGTCATGCCAAAGGGGCCGCCCAGAAGGGCCGCGGCAGCGACCACCTTGCCGCTGCGGGTTTTGAGGGCGGCCACCGTGTCTTTGAGACGCCCGCGCACGGCCATGATCACAAACATCCACACGGCGCAGAAGACGTCGTGAAAGGCGGCGCTCACAATGGCAGCGAAGGCCAGCGCCTCAGCGGTGCCCACGTAGGGTGCCATGGAGAGGGCGATGCCCAAGATGACGGTGTCCAGGCCCCAGAGCAAGCCGCTGGTAAGTCCGTATCCCATAGATGATCCTTCTTTCGTCAGGTGAGCCGTGCGGCAAAGGCAGGTGGGGGTGATCCTGCGAGATGACCAAAAGCGACTAGCAGGCGGGGGCGGGTTTCTCGGCATCGCCTGCTAGGCCATAGAGCTCGGCTGCCAGGGTGAGGTACTTCTTGGCGTAGCGGTAGTAGATGTAGAGCCACTCGCCGATGAAGTCGCCGTCGCTCTCCTTGAGCAGGCTCCAGCAGTACCAGCACCAGCCGCACATGCCGATCATGGCCAGGTTGTGGCGGCGCTCCTCGGGCGTGGGGCGACCTTGATAGTAGAGGTCGATGGCGTCGTCCACCTCTTCGTCGGAGAGCTCGCAGCAGACCGAGAAGGTGGCCAGGTCGTTGGTGGAGTCGCCCATGCCGGCGTACTCCCAGTCGATGAGGTTGAAGGTGCCGTCCTGCTCGATCAAGAAGTTGAGGTAGAAAAAGTCGTTATGGGTGACGGTGACGGGGGCGTCGTCTTGCTCCATGGCAGCATGCACGCGCTCTGCCAGCTCGTTCCAGACAGCATACTCCGGCACCTGGATGGGGCCTTTTTCGAGCAGCAGCGACTCGTAGTGCTTGGCCTCTCGATAGAAGTCGAAGGTGCTCTCGAGCTTGATGTCCGACTCGTGGAGCTTGCGCGCCACATCCATAGCCTGCTTGAGGCCCTCGTGGCTGTGCACGTCGATGGTGGTGGCGTGGGGAACGAAGCGCGAGATCTTCCAGCCTTCCTCAGGGTTCGCGCAGATGAAGGTGGAGTCCAGGCCGTTGTCGCGAGCGGCCGTGAGGGCGTCCAACTCACTTTGACGGTTGATGATATTCTCGGTACCTATGCCGGGATGGCGATAGACGTACTCGCCGTCGTTGGTGGCAAAGTGGCAGGAGAGGTTGGTGAGGCTTTCCTTCAAGGGGTAGACGTCGTGGATCTCGGTGCGAGAGCAGCCTAGGGCGGCCGTGATGTTGTCGATGATGTCGGAGTCGATGTTGTCTAGGAAGAGCGGGTCAAACTCGCGCAGATCATCCAGGGAGTCGAACTCGTGGATGATGGGGGTCTCATAGCGGCGGATGCGCATGTCAAGCTCGCCGATATGGTCGATGTAGAGCTCCTCCCAGAGCTTGGGCGCGGTGGCGGGACGGTCGTACTCCTCATCGAGGATCTCGCGGAACTTGACCGAGAACTCGCGGTCGAAGTAGACCTGGCCCAGCATGTACCAGCCACACTGGCCGCCGATCTTCACCTTGGTGATACGCCCATGGGGCCCGCAGGTCATGACCCACTCAGAGGTTTCGCCCTGGGCGTACTGGGCAGCGTAGTAGGACTTCCATACGTAGGCCTCGAAAGGGTTCTCCTCGAAGTAGTCGTCAGAGCTGCAAATATACGTGTTTGCCAGCTTGTCCTCTACCGCCTTGAGCGACGAGTTGTTGTTGCGGGAGGCATACTCGCGGTTCACCACGATGGTGACCTGGGGGTATTTGTCTTCCAGATAGAAGAAGAGCTCCTGCTTATAGCCCACCACCACATAGATCTTTGGGATGCCGGCGCCGATAAGCTGCTCGATCTGACGCTCGATGAGCACCTGGCCGCGCACTTTGAGCAGACCCTTGGGCTGCTCGTAGGACAGCGGCACGAAGCGGCTGGAGAGCCCCGCCGCCATGATGACCGCGTTGTCCACCTTGTAGGCTTCCAGCTCTTCTTGGCCTTTGGGGGTGAGTCCCTGCTCATTTATCAGGTCGCGCCCATCTAAGCTTTTGAGCGCTTTGTTCACCGTGGCCACGCCCAGGTGCGCCCGTTCAGCCAGAGTGCGCTGGGTAGCCATGCCGTCCAAGAGCGCCCGAGCCACACGAAACTCATTATGATCAAGAGCCATAAGGGGATCCTTTCTTCTCGAATCCATCATGGCTCTGTTCTAAAATCTTGTCAATACGTTGTTTGCGAACACGTACCCCATTGCATAAGCGAACGACCCGCCCCTGCCGAGAAACCCGTCCCCTCCTTCAAAGCCTGCTCCTGCGGTCGGACACTCCCCTATTGCCGAGAAGCGCTGCCCTCCTTGGCTGCGCAGCCCCTAAGCCCAGAATTTCTCTTGGGGCCTGGGATAGACCACATCGGGCACCAAGTCTTTCGCCGCATCGTAGACATGCTTGGCATAGACCAGGTCTTGGAGCGCGATGCCGATGTTGTAGACCAGGATGCGCTCCTCGTCCGAGGTGCGGCCAGGCTTCTGGCCGCTGACTACCTCTGCCACCTCGGTGAGGCGGGGCTCGAAGGCAGCGTAGTTCTTGAAGTTGTGCAGATGGCCTCGGTCGTCGCAAAAGACCTTGTCAAAGGTGAGGTCGCACTGGGTGAACCCACGCGTGTGAACGGGAATGAGCGTGATGCCTGGCGCGAAAGCAGAATCGTCATCGATAAAGTCTTCAGGCGTATAAGTGACGCAGGAGAAGGCCACCTGGCTTTGAGCCACCAGCTCTTTGACATCGTCTACCACGTGAAAGGTAACCTCGGGCATGGCGGCGAAGCGCTCTTGGAAACCCTCTTCCTGCCCCTTGTAGGCCAACAACGTGACTTCAAGATGCCGCTCTGGCACTGCGGCGCGCAGACAATCCAAGGTAGCGCGCGCAGTGTTTCCCAGACCGATAAACCCGACCCGCGTAAACCCGGGGATCCCCAGCAGCGCAGCGCTATGGGCTGCCACCGCACCCGTGCGCGCATTGGTGATCCAAGTGGCATCCATCAAGGCAGAGACGCTATTGGTCGCAAGATCTGAGAGCAATAGGTTGCCGTCGAGAGCCGGCTCTGCATGGGGCAGACGAGTCACCAGCTTGACGCAGGCGATGTTGAGAGCCGGCGCGATGGTGGGCATCACGTTGTAAAAGCTTCCCGACAGATGAGGGGGCTTGAGGGAGATCTTTGGAGGAAGCATGGCATCGGCTTTGCGCTCGAGCGCCTCTCGCGTCCACTCAAGGCAATCCTTCGGGGTAATCCCCAAGTTCTTGATGTCTTCGAACGAGATGATTTTCACAGGGCCACCTCACATCTCATAGCGCGGGTCGACCTCTTGGAGCTCTGCCAGAGAGTCGATCTCGTTGATGTCGTCAAAGGTGCAGGGCTTGATATGCACCTGGTAATGGTCGCGGAAGAGCACGCAAGGGACGTCGTCCCAGAAGCGTTGGCGGTTATTCTCGGCATCGAAGGCTTCGACGAGGTCAGAGGCCAGCTGCTTGCCGTCGGCGGCAGTCCAATAGCTCACGCCATACATGTGGTAGCAGTCTTTTCCGCCCTTGTGGAGGTCGCGGATGATGCCGTCGTAGGCGTCGAAACACCAGTCGGGGGTGGAGTCTACCGGCACGCCCAGGTACCAGGAATGGAAGCTGTAGGGGGTAAGCAGCTGGGGGTTCTTGAGGTAGAGGTCGCTCTCGAAGACGAAGGCGTTCTCAAAGTGGTTGCCCGCCGCCAGCGCGCTGGAGATGTTGTTGGTGGTGGCGTAAAGGGGGTTGTAGATGAGGGTCACCTGGGGGTATTCCTGGCGCAAAAGCTCGAACTCCGGGGCCAGATAGCCGGTGACCACGTAGATCTCTTGGATGCCCAGGGCGACAAGGGGCTCTATGAGGGTCTCGATGATGCGGCGGCCGTTCACGTTTACCAGCGGCTTGGGGGTGTTGATGGTGATGGGGAGCAGGCGGCTCCCCATGCCGCTGGCCAATAGCACGGCGCGCTTGGCCCGATAGGGCTCCAGCTCCTCCAGCTCCTGCGGGCTCGCCTCACCGGCCATAGCCTTGCTCGCCAGCACCTCGAAGCGCTCTTCTGTCAATGGGCTCACGTTGCCTCCTGTGTCTTTAGGGCTCAGATGTTAGTGCAGGGATGCCTGCTGCAGGCGTTTCTCGGCAGCTTTGCCAAAGGTGACTGCCGCTTTATACCAGGTGTAGAGCCACTGGCCCACAGGGTTTCCCATAGCCTCCTTGTACATGGCCCACACATACCAGTACCAGCCCACCACGCATACCGCTGCCAGAGCGTGCCATTGCTCTTGGGCAGTGGTCTCGCGGCCATAGTAGAGCGGCAGGATATCCAAGGTCTCCTCCACGGAGTAACCCGAGCCCTGGGCCACAAAATTTCCCAGGTCGCAGATGGGGTCGCCCATGGCGGCGTACTCCCAGTCGATGAGGCGCATCTCGTCGCCGCGCACCAGGAAGTTGGGGCCATAGAAGTCGTTGTGGCAGAGCACGGGCTCTTTGACCAGGGAGCGCATGCGGGTGGCGATGGCTTCTACGCGGGCCATGAGCTCGTCGAAGTCGCGGGGCAGCGGATAGCCGCAGCCCCTGAGGAGGCCGGCGATCTTGACGCCCTCGGAGAAGAAGTCGAAGGACCAAGGCGAGACCTTGCCGCTAGTGTGCAGAGTGCGAGCCATGGAGAGAGCTTGGGCCACCTGGTCGCGGCTGGCGTAATCCAGCTCCGAACAGCCGTCGACGAAGCGGGAGATCTTCCAGCCCTCGACAGGATCCTCGTAGATGAAAGTATCGTCTAACCCCAGGTCACGGGCTACGGTCAAGGCAAAGGTCTCTGCCTCTCGATTGATGATTTTATCGGTACCTGTACCGGGGTGGCGGTAGATGTAGCGCTTGCCCTCCACCGCAAAGACCGTGGAGAGGTTGGTGAGGCCCGCCTTCACCGGGCGCACATCGCAAATCTGCTCGCGCTGGCAGTGAAGCGTCTTGCAGATGTTGTCCAGAATACGGGAGTCCACATTGGCAAAGAAGTCCCGGTCAAAGGCCGTAAGGTCTGCCAGGTAGTCAAATTCTTGAATGACACCGGGCTCCACCAGGCGCACGGCCATAGACAGCTCTTGGGCATGCTGAGAAAAGATGGCCTCCCAGAGCTTGGGGGCGGTGTCGCTGTTGGCATACTCGGCCTGAAGGATGGACAGATAGGTCTCGCAGAACGCTCGGTCCAGATAGCAGGGCCCTTGCATGAGGTAGTCGCCAGTGCCGTCTTCGCGCACTTCGAGCACGCGGCCTGCAGAATCTGCCACCACAGTCTCCTCGTTGGAAGAAGCCTCGAGCGGGCTCACCGTGCACCAGGACTCGTAGGAGTACGCGGGGAAGATGTTTTTAGTGAAGTACTGGTCTGATGAGATGATGAGCGAGTTGCCCAAAAACCGCCTGGCAGCCCAGAGGGAAGAGTGGTTGTTGCGGGTAGCGTACTCTGTGTTCACCACGATGGTGACGCCGTAGCGCTCCTCAAGATAAAAGAACGCCTCTTTCATGTAGCCCACGACGATCACGATCTCTTGAACGCCGGCCGCATGGAGCTGCTCTATGAGACGCTCGATGAGCACTTGGCCGTGCACCTCGAACATGGCCTTGGGACGCTCGAAAGAGAACGGGGCGATGCGCGCGCCCACGCCAGCCGCCAAAATGATGGCGTTGCCTACGCGATAGGGGGCCAGGGCGGCCTGGGCCGCAGCCGTGGGCTCCCCTGCCTCGTTCAGCAGACCGGCAGCCTCAAGCTCGTGCACCGCCTTGTTCACCGAGCCCAGCGCAATCCCTGCTTCTTGGGCAATAGCCCGCTGAGAGGCGCGGGGGTTGGCCTGCCTCACCCGAAGCGTCTCGAATTCATAGCGCGTCAACATGAATGAGTTCCTTATATAGTAGGGACAGCGCCCTGCTACTCGCGCGTCCTCGCACTCGCTAGAACTAGGGGACGCTGCACATTTATATATACCACTGCATACTATAACGTTCATGTATGCACGATAGCACTATCACCATGAACACTCCTGAAAGGAACCTTATGCCACTGGTGGATCGCACCCTCCCCTACGACGAGCTTGTGCTCGTCTACCCCGATGCCGCCCATACGGCGAGCAACCGTGCGGCCAGCGACCTTGCAGCTGATGCTACTGCTAATGCTACGGTCGCCAGTGCCACCATGAATATCAACTGCACTGCAACATCCTCGCTGCCCAGCATCCCGTTGCCCGACGGTTACCGCTGGTGCGCCCACCCTGAGCAACACCGATCCCAGTGGTCCCAGCTTATGGTCGCCTGCGGCTTTCCCTATACCGCCAACGAGGCCCAAAGCTTTTGGGATGTCATGGAAACCGCTGATCCTGCGGCTTTCGCCGCCAACCTCTTTTTCATTCTTGATGCCGATAATAACCTCGCTGCCACCTGCAGCCTTTGGCCAGGAGCGCACTTTGACCCCGCACGCTGGAGGCTTCATTGGGTGATGTGCGCTCCCGAACACCAGGGGCACGGGCTCGCCAAAGCCGCCTGCCTGGCTGCCTGTGAGGCCTACAGCCAGGCTGCTGCAGCCGGCACGATGCCGCGCCCTCTCTATGTGGTGACCGAGGCTCAATCCTGGGCAGCCATACGTCTCTACGAGAAGCTGGGGTTTGTGCCCTACGAGGGAGCTACCTGCAAAGCGAGCGCCGAGGAAAACCACGCTGCTTGGCGGCAGGCGCGAGGGCTGATCAAGGAGCGCTACGGATTTGAAGTGTGAGGCGAGGCCTAGGCTCGGTGCCTCGAGAACATCCCCTTGGCCACTGCTGCCACCACGCTTTGACGCTGGCGGCCATAGGGCTTGCCAGAGAGGATGAGGCTTTCCACTTTGAGCTCACCGAGACGCTCGCGCCCGCATTCGTAGGGATTGCCCGAAAGAATGGCCATATCGCAGATCTTTCCGGCTTCCAGCGAGCCGCGCTCTTGCTCATCGAATGTGGTCCAGGCGCCGTTATAGGTGCACATACGCAAGGCTTCCTGAGGCGTAAGCGACTGCTCTGGAATGTCGTGGTTGCAGGCGCGTTCCATCCAAAGAATGGGGTCGGGATCGGTGCAAGGAGCATCACTGCCCGCAGAAAGCACGATGCCCGCATCCCAATAGCTGCGAAGGGGGTTGAGTTTCTCGGCACGTGAATCGCCGAGGATCTCGCGGAGATAGGAATCGGGTTCCTGAGGCCAATTGATGAAACTGGTTTGCATGGGGAACTGGATGTCATGGGCAGCGCAGAGCTCGAGGCCCTGTGGTGTGGGAAGGCAGGCGTGAATGATGCCGTGGCGGTGATCGGGGCGGGGGTTCTCGTCGATGACCTGGGCCAAGCACCGGGCAGCCTGGTTGAACGCGGCGTCGCCGATGGCGTGTATCTCGATTTGCAGCCCGGCGCTGTGGGCGGCTCGGCAGAAGGCGAGAACCTGCTCGTCGGTGTAGTAGAGGACGCCCGAGTTGGCTGAGTCATTGGAGTAAGGCTCCAAGAGTGCTGCATCCTGGCTGCCAAAACAGCCGTCGAGGGCGCACTCGAAGCAGCCGCCGATGCGCGGAAGACCGCGCTTTTGAGCCACCTGGATGTCCATTGACTGGGGAAAGACGCGGATGGCGAACCCCTCCTGGGCGCTCTTGGCAAGCCAGGTCTCCAGGGTGATGTCCAGGTTTCCCGCGAAGCCCACCCCGCTCACACTGTGGACCATACCGATGCCCTTGGACGCTAGGTAGTCCATGGTCGCCTGGATGTTGGAAACGAGCTCAGGAAGGGAGAGACTGCCGGTGATGAAGTCTGAGACCGCGAAGAAGGCTTCCTGGTTCATCTCGCCGCTTTGAGGGTGGTAGCCGCGCAGATCTTTGACCTTGGGTTTGACGAGCTCCAGGAGCGCCGAGTTCACGATGCAGGCATGGCCGTCATACTTGACCATCATGATGGGCCTGTCAGGGCAGGCTTCGTCGAGCTCCCGGCGAGAGAGCAGGCAGCCCTCCTCCACCGAGTAAGGGGAGGCACCAAAGGCGATGAGGGTCTTTGCCCGGGACTTCGCAGCGAAGTCGCGGATCATGCTTTGAATCTCTTTGTTGGAGCGTGCGTCCATCACATTGAGCCCTGCATGGAACGTCGCGAAGGATGCCAGATGCTCGTGAGTGTCTACGAAGGCGGGGCAGGCCACGCTGCTTCCCAGATGAATGCAGGGAGCCGAACAGTACTCCCGAGGCAGCCCGTTGCCCACGTAAAGGATGCGACCTTGGTCTTCTACCAGGTAGGAAGCCACGGAATCCTGCGTATCCACTGTGAGAATAGTGCCTTCGTAGACCTGCATTGCTCCTCCTGAAAGTTGACTGCCGCATGATTTATTGTGGCATAGATGCGGGGCCCAGGATTTGGGGGCTGCACTGAGGGATGGGTGCGAGCTGCGATGGAGGGGCTTCTCGGCATGGAGGGTTACCAACACATACCGGTGAGCATAAGGCGTGCCCAGAGATCACGACGCCGAATTTGTGCTTGACCGCTCCAGTCAAAGGAATATCCCAGAATATTGGCAATGCGTTCAAAGATAAGATTGCGACGAACCTCATCTTTACATATTGTACTATCCATGGTCACTACCGTATATCCCAATCGTTCCATTACATCGCGGCGCTGACGATCTTTTCTGATTTGATTTTTATTCTCATCATGCTCTTGATTGCTATCGTATTCATAAACCAGATGGTGATTGGCCCACAAGCCATCAGGTTTTATTGCTTTTGATCCACCCAATAGATAGGACAATTTGGGCTCTACCTCTATAGTTGCATTGAGCTCTGGAGTAGGCAGACCACAGCCTCCCAACTTTTTAGGCAGTGAGAGTGCAAGCTGCACAACTGTTTCCATAGGCGAGTGAGCATTATTTGCCACATAGCACATGGTAGTTATAAGCCGTTTTATGCCCAACGGTTTGGCTGAGAACGAGCGTGCCAATTGAACGATTGTCTGAGTAGAACACAAAGGTTGCTTGAAGTAAGCACATGCATCTTTGTGAGGCAAACAGAAGTAATCGCCGCAGAGGTTTGAAATCAGTACTGCTAAATGAACTACATCCACTTCACGGGCGCGAAGAGCTAGGTATCCCGCAGGTCCTACTACTTGAAGCGAATCCAGCCCCACAGGCGGTTTGACATTAAAGAGAAACCCGCCCGGCAGCATTGCCGTGTATTGATGGGTTACCACACCGTTTTGTTTTCCTGCTCGATTGACCGGCAATGTAAGAAAATGCAGCGGCACCTCATGTGTGGGAGGTGTCCCCAACAGGCTATGCGCGAAAGCTAGCTGGGACTCCCACCAAACTTGAGATCTCACTGCCTTCGCACAGGCAACATTTGAGGACGCCTGAGCAAGAAGCTCTTGGCTCTCTGCCGTTGGGATACTTGTCGCTGGCAGCTTGGATGCAAAATACATCCAGGCGACTATGTCACAAAGAATCGCGTTCATGGGCAGAGCGTGCAACGGAACTCTGTCCATTTTCTGGCACAAATCTGTCACTTTTTTGTCATTTGGTACCATATCTTATTGATGTATTTATCTTATTAAGAAAACCCGCTGGTAGCTTTATGGATGCATTTTTGATTTTTCCATAACTTATTCATACTGCTTTTTTCTTTTCATAGAGTGTCCATGATCTGGTGGGTACGTCGAGATAGCTCTGATGGCACCTCTTGTGCACGAAAGCTTTGACATGACTTGTGGCCCATCGAGGCTGCACGGAAAGCGTATGTGTCTGCCAGCTGGTGCACTTTGGAAGATATGAATGCCAACCAGGTCAGACTGGAAGGCTTTTGGTGTCAGAACTCTGCCATAGAGGCAAGAATGGCGGCGGCTTTTGCTAAACCTCAAGATAAAAGTAAATAGATTGGCAGATCTAAGGTATTTGCATCCTGCCAAGGATGCTGGATTGGAAGATTGCGCTGCCAAGGAAACCAGGTTGGCAAACCTTTTTTGCCAAGATCACGCTGGGCGTTCTTACACGGGTCCTAAAGCAATAACCTCGGCCATCATAACTGCGACCAAATCTAGCCTCAGCCCTCGGCAATAGCTACCAAATGCAAAGCACCTGGGCACATAACCCAGGTGCTTTGCAAAGACATACAAGCGGATGAGTTGCATAACCAGCTAGCTGAAGCAACTCAACCAGCCCCTACTCCCCCAAAGCCTCGACTACCTTGGCGGCCATGGCATCGGTGGAAAGCACACACTCGGCGGGGGTGGCGTCATCGACGATGTCGACGGTGCGCCAACCGGCGTTGAGCACGGACTCCACCGCAGCTTCGATGGTGTCGGCGGCAGCAGACTCCCCGAGGCCGTGGCGGCACATCAGCGCCACGGAGAGGATCTGCGCCAGCGGGTTGGCGATGCCCTGACCTGCGATATCGGGTGCCGAGCCGTGGCTTGGCTCAAAGAGCGGCGTGCCATCGCCCAAGCTGGCGCTGGCCAGCATGCCCAGGGAGCCGGCAACCATGGAGGCCTCGTCGGAGAGGATGTCGCCAAAGGTGTTCTCGGTGACGATGACGTCGAACTGCGCAGGCCGTGCCACCAGCTGCATGGCGCAGTTGTCCACCAGCATGTCGGAGAAGGCCACCTGGGGATACTCGGCAGCCACACGGTGGGACACGTCGCGCCAGAGGCGGCTGGTGTCCAGCACGTTGGCCTTGTCCACCGAGCACACCTTGCCCTGCGGACGCCCCGCAGCAGCCTCGAAGGCATAACGCACCACGCGCTCGATTTCGCCCTCGCCGTACTCGCAGGCATCGGAGCACCATATGCCCGGCTCGCCATCCATCCCCGCACCGGGAGCGTCCTCGATGCGCTCGCGCGCACCAAAGTAGAGGCCACCGGTGAGCTCGCGGACAATGAGCATGTCGACTCCGCGCACCAGCTCGGGCTTTAAGCTGGAAGCATCCGCCAGCGCGTCAAACACGTGCACCGGCCGCAGGTTGCAGTAGAGCCCCAACGCCTTGCGAATACCCAAAAGCCCCTGCTCAGGTCGGGGGTGCGAGGGGTCGGTGGAGTCCCACTTGGGTCCGCCCACGCTGGCCAGCAGCACAGCATCGGCAGCTTGAGCTGCCTCCAGCGTAGCCGCAGGAAGCGGGTCCCCACACTCATCAATGGCCGCACCGCCAATGAGCTGCTCCTGGCAGTTCACCTCAAAGCCAAAGCGCGACGCAGCCGCATCGAGCACCTGGCAACCGGCCGCCATGATCTCAGGGCCGATGCCGTCGCCGGGCAAGCAGCAGATGTTATAGCTCCTCATGAGCGTCCTCCAAAGTAACGCGTGCAGTAAATAGGAACGTCGCAGCTCAGGAAGCTGCAGGGTTATCGGCGCCAGGGTTATCGGCTGCGGGGGCGGTGGCAGCAGGGGCGGTTGCCATCTTGCGGCGGGTGCGCTCCACAAGGCCACCGGCGTCAATGATCTCTACCAGAAAAGGCGGGAAGGGCTCTGCCGAGAAGGACTCGCCCGTGTCCAGGTTGCGGATGAGGCCCTTGTCGGTATCGACGGCAACGGTCTGGCCATGCGCGATGGCGTCGACGGCGGGCGGGCATTCCAAAATGGGGAGGCCCATGTTGATGGCGTTTCGGTAGAAGATGCGGGCGAAGCTCTTGGCGATGACGCAGGAGACGCCGGCGGCTTTGAGGGCCACCGGAGCGTGCTCGCGGGAGGAGCCGCAGCCAAAGTTCTCGTCGGCGACGATGAGGTCGCCGGGCGTCACCGAGGCAGCAAATGTGGGATCCAGGTCCTCCATGGCGTGGGCGGCCAGCGCGGCCGGGTCCGAAGTGTTGAGGTAGCGGGCGGGAATGATGACGTCGGTGTCGACGTCGCGCCCGTAGCGAAACGCGCGTCCTTCAAAATACATGGCGCTCCTTTCGAGCGGAAAGCGTGAAGTCGGAAGGCGTGGGGCCGGAAGACGGTGGACAAAGCGGGGTGAAGCGTGGGGCGAGCTGCCGAGAAACCCGTGCTCCCAAGGGTCGATGCCCCTGGGATGCCGGGGCACAGGGCGGCTGCGCAGCCAATCGCGGCGTTAGTCCAGGTCAGCGGGGGCGGCAATGCTGCCGGCCACCGCGCTGGCGGCAGCGACGGCAGGGCTTGCCAGGTAGACCTCCGAAGACTTGGCGCCCATGCGGCCCACGAAGTTGCGGTTGGTAGTGGAGACGCAGCGCTCGCCCTCGGCCAGGATGCCCATGTAGCCTCCCAAGCAAGGGCCGCAGGTGGGGGTGGAGATGACGCAGTTGGCGTCCAGGAAGATGTCCATCAAGCCCTCGATCATGCACTGGCGCCAGACCTCTTGGGTTGCCGGGATCACGATGCAGCGGACCGTGGGGGCCACCTGGCGGCCTTCCAGCACGTCGGCAGCTTCGCGCATGTCCTCGATGCGCCCGTTTGTGCAGCTGCCGATGACCACCTGGTCGACGGCCACATGGCGCGACTCAGACACCGGCCGCGTCGCCGAGGGCAGGTGCGGCCAGGCCACGGTGGGCACGATGTCGGCGGCGTCGATCACTAGAGTGCGCGCATAGATGGCGTCGGGGTCGGGAGCGTAGGCAGTCCAAGGGCGCTGGGTGTGGCCGGCAAGCCAGGCTTCGGTCTTCTCGTCCACCTCGAAGAGGCCTGCCTTGGCTCCCGCTTCGATAGCCATGTTGGCGATGGTGAGGCGGCCTTCCACCGAGAGATCGCTGATGGCCGAGCCACCAAACTCCATGGCCTGGTAGAGGGCGCCGTCCACCCCAATGGTGCCGATGATATGCAGGATGACATCCTTGGCAGAGACGTCGGGGGCCAGCCGGCCCTCCACCTGGACGCGCAAGGTCTCGGGCACGCGGAACCAGGCGCGGCCGGTGGCCATGCCCACGCCGGCGTCGGTGGAGCCCACGCCGGTGGAGAAGGCGCCCAGCGCGCCGTAGGTGCAGGTGTGGGAGTCGGCGCCAATGACCAGGTCGCCGGGTACCACCACGCCCTGCTCGGGCAGCAGCGCATGCTCGATGCCGGCGCGGCCCTGCTCCCAGAAGTGCGTGATGGAGTGGGCGTGGGCAAAGTCGCGCATCTTCTTGGTTTGCTCGGCGCTCTTGATGTCTTTGTTGGGCGCGTAGTGGTCGGGCACCAGGCAGACCCGGTCTGCATCCCACACGCCGCCGCCCAGATCCTCCACCACATCGATGGCGATGGGAGCAGTGATGTCGTTGGCCAGCACCAGATCCAAGTCGCACTCCACCAGCTGGCCCGGGTGCACCTCAGGCAGTCCGGCGTGGGCAGCCAAGATCTTCTCAGCCATGGTCATAGGTCGGGTCATAGATTGCTCCTTCGAGATATGTCGATATCGCAGGCTGGGACGCTGCAGTCTCAAAAGCTGCCGAGAAACCCGCCCGTCCCTACCAGGGGTGGCAGGGGTTCTCGGCATTACAGGCGCCAGGTTAAAGCAGGTGCCAGGTTAATTGCCGGAGCGGTCGCGGGCGTCTGCGATGAGGCGGTTGAGCGCGTTGATATAGGCCAGGGCGGAGCTCACAATGATGTCGCCGTCGGAGCCGCGTCCAATGTAGACGCGGCCGTCGGCAGCCACCACGCGCACCGTGACCTCGCCCAAAGCGTCGATGCCGCGGGTGACGGAGGAGACGGAGAACTCGGCAAGGTCGGCGCCTACGCCCACCACCTGGTCGATGGCCTTATAGGCAGCGTCCACCGGGCCGGTGCCGTAGGCCACCACGGTGGTTTGCGCGCCGTCTTCGCCGGTCATGGTAAGGGTGGCTGTGGGCGTGAGCGGCTGGCCGCAGGAGATCTGGATGGCGTCCAAGGTCCAGATGGCGGCACTGGTGCGCTGGCGCTCGTTGACGATGGACTCCAAATCCTCGTCGTAGACCTCTTTCTTTTTGTCGGCCACCTCCAAGAAGGCCTGGTAGATGGGCTCGAACTCGGCGTCGGTGAAGCGGTAGCCTAGCTCTTGGTATCGATGGCGCAGGGCGGCGTGGCCGCTGCGGGCCGAGAGGATGATCTGCGAGCCGCCGGCGCCCACCATGGCGGGATCGATGATCTCGTAGGTGTCGCGGGCCTTGAGCACGCCGTCTTGATGGATGCCCGAGGAGTGCGCGAAGGCGTTGGCGCCCACGATGGCCTTGTTGGCCTGGACGTTCATGCCGGTGATGGAGGAGACTAGGCGGCTGGCGCGGGTGAGCTCGCGGGTCACGATGTCGGTGTGGGCGTCCAGCTCTTGGCCGTGCATGGCCAGGGCCATGACCACCTCTTCCAGCGAGGTGTTGCCGGCGCGCTCGCCCAGGCCGTTGATGGTGCACTCCACCTGGGTGGCGCCGTTGCGGATGGACTCCATGGCCAGGGCCGTGGCCATGCCCAGGTCGTTGTGGGTGTGCACAGAGACCGTGACGTTCTCGATCCCGGAGACGTTCTCCATAAGCGAGCGGATGCGCGCGCCAAAGTCCCAGGGCAGGTTGTAGCCGGTGGTGTCCGGAATGTTGACCACCGTTGCGCCGGCGTCCACCACTGCTTGGATGATGCGGTTCAAGAAGGCCTGGTCTGCGCGGCCGGCGTCCTCGGCGTAGAACTCCACGTCATCCACGAAGGACTTGGCGAAGCGCACGGCGTGGACGGCGCGCTCCAGCGCCTGGTCCTCGGTGAGGCGCAGCTTGTCGCGCAGATGCGAAGGCGACACGCCCAGACCGGTATGGATGCGGGGGCGCTTGGCGGTTTGCAGGGCCTCGGCGGCCACCTGGATGTCTTTGTCCACCGCACGCGTGAGCGCACAGACCGTGCAGGCGTCGCCGGCCAGCCTGCCGATCTCTGCCACGCTCTTGAAATCGCCGGGGCTCGACACGGGGAAGCCCGCCTCGATGACGTCCACGTTCATGCGAATGAGCTCGCGGGCCACGATGAGCTTCTCCTCGGTGTTCATGGACGCGCCCGGCGACTGCTCTCCGTCGCGCAGCGTGGTGTCGAAAATAGCGATCTTGCGGGTCATGGCTCCTCCTTAGCTTAAAGGGCCGCTCCCGATGCACAAAAAAGCGCGCGGCGGCCCCAGGTCGACGCGCGCTTCTGACAGGCAGTGGTTAAGCTCGCGTCTTGGTAGCAAGAGCGAGCAGAAGCTCAGAGGACCAGCAGGCCCCGAGGATGATTGCAGCACGACGAGTGCCAACGCAGACGACACGATGGGTGCTCATGGGGCCTCCCTTCCCTAAAGCTTCAAGCCAACTGAAACGAAAGTATAACCCAATGCGCCCTTACGCACAGCCCCCGTAACCTGACGGCTACCTAAACGCCCCGTTGCCCAAAGCAGCCAGGAACCCAAGGGCGCCCACTGAGACTGCGGAGTTTCTCGGCAAGGATCGATACCGAGAACCCCTGCCGCCTAGGACAGGAGCGCCGGGTGGGATGAAAGGGATTATCGGTAGCTACATGACTTGGAGGTCGTCGGGGTCTAGCTGGGACTCCTGCTCTTCTTGGGCCACATAAGCCGCGATGTCTTGAGCCTCTTTGGGCACCGGCTTTTTGAGAAGGGTGTAGACCAGGGCGATGGTGGCGGCGTCGGCCAGGATGCCCAGAAGCCCGGCCCACCAGAATTGGCCCATGGTGGGAAGCATGAGGAACCCGCCAAAGGGAACGCTGGCCCCAGCCCCTTGGGTAACGGCCATGATGACGGCGCCGGCCACAGCACCTCCGCATCCGGTGGCAATGACGCCCCGCACCAGGTCGTTCATGATGATGGGCAGGGTACCTTCGACGATGTTCACCACGCCCATAGGGACGGCGGTTTTGAGGGTCTCCACCTCGGCGGCAGTGTAGATGGGCTTGCGGAAGAGCTTGGAGACCAGGTAGGCGCAGCCAAAGCCAATGGGCACGCCGGTGTTTGCCAGCTGAAGGACGGTGACAGGGCCGTCGATGCCCTCTGCTTGGAGGGTGAGGGAGAAGGCGAAGACCGTCTTGTTGATGGGGCCGCCAAAGTCCACCACGCCCAGCACGCCCACCAGCGCGCCAAAGAGGGTGTTGGACGCGCCGCTCATGGAGTGCAGGAAATCGGTGAGGGCTTGGGTGAACCAGGCCACCGGAGCGCCAAAGACGTAGACCATCACCAAGCCGGCGCCCAGGCAGGCCACAAAGGGAACGATGAGTGTGGGGATGAGGCCCTGGGCCCAGTCGGGCACCTTGAGATAGCGCAAGGCTGCGGCGGCCAGCCATCCGGCCACGTAGCCGCCCAGGATCCCGCCGATGAACCCCGCCTGCACGGTGATGGCAGCAAGACCTGTGACTAGGCCTGGGGCAATGCCGGGCTTGCCGGCGACGGCAAAGGCGATACCGCAGGAGATGATCATGGGCAGCATGTTGAGGGCCGCGCCGCCCAGCGAGGCCATGGCATCCCAGAGGCTGTAGGAGCCTGGTGTGAGGGTTTGAGCCTGCGTGCCGCCCAGCGCCATGCCTATGGCCATGACGAATCCCGCCCCGCACACGATGGGGATCATATAGGAGATGGCGGTAAGCAGGGCTTCTTTGAGGGCAGCGGGTTTAAAGAGGTCTCTCACGGCGCACTCCTTTGAGGCGGCAGACTTGCAGGCACCGCTGACGCTCTGAGGTTCTGGCGCGACCCTGCACTTTAATGCGGCCCGGTCGCGTGGGTTTCCTAGCAATTACGGGACGTCAGCTGGCCTTCAGTCTACAGGTTTCAGGGATGCGGCCAAAACCCACTAATCTAATTATTAACTTCCATCCGCTCGATGAAAAGCACGGGAGGCCCCAAACCTCTCACCCGAAGCCTCTCGTGCCGGAACCCTCAATGCGCTTGGAAGCACGCGCTACCTAGACCGCCTGGCGGGGCCCGTCTGGATAGCGGGCGCAAAGGCGCTGATAGGCGGCAACAACTTCCTGAGGCATCTCCACATGGGCCAAGAAGCAGCTGCCGCGAGGCCCATAGCCCTCCGGAGTGTCCCAGAGCCGCTGCACCTCCCCAAGCAACAGGGAGCGATAGTGATCCAGCGACCACATAGCCTCGGGCGCCTCTAGGTATACCAGCTTCCCATCTTTCATGCCCACCTGGGCCTGCCAAGCAGCGTAGTTGACCCAACAGGCCTCCGAGGCCTCCAGCTCCATGGTGGACGAGATGCGACGTTGAAACGGCATGTCATGGATGAGCACGAAGCGCGAAGCGTCGATGGACCGCTCATCCAAAAGCGCCAATAGATTGATGACGTTATAACCGCAGTTGGTAGATTCTTTTTCTAGCAGGTCTACAGAGAGCCCGTAGCGATGGCCCAGATAGGCATTCAACATCTCTGCCTCGCTGGCCCCCGGCGAGATGGCACCCTCTGGCAAGCGAGCCGAAAGCGCATCGTAGACTCGCGAGGTCGTATGCCCATGACCGCCGGCTATGGCATAGCGGGTGGCCACCCCTGCCTTCATGGCAGCGGCCAGAGCATCTGCGGTGGCAGGGCCGCCCCCACCAAAGAGCACGGCCACGTCTGCCGGTCCACCCAACTTATCTTCCACCGCGCAAGCGGTGAGCTCGGGCACGTCGCGTACACCCACAAAGCTCGCGATAAGGTTGAGATCCTTTGCATCTTGCTCCAGGGCCGCGCACTCCTTAGAACCCTGAGCAAAACCGGTGCTCTGGCAGTCCTCAAAGGTGGTACTCATAAAGGTTCCTTTCCACAAGGGGCGGGTTTCTCGGCAGCATAAGCGATGGGACAGGCAAGGAAGCCCTGATAGGAAGGCGGGTTTCTCGGCAAGGCCAGGCTGCCGAGAAGGACCCCGTCTCAGAGCTTGCAGGCGCGCCGTGGGATGGATGGGCGCGTGAGGGTGAGACACTAGCAGGCGTCGCAGGAGACGTCCTGGCTAAAGCCCAGGACGGTGGGGGTGGAGCGATAGCCGATGCCCATGCAGTCGATGCCGCGGTCGATGAGCTCGAAGAAGTGCATCTGGTCGCGGATGGCGCCGAAGCCCTTCACCTGGATCTCGCCGTTCCCCGCTTCCATCATGAGGTCCACTACCTCGTGGGTGGCGCCCCTCTGCTCGCCGCCGGTGTAGAGGCCGGTGGAAGACTTGATGAAGTCGGCGCCGGCGTCTACGGCGCAGCGGGTGCCGCCCTTGATCTGCTCGGGGGTGAGGGAGTCGGTCTCGATGATGACCTTCACCACGACGCCCTTGGCGTGGCAGGCATCCACCACGGCGCGGATGTCCTGGGTGACGTAGTCCAGGTCGCCAGAGCGCAGGCGGCCGTAGTTGGCCACGATATCCAAGTCCTGGATGTCATAGCCGTCCATGATGGCCTGGGCTTGGGTCACCTTGGACTGAGTGGAGCTGGCGCCAAAGGGAAAGTCGCACACTACGCAAAGGCCGGTGTCGGTGCCCCCCACGATGGGAGCAACGATGGGCAAGCTGGAGGGGTTGATGCAGATGGTGGCACATCCGTAATCGATGCCCTCCTGGGTGTACTTCTTGATGTCTTCGACGGTGAGCTCGGGCTTGAGGACAGACTAATCGATGTAGGCAGCGAGCTCGGCACGGGTCATCTCAGAAGCGGGCTTGGTGGGGACCATGGTATTCCTTTCTGGAAGGGATTTTAAGGACGATTAGAAGATACGACCCGCTGAGCGCGTCTTCGTCCAGCCCTAGAAAAATGGCCCTTTGTTACTGAGCGTTCTGTACATTTGCCTTACCCCGGCACGGGCCTCGCCTGCTCCTCGCGTGCCTGCCATCTCACCGACCTGCCACACATTTGCCTGCCAGCTCCACTGCTATCTGCTCCACGCTTTGTTGCCACCCCCACTCCAACCTGCCAGAGAAGGCAGATTGGAAGGCCTACAAGCCAAAGTGGGTAGAGTGGCAGGCTTTTGCCCTCAAATCGCGTGATTCTCCACCGTTGGCCTGCCAATCTACTTAGTTTTGTCCCGGGATTTGACTGCGCCCAAGATAAAACTGCCTAGATTGGCAGTTTTATCTTCCACACCGGACAGATTGGCAGACCTACAAGCCTCCGGATAATCCAGCTCCCCATTCCTTACGAACTTGTGAGCAATCGTAAGGCCGCCGTCACGGACAAGGACAAGCCTTACGCCCACCATAGAAGCGCCACCACGTCGTAAGGAGGCCTCTATGGAGAGGCGCTCGCCCTACACTCACCCTGCTACCCTTGCTACCAGGCAAAAGTCCCAGGCTCATCCGCACTCCCCACAGGCTGGGTCAGACTTCCCTAGGGCGCCCTACTTCCCTGCCAATCCCTACCTTGCAAAAAAGCCTGCCGAGAAACACCCCCATCCCAAAGCCCGCATCTGGTCACTGGTACCCCGCCTGCGCCGAAATCTGCGACCCCTTATAGCCGCCGTCCTCGTGCTTCTCCTTGCTGTGGGGGTTCTGAGCTGCGCAACCTCTGCTCTCAGGGACTCCCAGGGAGCCTGGATTAGCGATCCAGCCAGCCAATGGCGGCTAGGAACAGTGCCCCATCTCTACCAAACCGATCCCGCCTGGTCCCAGAAGCCCTACGCCGGCGCCACCATCGGCACCTCCGGGTGCGGACCTACCTGCTTATCGGCCGTCTACATCGCCCTCACCGGCAACACCGACTTCACGCCGGTAGACGCTGCCGCGCTCGCCACCCGCGACGGCCACATCATCGACGGCCTCACCGCCTGGACCCTCATGGACGCCGGCGCCGCCACCCTGGGCCTCACGTCCCACACCATCCCCGCCGATCCCCACGCAGTGCAGCAAGAGCTCTCCTGCGGCCATCCGCTCATCGCCTCCATGGGGCCTGGCGACTTCACCTCCAGCGGCCACTTCATTGTGTTCGCGAGCATCGACGACGCCGGCCAGCTCCGCGTCATGGATCCCAACTCCGAGCCCCGCTCCCAGCAATCCTGGGACTTGGAGCGCACGTTGAGCCAGGTGCGCGGGTTGTGGTCGTTCTCGGCAACTGGATAAGCCACGGGCGTTCCGACTCGCCACGGCTTTCCTTGTCGATAAACCTTCTTGCCGATAAACCCTACAACCTCTTACAGCGCCTCGGCGGCGCACTACTCGGCCCTCGCGGGACAACTCGTCAAAGCAGCGGCACCGAGGCCACCAGTGCCAAGAGATCCATGGGCATCGCCCCTTTGATCTCGTTGCTCTCCTGCTCGGCTGATCACACGCACCTGCAGCACGACTACGCCTCCCATTATGCCAGCGTTAAACCTGAGGACCGGAAGAAGGGGACATGCGGACAGCAAAGTCTTTAGATATAACCGCAAACTCCATGATTGCAGGTCGTCTTTTCGATTACACCCGAAGACTTAATGTATATAGGATAAGTTATCGGCTACAACCGTAAATCTAGTCAGTATACTAGGGTTTATCGGCTACAACCGATAAACCCTACCTCAGGAGAGCCCATGAATCTCGTCCCTCGTCCCCAGTATGAAGAGCGCCTAACCCAACTGATGGAGCTTGAGGAAATCAAAGTCATCACTGGCGTGCGTCGCTGCGGCAAATCCTCCCTGCTTAACTTGGCAGCTGAACGCCTTAGGAAAACGGGCGTCCCTGATTCCAACATCTATCAACATGGGTTTGACGAATACGGGACGCCTCTACACCCCACCGCCGAGTGGCTGCTTGAGATAGTGGCCCCCAGGCTTGAAGAGGCCTCCAAAGCTCACCCCTTCTACCTGTTATTAGATGAGATCCAGGAAGTCTCGCACTGGCAGGAAGCTATTCGCAGGCTTCAAACGCTCCCTCAAACTCAAATCCTTCTCACTGGCTCTAATGCCCACGTGCTCTCGGGAGACCTCGCCACCCTCATCGCGGGACGCTATGTCGAGCTTTCTATGATGCCGCTTTCCTTCGAAGAGTATCTGGCGTTTCGCCAGAGCGCTGGTGAAAAAGCTACTACAGACGAGCTGTTCAACGACTATCTCCTCTTTGGCGGCATGCCAGGCTTAGCTCGACTTCCTCATACAAGCATTGATGAGCGTCGAGCGCTCCTTAGCGCCATCTTCGACACTGTGGTACTCAATGACGTTGCCACCCATGGACACATCCGGGATCTGGAACTGCTCAATAGGCTTATCGCGTTTACGTTTTCTACCTCGGGCAATCTAGTTTCTGCAAATAATATATGCAATGTATTAAAAAGCACTGGACGCAAGGTCTCCCCTGAGACCGTAGACTCCTACCTGCGAGCCCTTGAACAGGCCTATGTCGTGACTCCCTGCCCCCAAACAGGAGTGGGGGGCAAAGAAGTACTTCGTCCTTTGCGAAAGCTTTATCCCTGTGACACCGGACTTCGCAATCTACCCAATGGGTTTGACCCTACTAAGGATCGCGGCTTCATGCTGGAAAACGTGGTCCTCAACGAACTGCTTCGCCATGGCTGGACACCACGAGTCGGAGCACTGCCCAACGCCGAGGTGGATTTTGTTGCCACACGCGGTGACGAGCGCCTTTATGTGCAAGTGAGCTGGTCAGTAGCCGATGAGATCACCCTCCAGCGCGAGCTAGAGCCCCTGCGCCGTCTCACCGATGCCTATCCCCGACTCCTCCTCACCACCGATCGCTTGGGTACCGGCACAACTTCAGAAGGCATCGTCATTACCAACATCTGCGATTGGCTGCTAGGCCAGTAAACGCATCTTTGTCGGCACATCCCTGCCGAGAAAAGCTCGCCCCCTTAAAGCCGGAGGCCTTAAGGGGGCGAGCGTTGGTGCACTAGGTTGGAAGCGCCAAAGGGTACCGTGGCTCCCGCACCCTGAGTGAGAGTCATGAGCACCGCGCCGCCGGCTGCGCCGCCGCAGGCAGAGGCAGCAATGCCGCGCACCAGGTCGTTCATGATGATGGGGATGATGCCTTCCACAATGTTCACTACGCCCATGGGCACCGCAGACTTCAGCGTCTCGATCTCGCCCTCACGGTAGATGTGCTTGCGCATGACCTTGGAGACCAGGTAGGCAAAGCCAAAGCCAATGGGCACTGCGGTGTTAGCCAGCTGCAGCACGGTCACCGGACCATTGATACCCTCAGCCTGCAGGGTGAGAGTAAAGGCGTAGACCGTCTTGTTTGTTGGGCGATTTGATGGCCATTTCGGTAGGAACTTTCACCACGCGCTTGCCCTCAAAGCGCTCTTGGCCAGAAACGTTCACGTCCACTGCCAGAATGACGATGTCTGCAGCAGCGATCTCCTCATCGGTAAGCTGGTTCTCGATGCCGATGGTCCCCTGGGTCTCGATGCGCACATTGTCGCCCGCAGCTTGGGCTGCATCGATGAGCTTTTGCTGAGCGATGTAAGTGTGGGCGATGCCAACGGTGCAGGCAGTGATTCCAACGATGTTCATGGTGTCTCCTAAGCGTCTCGTGATTGATTGCACTTGTTGTTTGTATTTTTTATTTATTCTGAGTTCGCAGTGCCTTCGAGCCCCGGCATCTCAAGCTGCCGTGCTCCCATGCACGCGATAGGTTGTGGCGATAGGTGCGCCTTTAGGTGGCTCAAGCATCAGGGCTAAAGAGCCACCCCGGTCTTGGCCTCGAAAGACTCCTTGAAGCTCACGATGGCGTCGTCGATGTCCTCTGCCAAGGAGAACAGCCCGGAGCTTCCCACAATGAGGATGTCAGCGCCGGTGTCGTAGAGCGTGCGGAAGGTGGACTCGTTGCACTGGCCATCCAGCTGGATCTGGAAGCCTAGGCCCGCCTCGTCCCTCATCTTTTTGGCCGCCTCGATCTTGGCCAGCATCTCGGGGATGAAGCGCTGACCTGCAAAGCCGGTGTCCACCGTCATGATAGTGAGGATATCGATGCGCTCCTTATAGCCTTCGATGGCAGAGAGAGGCGTAGAGGGGCTCAACACCACGCCAAACCTGTTGCCCTTATCGTGAACCCGCTGGGACAGCCTAAAGGCATTGCGCTCGATGGTCTCGGCCTGGAAGGAGATGGAGTCTTGAGGTCCCAACTCCAGCATCTCCACGAACATGGCGGGATCTTCCACCATGAGATGCACGTCTATGGGCAAGTTGGTGATCTTGCGCAGGCTGTTGGCAAACTGCGGGGTCAGCGCCATGTTGGGGCAAAAATGCCCATCCATGATGTCCACGTGATAGAGGTCGAAGCTGCGATCCATAGATTCCACGTCGTGAGCTACCTGGCTCACATCCATGCACATGAGGGAGGGGGCGATCTGCGGCTGAGCCATGAGAGAGTCCTTTCGCGTCAAGCGTACGAGTAATCGTTTACTCACTAGTCGTAAAAAGAAGCGAGGCGTCTACCTCGCTAAAAATACAAAACCACTGAGACCGCCTTTACATTCTGCCCTTCGTTTAGGCTGAATGAGTAATCGTTTACTCTTTGGTTGATATTGAGAGTAAACGGTTACCCATAGAGCTGTCAACAAACGATTTTGCCCCACCGCTCACCGGCCAAAGACGCCCGCTCGCAGGCATCGGTGCAGGTAGAAGCACTGGATGTGAGGGAAGGGTCTCTCGGCATGGATGCTAAGAAGCCCTTTCGCCAAAGGCTCAAGCTATGGGTGGGATGCGCGCAAAGGAGAGCGGTTAGAGATCGGCTCGGCGGGTGGATTCGCGGCGTACGAGGCCCACCGGTACGAGAATCGAGTTGCTCTCGATGGGCTCGTCTCGGACCATGGAGAGGATGAGGTGTGCAGTACGTGTGCCAATCTGGGCGGCGTCCTGGTGGATGGTGGTAAGCGGCGGCCGGCCAAACTGAGCGATCATAATGTCGTCGTGGCCTACCACGGCTATTTCCTCGGGCACGCGGATGTGATGGGATCGCAGCACCTCCAGGGCGCCGATGGCCTCCCAGTCGGTTTGGGCGAAGATGCCGTCGAAGGGGTAGCCGGAGGAGATGAGGCGCTCGGTCATGATGCGGCTGGTCTCATAGCCGGTGACCTGGGGCGTGAAGATGGACTCGGCGGGAAGCTCGTAGCCCAGGTCTTTCAGGCCGCGCACAAAACCGGAGGTGCGCATCTCGGTGACGGGGGCGTCGGGGCGCGGGGTGATGGTCACCGGGTGTCGGCTCCCGCTGGCCCAAAGCTCTTCTGCCGCTAGCTTGCCGCTGGCGAAGTTGTCCGAGGAGACCGAGGCCACGTTGGAGCCCATCTCGTCTGGGTCTAAAAAGCGGTCGATGTAGACCGTGGGCACCGGGCGGTCCAGGGCCAGGCGCACATCCTCATGGCTGTTCACCGAGATGATCCCCGCCACATTTTGGGCCGCCAGATGGGCATGGCACTGGCGTTCCATCTCCACCGAGCCGTTGGTGTTGTAGATGATGATGGAGAACCCCTCGTCAAAGAGCTCTCCTTGAAGCGACAGGATCACCGAGGAATAGAACTCGTTGGCAATGGAAGGCACGATGACGCCGATGGCGTCGGTACGGCGTGCGCGCAGGGCACGGGCCATCTGATTGGGCTGATAGCCCAGCTCCTCGATAGCCGCGCGCACTCGGTGCTCGGTCTCCTGGGAGAAGCGCCCGTTGTTATTGATGACCCGCGAAACCGTAGCCACCGAGACCCCGCACTTCTCGGCGATATCGCGGACAGTCACAGTGCGGCCCATAGGTCTCCTTACGGCGTTGTGTAATCGGTTACTCATGTTAGCAAGCTTGGCCTTCTCTGGGTACTCCCCCACCTCTATAGACACCCTATACGCCAAAAGCCCCTGTTGCCTAGGCAACAGGGGCTTTTTGGGATGTGGGCGTCAGGTTAACCTGGGCCTTCTCGTTGCCGAGAAGCCCTCTCAGCTGCTCCTAACGACGCTCTTTTACCAGCAAGACGGTGGCAGCCGCCACGCCAAGGAGCGCCATGACGCCCAGAGTCAGAGGCAGATAGGCGTCCTGATCGCCGGTGGGCACGATGTGGGAACCCTTGGGCACAACTTGGGTTTTTGCAGGGGCGGGCTTCTCGGCAGTTTGGGTGGTCAGTGGCCCTTGGGAAGCGCTGGTACCGGGGGCGTAGGCGGGTAGCGAGGCGTTGGAGATGGAGCCGTTTCTCTCCAGATACTCATCCCAGCCCCCAGGAGGATCGAAGCGCTGCCCTGGCTCGATGGTCTGAGGGGCGCCGGTATTGGCGTCGATGGTGACGCCAGCCGGGCTTTCGCCAGAAGCCTCGGCGACATTGCCGATGTCTGCGCCCAGGGCGTCCTCGGTGATGGTGCACTGGAAGGTGAGCGTCGCCTGAGTGCCGCCCAAAAGCGTGCCTGCGCTTACCGCCAACAGGCGAGTCTCGGGATTATAGGCGCTGTCAGGCACATCGTGAGCGGCGCCCGCAGGATCGACGAGCTTGATGGTCCCTGCCACCGGCTCCAGGCCCTCAGGCAGCGGGTCGCGGATGACCGCGTTGTACCAGGCGGTATGGGGCTTGCTGTTGGAGAGCACCACGGTATAGGCCACGGTGTCGCCGATATAGGTGGCGCCGTCGTCGCGCGAAAGGTTCTGGGCCTCCTTGGAGATCTTGATGTCGCTCTTGGACTCGTCTTTGTCCACCTGGGGGCTTGCCGGAAGCACCGGCATGGCGTCGGGATCGGAGGTGGGGCCGGACTGCTTTTTGTCCTCGTCCATCTCATCCCAGGTGGTCCCATGGTCCTCAGGATCATAGGGCTGGCCAGGCGTAGGTTTCTCGTAAGGCTTCTTATCGCCGCCGGGGTTGTCGCCGGGGTTGCTGGGATCGTCACCGCCACCGGGGTTGTCATCTCCGCCGCCAGGGTTATCGCCACCGCCACCGGGGCTGTCAGGGTCTTCGCCGCCAGGGTTGTCGCCCGGATTCTCAGAACCGGGATCGTCATCGTCGTCGCGATGCTGGTTGCGCCATTCCTCCGTGGGCGTGTCGCCATAGGTGGAAGCGTCGATGGGCAGGTCCTGGGGGCGGTCAGGATATTGGGGATCCTGGTCGCGGCGGGTCTCTTTGGTGCTCAGGACCTCGGCGTCAAAGGTGAGCTGAGCGGCCTCTCCACCATAGATGTCGCCAGCGGTCACTGCGATGGTGCCTGTCTTGGGGTTGTAGGCGCCGTCGGGCACTTCGTAGACCTTGCCGGTAGCATCGGTGAGCCGCAGGGTGCCAGGGATGGGCTCGATGCCCTCGGGCACCACCACCTTGATGACGGCATCTGCCAGCTTGGTGTCTGCCTCAGTGTTGGAAGCTGTGGCAGTCACCTTGAGCTTGTCGCCCACCAGCGTGCGATCATCCTCGTGTTGCTCGATCTTCTCGGTATTCTCCACTTTCACCGTGGTCACCAGTGAGCCGTCTTTGGGATCAGCAGAAATGATGGGGGTCTCACCAGAAGGCGCGGGGTCACCGGCAGGCGCGCCGTCGGGATCCGGGTTGCCAGGCAGCGGCTCCCACTTGAGAGGGCTGGTAGGGTCAGAGGGGTCGCTGGGCACCTGGGCGTAGCCGTTGTCGTCGATCACCTGGATGTCGGCGTTGGTGAGCGGCGTCAGGGGCGTGGCGGGGTCATCACCGGGCTGGAACTCGTCGCCGCTCTTGCCAAAGCTGCCAGAGGCGTCGTGCTGGGGCTTGAGGGTCTTCAGACCCTCCTCTTCGCCGGGACGGTTGGCCGAGCCAGGCTGCACCTGGGCGGTGAAGCGCACCGAGGTGGACTGCCCGCCGTACACCACGCCGATGCCCTTGGTCACCGCATCGTTGGCGAAGACATAGCCGTCCTGCTGGGCGTCGGACTTGGGGGCCACATCCTTCCAGTCCAGGGAGTCCCAGTCGAACCCCTGGTAGAACGCGGCGGTTCCCAAATAGGTCTTGTCGCTGTGGGTGGGGTAGTTGGCAGCCAACTCCACGCTGTTGTCGTTGAACTTGAGGTGCTCGCGCATGGTGTCGATGAGCTCGCCTGCCTTCCAGGCCGAGCCGGGCGTGATATTGAGGCCCGACACCGTGTACTCGATGGTGTCGCCGGGACGCGGCGGCGTATCGGCGCGGTTGGCCTGGGTAGCAGTCTCTGGCGCACGGGCCTTCAACGTCTCAGCGAGCGAAGGCTCGCCGGTGACAAATGTGGGGGCGGGAGCGAACTTCAATGCCGAGAAACGCGCGGCCACAGGGGTCTCCTGGCCTGCCTCGCCCATGGCGGTGAGATTGCGCCAGGTGAGGCGTACCTGGATCTTGGGGCGCAGGGTGGGGTCGGGTGCGATGTTCACCGTGATGATGTAGCGGGTGCCGTTGTAGAAGGCATTGGCGCCCTGGTCCATCACCAGCACGGTGGTGCCACAACTGTTGACGGAGATCTTGAGGTTGCCCTTCTCGTCCAGCTGGGGCTCCCCGTCCTCGCTGCGCGCAAAGTCCACCACTGCAGGATTAACGTTGTAGTAGGAGATAGGCGCCGAGGAGCTGGACTCCAGCTTGAGGTCAAAAGTGCTGGGCTTCTCAGGATCCTGAGGGTCATGGAATGCGCCATAGGACGCATTGATGGTCTTGCGCACGATCTTGGTCTTTTGCTCGGGAACCAGCACCACCGGGAAGTCGTCTTGGGGATCTGAGGGATCTGAGGGGTTCGACGGCTTCAAAGGATTGGTCGGGTCAGTTGGGTCATAGGGATTGAAGGGCCAGTTGGGATCCACCGGATAATCCGGGTCATGGGGATCCGAGGGCTTTATGGGATCGGCGGAATCGGTAGGCGTGTCCGTGATGGTGACGCCGTCGCCGGTCACTTCGCTCTCAGGCGTCACGGGCACGATGACGGCGGTACCGTCATCTTGGTTCTCGGGGTTCTTATCGGCGCCTTGGATGTAGTTCTTATCGGCGAGGTACTCGATGTTGACCTTGTGCTCGCCACCCGATGCTGCACCTTTCAGCAGTTGAAGCAGGCCGTCGCGGTTGGAGGGGTCGAGGTAGTAGACCGCCTGGGTGCCATGGCGCGTCTGGGTAGAACCGTCGGGGCCCGTGGCTGCCATGTCGTCGTGTGTCAAAGTGGAATAGGCCGAGGCCTTGAAAGCATCTTGGGTGAGGGGAATGGGGTCGCCCACGTTCTTGCCATCGATGGACACCTGGAAGGAGCCGGTAGGAGAGGCACAGGTGAGCGCTTCTGTGTTGGCGCTGCGAATGGTGAAGTCCAGCTTGAGGCGGTTGCCTGCCTTGCCCTCGTCGGACTCGTTCTGGGTGATCTCTTGCCAGTCGCCCGTGGCCTCATCCAAGTAGCCCCACTGCACGCTGTTCACCGTAAGCACTGCGGGGACCGGGGTGATCTCGGACCAACCGGCGATGCGGTGGCCCCAATAGCTCTTGCCAAAGTCGGTGCCTTCTTTGGCGTATTGCTTGGAGATGAGCTCGAATTTGAAGATGCCGGTGTCTGCGGGCATGGAGCCCGTGGTGATGACGCTGCTCCCAGGCAAGGGACTGCCGCCACGCTCGTTGTATTGCTGGTAAGAGACGCTCACCGCAGAGGCATCGTTGAGCACCTTGCCTGATTCCTCGAATCCAGTGGTGTTGATGGGAGTCTTGGAAACGTCGAGGGTCTCGAAAGGCTCGCCGTCATAGGGCTTGGTGAGCCTGCCGAACGAGGCCTGCTCCTCTGGTGTGAGCTTGTCGATATCGATGTCAATGTAGCGCTTGAGCAGGGAGCCGCCGCCTACCTCCTCAACGTAGAGAGGCTCGATGTTCTTCTCAACACCGGCATTGTCGCGATAGGAAAGCGTCACGGTAACCTTTTGGCCTTTGGCGCTCAAGGGGAGCCATAGATAGAGCTTGCCGTCATCCAGATAAGAGGGAGAGCCGTAATTCTGCTCGAAGTTGTTGATCTCCAGCTTCCACTTGGTGATGGGCACCGTCTTGTTCTCGCCGCTGCCAAACTCGCCAGAAAGGTCGATGGCCACCATCTGCACTTTGTCGTTGTCGCTCAGGCGCGCGCTTGAGGTGAGGGGGTCTCCGCCCGCTTCGCGAATGACGTCGTCCCAGTTGGCGACATTCTGAGTGTTGTAGGCAGTGTCTCCCAAACCTTGGAACATGGGGCTTGTGGTACCAGGACGGTCCTCCACCAGTACCGAACCGCCAGTCACGATGGTATAGCCTTTGCGTGCGCCAATGCCATACATGTAAGGATCGGAAGAGGTCTTGTTGCGCACGCGAGAGATGACCGTACCTCCGGTCACTCGAATGACGTGCCCCTCGTTGGAAGCGCCGCCGTGGGCGCAGCACTGGCCAATGGCGTTTCCGTGGTAGGCAGCATTGGCAATAACATAGCCGCCGTTGATGGAGATGTCGCCCGCCACCGTCATGAAGTTCGCATTGTTGGGATACTGCATGTTAAAGGGCGCATTGCCATCTTGCGCAGACACAGTGCTGTCTCGCGTGAACGGGCCGTTGCCCATATAGCTATAGGTAAACGCCTTGGCATTGGTGCCGTCTTCAGGAATGGCAATGGCATCAGGCAATGCAGATCCTGAAACGTGGCCAGCTGCTCCCGTGCTCGTAGACACATAACCAAATCCCGCGCCGATACCTGTGCCGCACGAACCTCCGGTAGCTTCAACCCTGCCGCCATTGATGGTGATGATGGTGCCAGAGCCACAGGCGCCGCCGCCGATTCCAGAGCCGTTGGGCAATCCCCAGCTGCCGCTGCCATTGAAGTACTGCACCTGAGAAGTGATGCGGCCGCCGTTGATGATGATGGTGCCGGCGTTCTCTTTATTGCCGCCGCCGATACCTGCCGAGTGGGCGCCGCCAGTCACCGTCAATGAGCCTGGATTGACCGCATCCATCTTGGTCAGGGGATCGCCTGCCTTGAGGCTTTGGCCGCCAATAAGGGTGACATCTTGAGCCACCATGCCGTTGAAGGGCGTCACGATTGCATTGCTCGTATCCAGATTGCGGATGGAATCGTCGATCACCAGGATCGAGCCCCAGCCTACGCGCAGGCCGGCACGGCCGTTATAGTCTCCATTGTGAGTGTTGATAAGAGTGTTGATAGACCCATCGGCAAGGGTCAGATGAAGCTTGGTGGGATGCAGGATCTCGCTGGCCTGCACGGCCTTCTGCCCTGTCGCCGTATCCATGGAGTTGGTGACCATATTGATGGGCGACGTGGCATCGCAGGAGATATTGACGCCTGCCAGCGTAAGGTCAGCCTTCACGCCAGCGTTGACCTCGATATTGTGGGCTGTGGCCACTGCACTGTTGGTGTTTTTCACCGTGAGCGGTGTGGAGGTGAGGATGTGCAGCGTGGGTGCGGTGAACTGGAAGTCCACGCCCGCAGTGCCGCCGCTTACTTGAAAGTCGCCCGCAGCCACCCAGGCGCCGTCGCGGCGAAGAGGCTCCTGGCTTGCTGGGGCCGGCGCCTCGTCAGATACCGTGAGCTGGGCAGGGGCCTCAGATTCTGCCGACAGGGAGGTCTCCTCTACCTCAGGAGTCTCTTCCTGGTTCGAGGACTCGGGTTTCTCGGCAGCCAAGTCTTCTGGCTCTTCCGTCTCCTGGGGCAGAGACGCTTCCTGAGTTAGAGACGCGGCTCCCGAAGCCTCGGTAAGCGTGCGCGCCCAAGCCACCGAAGTGACGCCTGGCCCAGATCCCAGCGCCAGAATGAGAGTCAAGAGCCCGGTGATCATTCGTTGTGCGAGTGGGTTCTTCATTAGTCCCCCTTTAACACCCTTGCATATTCTCTCTTTTGGTACACAGGTTGCCCATGTTCCTTAATTTATGCTGTAAGGATGTTAAAGTTGGTCCCTTCATTATGCAACTGTCATTTTACGAGGTTACTCGAACGTTATTTTGGTAACCAGGGTCCTATTTGATCTTATTCTTGAAGTATCCGTGCTTAGTATTCGATCTTTATCTATATATTTCATTGCATCTCTCCAGGCTTTTTTACATTTATGTATTTCGATTAACGGCAACAGGGGCTATGACTGGGCGCCGGGATCGCTGCCAAGGAAGGGAGCCTTGGGCAAAAAGACGCGGAACACCGTGGTGCCTCCACCGCTTTCCACCGAGACCAGGCCTTCGTGGGCTTGCACGATCTCCTGGACGATGGAAAGGCCCAGGCCCGTGCCACCTTCTTGACCTCGTGACTCGTCACCGCGCACAAAGCGTTCGAAGACGTGGGGAATGAGCTCGGGCGGGATGTCCGGGCCGTGGTCTGCCACCGCAAGCTCCACCGCTTCGGGGCCCCGGGAAGCGGCGCCCTCCGAGTCATGGCCATTCATGGGCGCCGCAGCCGACATGGCAGCGGCCTCAGCCTCGGCAGGCGGCGCCGGGGCGCCAGGAGCCGGAGTCATCACCGCAGGCACATTGGGTCCTTGAGGCATAGAAGTGCAGGTCACCGCCACCGATATTTCTGTGTGAGGCGTGGCATGCGCCACCGCGTTGCGCAGCAGGTTCCCCAACATGCGGGCGATGCGCTCAGGGTCTACCGAGCAGATCGCGCCCTCCTGAGCCGTCACTTTGATAGTGAGATGGTGGTCGCAAGCATCGGGGTAGGCTTCGTCGGCAACCTGCTCGGCCAACATGGCCAGATCCACCTCTTGGCGCTCCAAGGGGATGGTCTGCAAGTTGAACCTGGTGATCTCGAAAAGCTCCTCTACCAGGCCCTCCAGGCGCACCGCGCGATCGCGGGCGATGGCGATGTAGCGCTCTTTGGCGTCATTCGGCAGCTCTGGAGCTTCGCAGAGCAGGTCGAGATAGCCTATCACCGAAGTCATAGGCGTCCGCAGGTCGTGGGCCAAGTAGGTAACCAGCTCATCCTTGCGATGCTCGGCGGCGTGAGCCGCCTTATCGGCAGCAATACGCTGGCAGCGCACTTGGTTGAGCTCTTGCTCGGTGACGGAGAGCTCGTCTGAGAGACGCACGGGATCTTCGGGGTTTGCCACCAGCTGCGCCACTGCGCCCGTAAGCTGAGCATAATACCCAATGGATCGGCGAAGCACCAACCCCGCTATCACCAAGAGGCCCAGCAGATAGGCACCCAGCGCCAGCGGCCCTTTGAGGGCGCGCAACTGCTCGTAGATGGTAATGTCACGCACATAGTAGGTAGGCTCGCCCGCCGCGTCGTAGATCATTTGGACCTGATACTCGCGCTCGCCGTTAAAGAGGCCGTGCTCCACCAGCGCGTTATAGTCTGCAGTGGAGTACTGCTGCCAAGGGGACTGAGTGCGGGCCACCGCCTCGCCCACCGTATGCCAAAAGTCCTGGGTGGTGAGGGCAAAGAGCGCACAGAAGAGCGACCAGACGACCACCATCAGGGCCAGCCTGAGCCAAAGCGAGCGAGATAGCTGGCGCGTTTGCGGATTGTTGTGGATGTTCACAGGGGCTCCCTTGGTTACGCGGTCGATGACAGGCAAAAGCCCTCAAGACATAGTGCGCGCCCTCAACCACAGGAGCCTATCGCTATGCCTATTGGACATCCCCCAACACACGATACCCTACGCCCCAGACCGTTTGGATGTATTCCTCAGAAGCATCCACCCGCTCCAGCTTGCCGCGCAGGCGGCGGATATGCACCATAACGGTGTTTTTAGCCGACTGGTCTGCGGGCGCATCCCACACGCGCTCAAAGAGCTCCCCCACCGAGACCGGCTCGCCGCCAGCACGCAGAAGCTCTTGCAGCAGCCTGAACTCGGTGGGTGTGAGCTGCAGCTCCTTGCCCAGCAGACGCGCCTTGTGGCTCACCGGGTCAAGCTCCAAGGCTCCCACAGAGAGCTCGGGGCGGTCGGGGTCTTGGATGCGAGCCGCGCGCAAGCGGGCATGGATCCTGGCCATAAGCTCTCGAGGACGGAAGGGCTTGGTCACATAGTCGTCGGCCCCAAGGGTGAGGCCTACGACCTTGTCGGACTCGCCGTCTTTGGCCGACAAGAACACAATGGGCACGCCGGGCGAAAGGTGCCTGATTTGCTCGCAGGCCTCAAATCCGTCCATGACGGGCATCATAAGATCAAGGATCACCAGGTCAGGACCACAGTCTGCAAAAAGACGCAGGGCCTCTTGCCCATCGCGGGCACCAATGGCATCCATGCCGTCAGCGCGCACGAGGGTGCACACAAGCTCGACGATGGCCGCATCATCGTCGGCTACTAACACCAGAGGACGCTCCAGAGACATTGGCTTCCCCTTTCTGTCGTGCTTCAGCTTTACATAGCAATGTAAGTGTAGAAGCACGCAACAGCCAAAGGCCCCTCATTACGCGCGTCTTACGAAACCGAAAGATGCGGGTAAACCCCTTCACATAGCTTCAAATGAGAAATGTTTACAACATTGTGAACCATAGGTGTGCCTAAGGGGCGCCAGCTCATCGCATCTACCGTTGCCGATAATTGCACCCTTGGCAGTCCCGGCACACCTCTTACCCCACGCTTTTTAAGGCTAGAGACTCCAGTTGGGGTCGGCGTCCATGGTGAGCGGGGCGAACTTCTTCGCTCGGTATTCCCGCAGGGCCACCAGGGCGATCATGGCCGCGTTGTCGGTGCAGGCAGAAAGCGGCGGCAGCGTGACACGCACCCCTCGCTGGCCCAGCGCCCGAGTATAGGCTTCGCGCAATGCCGGATTGGCAGCCACTCCGCCACCCACGCAAAAGTCGTCCACATCGCACTCTTCTGCGGCGGCGAGCGCCTTGGCCACCTGCACGTCGATGACCGCCGCCTGGAAGCTGGCCGCCAGATCGGGCAGGTTGATGGGTCTGCCAGCGGCGTTTTCGCCCTCGATGTAGGTGATCACCGCCGTCTTCAATCCCGAAAGCGAGAAGCGATAGTCGTGGCTGTGGAGCATGGCCCGGGGAAAGGCGATGGCCTTGGGGTTTCCCTGCGCAGCCAAGCGACTGATGACCGGGCCGCCGGGATAGCCCAGGCCTAGCGCCTTGGCCACCTTGTCAAAGGCCTCGCCCACCGCGTCATCGATGGTCTCGCCCAACACCTGGTAGTCGCCCCAATCACGCACATGCACCAACATGGTATGGCCGCCAGAGACCAGACTGGCCACAAAGGGCGGCTTAAGATCCGGCGTCTCAAAGAGGTTGGCGTAAAGATGGCCTTCCAGATGATTCACCCCAATGAGAGGCAGGCCGGCTCCTGCACAGAGCCCCTTAGCAAAGGCCACGCCCACCACCAAGGCGCCTACCAGCCCGGGGCCTTGCGTGACGCCTACCGCCGCCAGATCTGAAGCCAGAAGGCTGCCGCAGCCCAACGCCGTGCCCGCCTGTTCCAGCGCCTCCTGGTAGACGCCCACGATAGCCTCGGTATGTTTGCGGCTGGCGATCTCTGGCACCACGCCGCCAAAGCGCGCGTGGAAGTCGATCTGCGTGGACACCACGTTGGCCAAGATCGTGCCGCTGCCGTCGATGACGGCCATGGCGGTCTCATCGCAGGAGCTCTCGATAGCCAAAATAAGAGGCTGAGCTGCCAGGACGGCTTTGGCGGCCTCGCTGCTGCGGCCCAGATCTTCCATCGGCCAGGGAGCCACCTGAGAGGTGGGATCCGGCCTATCGTCGGCAGGCTTTACCGAAAGCGGGAGCGCCGCCGTCATGATAACCGCATCTTGACCGGTACCGTAATAGTCGGCACGCACGCCGGCCTCGCTATAGCCCAGCGACTCGTAGAGCGCCCGGGCCCCGCCATTGGCCGAGAAGACCTCCAACGAGGAGCTGCGCGCCCCCAGCACCTGGCCGTCATAGGCCACTCGGGCCAAAAGGCGCGCGCCGATACCCTCGCGGCGGCGCGCGGCAGACACCGCCACGTCCAGGATCTCCAGGTCGTCGCCGGCCAGTCTTCCGCCCGCAAAGCCCACTACCTGGCCCTCATCATGAGCCACCCACCAGGATCGCCCCGGCTGACCCAACTCTTCTGCAAACATCGATTGGTTCCAGGGGGTATGCTCGCTGCCCGCAAAGACCGCATCCTCCAAAAGCGAGACCGCCTCCAGGTCGTTTACCGACATGGGACGCAGCTGCAGATGACGATCGGCCAGCGCATCGTCGCAGCCGGTGGTGGCAGCGGTGGCAGGCTCAGAAAGCCCCAGGCGCTTGAGCTCGTTTTCCTCGGCATCTGAGAGCCTGGTATAGACCGGCAGCACCAGCGCCGGATGGCCCGGGAGCTCACCGGGAGCTGTAAGCTCTGAGGGCGCGTGCTTCTCGGCAGCCGCGGCCTCAAGCGCCGCCGAAGCCGCCAGCAGAAGCGAGGCGCCCGAAGGCGCCCAGAGCTCTTGGGGCAGCAAGCGGGTGAGGCCAGCCTCGCGATAGAGGTCGGCGTACTTTTTGAGGCCGTCGCCGGTGAGCTGGATATCTTGGGCGTCGGCACGGAGAGCCCAGAGCTTTTGGGCCTCGGGGGCCTTGAGCACCGTCTCCACCGAGAACAACCTGGTCACGCCGGCATCATCGATGCCATAGAGACCAGGGTAAACCTCATGGCGCATGGCGTCTCCCACCACGCCCACCAAACCGCGCACGCCGGCTTCCCAGGCGCGCCATGCCACTGCATCAAGGGTTGAAACGCCCATCACGGGACAATCGCGCCCGCAACCCAGGCCTTTGGCGGTGGCAATGCCAATGCGCACACCGGTAAAGGAGCCGGGGCCTCGGCCCACCACGATGCCCGCCACCTGGTCCATGACACAGCCGGCCTCGTCCAACAGCTTTTGGCATGTGGGGACCAGCTCTACATTGGCCTGGCGGCGGCAGGCAAAGTCAGACTCCGCCGCTACCGAGAAACACCCCGCCTGAGCTGCAGCTCCTGGGTGAGGATCGAGGCCGTCGAAGCGGCCCAGGGCGCAGGCCAGCTCGTCGGTGGAGGTGTCGAAAGCCAGCACATAGGAAGAAAGGGGGAAATCCATGGGGGCTCCTGGATGCTCAAAGAGACAGAACGACGCCAGACAGGCGCACAAGGCAGCCCGCCTGAGACTAGCAGGCTCTGGCGGCAATGCCTGCACCAGAGCCGTCACACATTTTACCCGGCTTGACCTCTAGGAGGACGGGGCATCTGCCACGGCCTTGTCCCAGGCCTGAGCCAGCGCGCGGCCACGCTCACCGCAGCCGGTCACCTGAATTTGACGGGCAGGCTCCCCTGCCCCCTGACCCACGCGGGAGATGGCGACCTCCAGACGGTCATCGCCCAACAGGGGTGCGAAGGGCTCGCCCCATTCCACCAGGCTCACGCCCTCGACGCCGGCAATATCGAGAACGCCGGCATCGCCCAGCTGGTCTACATCCTCCAAGCGATAGAGGTCAAAGTGGTAGAGGGTGAGGTCGTCCCCCTCATGGATGGCCAAGATGTTGAAGGTGGGGCTGGTCACAGGCTCAGAGACTCCCAACGCCCGAGCCACTCCCTGAGTGAGGTTGGTTTTGCCGGCACCCAGATCCCCCGTGAGAATCACCAGGTCGCCCTCGCGCACACACCGGCCCAGGAGGACCCCTAACTCTTGGGTGGCGAAAGGAGAAGTGCTCAGGTAGCAGCTGTCGCTAGGACGGGTAAGATCGCTCATTTAAGCTCCTTGGGGCGGCTCGTGGGTGGCCAGCCACTGGCCCAACAGGGCGAAGTCCTCTTCTAAAAAGGCCTGCTTGGTGCGGTCGTAGATGGCGGCAGCCGGGTGAAACACCGGAAGCACCCGGAAGTGCCCCGTCTCATAGAAACGCCCGCGCAGCGCGGTGATGCCCTTCTCGGTATGAAGGACGAAGCGAGTGGCGAAGTTGCCTAGGCACACCAGCACCTCGGGCCAGATGGAGCGTATCTGCTCACGCAGGAAGGGGCTGCACTCGGCGATCTCCTCGGGGCGCGGGTCGCGATTTGAAGGCGGCCGGCATTTGAGCACGTTGGCGATATAGACCTCGTCGCGACGCAGGTTCGCGATCTCTAGCAGCGCGTCCAGCTTCTTGCCTGCGGCGCCCACAAAGGGGACGCCTTGGAGATCCTCGTTTTTGCCCGGAGCTTCCCCAATGATCATGACCCGGGCATGGGGGTTGCCGTCGCCAAAGACGATATGCGTGCGGGTCTCCCACAGAGGGCACCTATGGCAATCCCCCAGCTCGGCGCGGATAGCCTCCAAGGGCACCTGCCCCGGAGCCGGCGAGGGGTATCCGGGAATCTCCAGCATGGATGCTCCTTCCTAGACGTAGACCTTCTCCAGGCGCAGGCCAAAGTCGCAGACCACCTCGTAGTTGATGGTGCCGCGAAGCTCTGCCAGCTCCTCTGCCGAGATGCGCTCGCGACCGTCGGCGCCCATTATGGTCACCAGGTCGCCCTCCTCCACCGGGGCAGAGGGGGCATAGGAGCGGTTCTCGTTCACATCCACGGCAAACATGAACTGGTCCATGCACACGTTTCCCACTTGATGGTGGCGCTGGCCGGCCACGATGACGTCGGCCTTGTTGGAGAGGGTGCGCGAATAGCCGTCGGCGTAGCCCAGGGGCACCGTGGCGATTTGGATGGAAGACTTGGGCACCCGATAGGTCATGCCGTAGGACACCCCGGCCCCTACCGGCGGATACTGAGCCCGCGTCACCCGCGCCCGCACGCTCATCACCGGCTTCAGATCGACGAGGGGCTCAGAGGCGTCGCAAGGGTGAAGCCCATAGAGCCCCACTCCCACGCGCACCATATCGTAGTGGGTGTCTGAGTGCAGCACCACCGAGGGGGTGTTGTCGCAGTGCACCAGCCCCGGATCAAAACCCGCCTCTCGCAGATTGGCGACTGCCTCGTCAAAGTGCGCGCGCTGAAGCTCCCAGTCCCAGTCGCCCACCACGTCTGCGGTGGCGAAGTGAGTGAAGGTGCCCTCACACACCAGGCCGCTGTGGAAGTCCACGGCGCGCCTGAAGTCCACGGCATCTTGGTAGCGCACGCCAATGCGCGTCATGCCAGTGTCCAGTGCCAGATGATAGCGGCCCTGAGCTCCCGCATTGGCGGCGTACTCTCCAAAGGCCAGCGCAAACTCGATGGTGTAGACCGAAGGCATGATGCCATAGGCCAAAAGGTCTGGGATGGACTCCTGGGGCGGCTGAGAGAGCAGCAAGATGGGCTTGTCCACATACTCACGCAGCTCGATGCCCTCTTGCACCGTGGCCACCGCGAAAGCGTCGGCCCCGGCAGAGGCCATGATGGGGGCGCACACCGCCGCGCCGTGGCCATAGGCGTCGGCTTTGACCACGCACATCATCTTGGTGTTGCGGCCCAAGAGCTTCTTGTAGGCCCGCACGTTGGAGCGAAGCGCGCCTCTGTCGATCTCCACCCAGCTCCAGCGCGTCTCAGGGCACCGGGCGACCGAGGGGCGCGCGCCCTCTGCCTCCCCATACCGAGAAGAGCCATAACCAGCCGCCATGAGGCTTACCTCCCTGAGACCTGCGGGTGAGCCGCATCGCCCTCTTGGGCTGCGCCCGACACCGCCATGGACACCGATTCCTCCATTGCATCTGAGGCCAGCCCCAGACAGGCGATGACGTCAGAGGCCATCACTCCGCGGCTGCCGCAGTTCTCGGCGGCCAGCGTGCCCGCCAACCCATGGACTTCGCAGGCATAGGCGCACAGAAGGGGCAGAAGCTCGTTGGACTCCAAGCCGCGGGCCAGCGTGGCCGCCATGGTGCCCGCCAGCACGTCGCCCGAGCCGGCAGTTGCCAGCGCAGCAGGGCCCGGCTTGGGCAGAAGGGCGATCTCCACGCCCACGCAGCCGGTAGCCTCGCCTTTGGCCACCACGCAGATGTCGGTGCCGCCGTCGGCCCAGACCACCCGGCGCGCCGCTTCCAGGGCCGCCGTCAATGAATCGGGGGGATCGTTGGGGGTGCCGGCAATGCGTCCCAGCTCCCGACGATGGGGCGTGAGCACCAGGGGGGCTTCTCGGCGGATGAGCTCGGGGAAGTTGTCCAGGCGGTTGGTGGTCATGCGACCCAGGGCGTTCAGGGCGTCGGCATCGAGCACCAGGGGGCGCGAGCACTCCAAAAGCGCTGAGGTCACCGCCACCGTGTCTGCGCTCACCCCCATACCGGGGCCGCAAAGCACGGCCGAGGCCTTCTCTGCCATGGACACGATCTGGGCCTTTCCCTCTACCGAGAATTGCCCCTCGGGCGTAGAGGGCATGCCTACCACGGGGATCTCCAAGAGGTGGGTGCGGCAGACGGTAGCGACGCGGTCGGGCACCACCAGCGTCACGTAGCCGGCGCCCGCACGAGCTGCCGCCTGGGCTGCCATGATGGCCGCGCCGGGGAAGCGCAAAGAGCCTGCCACCACCAGCACCGAGCCGCGGGAGTACTTGTCGATATCCTGGGTGTCGCAGGGCAGCACCTCCAGATAGTCCTGGGCGTCGCAGCGCCACGCCACGGGGTCTGCCTCGACCACCAGGCGATCGGTTTGCGAGGCCAGAGGGGCCAGCACGATGGAGCCGCAAAGGTCGCGGCCGCGACCGGAGATGAGGCCGGGCTTGAGGGAGATCATGGTCACCGTGGTGTCCGCGTAGACCGCTTGGCCGGGAGCATGGCCGGTTTGGGCCGAAAGGCCGCTGGGCACATCCACTGCCACCACCGTGGCAGAAGTGCGGTTGACCTCTTGGATCCAAAGGTCGAAGGGGGCCGCGGGGGCGCCGTGGAAACCGGTGCCCAAAAGCGCATCCACCACGACGTCTGAGGAGGAGAGCAGCGCCGCCAGCTCGTCGGTGCTAGGAGCCACCGTATAGCTCACGCCGGCAGCCACCGCGCTCTTGGCCACCATAAGGGCCAGCGAGCTCTTGAGATCCTGGGGGTCTTGGGGCGCCACCACCTGCACGGCCACCCCGGCCTCATGGAGGCGTTCGGCGGCCACCCAGCCGTCGCCGCCGTTGTTGCCCGTGCCGCAGAGGATGGCGACCCTTTGGGGACGGGACGCCAGCACCTCCTGGGCCACGGCATGACCGGCGCGGCGCATAAGCTCGGCCAAGCTCACGCCTTCCAAGGTGAGCGACTGCTCCACCTGACGTACGTCCTCGATATTGAGCACAGGTTGCATGGGATCACTCCTTTGGAGGGGAGGCAGGGTGCGATGGGGAGGCCTCAGAGGAGGTCTCGAGGGAGTGGAGCCCGTCTTCTGAGACGCGTTCCAGCTCGTCCAGGATGGAGCGGGCCTCGCGGAACGAGGCGGCCATCTCTCGCTTGGGGTCGGGTTTCTCGGCAGCTTTAGGGCGCGCAGACTCCGTCACCAGCACGGCGTTGGCCACCGCCACCTCCCGGGTGTGGGAAAGCGACAGCGCTACCTCTTGTACCCCGAGCTCTTGGGCTCGTGCCGCGGCGGCTCCGGAAAGGCGGGCGGAGGGGGCGCCGGTGCGCTCGTCCACCACCACCTCCACGTCCTTGAAACCCATGCCGACAAAACCTGTGCCCAAGGCCTTGAGCACCGCCTCGCGGGCGGCGAAGCGAGCCGCATAGTGCTCGGCGGGACGGGCGCGACGCTCGCAGTAGGCGCGCTCGGCGTCGGTGAACAGGCGGCGCTTGAGACGGGGGCGGCGGCAGATGGCCTCCTCCATGCGCGCGATCTCTACCAGGTCTACGCCTACGCCAGCAAATGCCATGGGCGCTACTCCACCGTGACCGACTTGGCCAGGTTGCGGGGCTTGTCCACGTCGCAGCCGCGGGCCAGGGCCACGTAGCGGGCCAGCATTTGCAGATGCACCACCGCGATCACCGGCACGCAGAAGTCCGGTGCAGGGGGGATCAACAGCAGGTAGTCGGAGAGCTGGGCTACTTTTTGATCGCCGTCGGTAGCCACTGAGACCACAGTGGCCCCACGGGCTTTGACCTCCTGGATGTTGGAGATGGTCTTGTAGCGCACGCGATCGTCGGGACACACCACGACCACCGGATAGCCCGGATCGATCAGGGCGATGGGGCCGTGCTTCATCTCGCCGGCAGGATAGGCCTCGGCGTGCAGATAGCTGATCTCCTTGAGCTTCAACGCACCCTCGGCCGCTGTGGTGGAAGCAATGCCGCGGCCTAAGAAGAGCGACGAGTGGGCGTTCACAAAGGCGCGGGATGCAGCCTCGTCTTGCCAAGCACGGGAAAGCACCGTGCGGATAAGGTCGGGCACTCGCTCCAGGTCATGGAAGCGACGCTGGACCTCGCGAATGCCCAGAGAGCCATTGTGTTGGGCCAAGAAGAGCGCCACCAGCATGGAGGCCACCATCTGAGCGGTATAGGCCTTGGTGGACGCCACTGCCACCTCGGGGCCGGCCTGGATGTAGACCACGCCGTCTGCCTCGCGGGCGGCCGAAGAGCCAATGACGTTGGTGATGGCGATGACCTTGGCGCCGGCGGCATGCATCTTGCGAGCCGAGGCCAGCGTGTCTGCCGTCTCGCCGGACTGGGTGATGATGATGCAGAGGGTATGGTCGGTGACCAGGACGTCTTGGTAGTTGAACTCGCTGGCGGGCTCCACAGTCACGGGCACTTTGGCCCAGGACTCGATGAGAGTGCGGGCGATGAGGCCTACGTGGAAGGAGGTGCCGCAGGCCACGATGTAGATACGGTCGATGGCGGCGATCTCCTCGTTGGTGAGATCCAGCTCGTCTAGACGGATGCCCTGACGTCCCAGGCGGTCCTTGAGCAGGCGCTCGATGGCCTCTGGCTGCTCGGCGATCTCTTTGGCCATGAAGTCGGGATAGTCGCCCATGGAAGCGGCAGAGGCGTCCCAGTCCACCGAGTAGGTCTCAGGAGTGTCCACAGGCTCCAGGTCTGAAGTAAAGACCTGGCACTGGCCCGTGGGCTCCAGCCGCGCCAGCTGGCCGTCGTCCAGGTAGATGACCTCCTGTGCGATGCCTGCCAGGGCGGTGACGTCCGAGGCGGCATAGGCGCCATCGGCTGTGGTAGCGATAACCAGGGGCGAGCCCTTTCGCGCGCACACGATGCGGCCAGGGTCATCTGCACTGAGGCATGCGATGGCCCAGGAACCCTCGAGGCGGCCGCACGCCAAAGACAGGGCCACCAAAAGGTCGCCCTTCGCCGGGCCTTCCATGGCCTCTTCGATGAGGTGCGCGATGACCTCGGTGTCGGTTTGAGACACAAAGCTGTGCCCGGTCTCTTGAAGCTCTGCGGTGAGCGCCTGGTAATTCTCGATGATGCCGTTGTGCACCACCGAGATCTTGTGAGAGCAGTCCTGGTGGGGATGGGCGTTGACGTCTGAGGGCTCACCGTGGGTGGCCCAGCGAGTATGGGCGATACCGCAGGTGGAGGTGGTGTCATAGCTGCCACAAAGCTCGCGCAGGGCAGCCACGCGGCCCTTGCACTTGATTTGCAGGAGGCGGCCGTCTGCCTGCTCGAGGGCAACGCCTGCAGAGTCGTAGCCGCGATACTCGAGGGTCTCGAGGCCTTGGAGTAGGAAGGGCAACACTTGCTTGGTACCGGTATAGCCAACAATGCCGCACATGGGCAGGTCTCCTCTGCTCTAAGAAGCGAACGTATAGACGAGTTTCTCGAAGGGATGCTAGGCAGTGGCGGCGCTCACGGCCTCTGCCACCTCAGAGGCCAAACGATCGGCCACCGGCTCGGTCTCTGCCTCCACCATGACGCGGATGAGCGGCTCGGTGCCAGAAGGACGTACCAGAATGCGGCCGTTGCCTTGAAGCTCAGCCTCTGCTGCGGCGATGGCCTCAGCGACGCTGGCAGCCTCCAGGGCCGCGTCCTTATCGGCCACGGTGACATTGATGAGGCGCTGGGGGAAGAGCTTGACGGGGCGGACCAACTCCGAGAGGGTCTCGCGCTCGGCGCGGATGACTTCCATGATGCGCAGAGAGGTCATGATGCCGTCGCCGGTCTTCTCGATGTCGCCAAAGATGATGTGGCCAGACTGCTCGCCGCCCAGCGAATAGCCGTTCTCGCGCATGCAGGCAAAGACGTTCTTGTCGCCCACCGCGGTGGTCTCGTAGTTGAGCTGGGCGATGTCGAGCGCCTTGAGGAAGCCGAAGTTGCTCATGACGGTGGGCACCACCGTGCCGCCCGCCAGACGGCCGTGCTTGTTGAGGTACTTGCCGCACACATAGAGGATGAGGTCGCCGTCCACCACGTGGCCGCGCTCATCCACTGCCAAGCAGCGGTCGGCGTCGCCGTCGTAGGCAAAGCCCACGTCCAGGCCCTGCTCCACCACCAGGCGCTGGAGGCGCTCGATATGGGTGGAGCCGCAGTCCACGTTGATGTTGAAGCCGTCGGGGGCGTTGTTGATGACGCGGACGTCTGCACCCAGAGCGTCGAACACAGGCTTGGCCACCGAAGAGGCGGCGCCGTTGGCGCAGTCCAAGCCCACCTTGACACCCTGGAGGGAGAAGTTGGCGCTGGCGATGAGGTGGGCGATGTAGCGGTTGCGGCCCTGCATGTAGTCGACGGTGCAGCCGATCTCATTGCCGGTGGCCAAAGGCACCTCGAACTCGCCGTCGATGTAGGCCTCCACACGCTCCAAGACAGACTCGTCCATCTTGAAGCCCTCGCGGTTCACCAGCTTGATGCCGTTGTCATAGAAGGGATTGTGGCTAGCGGTGATCATAATGCCACAGTCAAAGTTGCCGTCGCAGACCTCGTAGCACACACCGGGGGTGGGGATGACGTGGAGCATGTAGACATCGGCGCCGGAGGCCACAAGACCCGAGATCAAGGCTGCCTCGAACATATAGCTGGAGCGACGGGTGTCTTTGCCAATGACGATGCGGGCCTTGCGGCCCTGCTCAAGGCCATAGTGATGGCCAATGTAGCGGCCGATCTTGAAGGCCTGCTCGACATTTAAGCCTTCGTTTGCACGGCCACGAAAACCATCGGTGCCAAAGTACTTCATGGGCTCTCCCTTAGGAACGAATGTGGAGCGTGCGGGGACGCCTCGGCGGGCACTTCTATTGATGCCTATAGATACAATGCCCGATCCTATTAAACATGTCTTATCCTAGCGAACATAAAAAGGCCCGTCGCCAGGACGGGCCTTTGAAATGCGAATCTTCGCTGGGTTCGCAGAAAACCTGCGGATTAACGCTTGGAGAACTGCGGACGCTTGCGGGCCTTCTTGAGGCCGTACTTCTTGCGCTCGACGGCGCGGGCATCACGGGTGAGGTAGCCGGCCTTCTTGAGCTCGGGGCGATAGTCGCCAGCCTCGAGCAGGGCACGGGCTACGCCCAGACGCACAGCGCCGGACTGGCCGGAGATGCCGCCGCCGTTGCAGTTGGCGATGACGTCGAAGGAGCCCTGGGTGTCAGTGACACGGAAGGGAGCCAGAGCCACGTCTACCAGGTGCTGACGACCAAAGTAGGTGAGGGCGTCTTTGCCGTTGACGGTGAACTTGCCGGTACCGGGAACGATGCGAACACGAGCCACGGCCTCCTTGCGGCGGCCGGTGCCGTAATAGACAACAGTCTTCTCTGCCATGGATTAGCCCTCCAGCTCGATCTTGACGGGGTTCTGGGCAGCATGGGGATGCTCGGGGCCAGCGTAGACCTTGAGCTTGCCAAACTGCTGACGACCGAGAGTGGTCTTGGGAAGCATGCCCTTGACAGCGTGCTCGATGACGCGCTCAGGGTGCTTGGCCATGGCCTCCTCGAAGGACTCAGTCTTGAGACCGCCCAACCAGCCGGAATAGCGCCAATAGCTCTTCTTAGCAGCCTTGTTGCCGGTAAGCTGGACCTTATCGGCATTGATGACGATGACGTAATCGCCGGTGTCAGTGTGGGGGGTGTACTGCGGCTTGTTCTTGCCACGCAGGATAGTGGCAATCTGCGTAGCCAGACGGCCCAGGATGGCGCCGTCAGCGTCGATGAGGACCCAATTGCGGGCGACCTCGCCGGGCTTGGCGTACTTGGTCGACTTCATGGATAGAACTCCTCTTACTTGAGTAGTGCGGATTCTTTTACGAGGTTACGGGGCTCTGCAAAAGAAGCTCACTGATTGTACACGAACTGAGCCCAAAAGCACCGGTAGATCTCTAGTTCGCGCCTTCTTCACACGCAGATACCACCACAGGACGGCCTTCCGACGCTACCCCGCCCACCAGCTCCTGAAGGAGTCCCATGGCCATGCGACGCCCGTCCACATAGAGCTCCAGCAGCTTTGAGCCGTCCTCTTCCAGGAGGTCCAGCTCCACCGGCGCCGAAGGCGCCACCACGTGGGCAACTCCGGCAGCCTCCAGCTCGAAGACGTGGTCCAGCTGCTGGTTGTAGCGTTCTCCTCGGCTCGCCAACGCCTCAAGGTAGTAGGGATAGTCACCATAGAGCCGTCGCGCTACCTGCATGAGCGAGTAGGTGGGGGACTTGCGATAGCCCCGGTGTTGGGTGAGCACCACGATAAGCTGCTGCGCACCCTCCGCCAAAGCGCGCTCCACCGGAACAGAGTCGCAGGTGCCGCCGTCCAGCAGGCGACGGCCTTCCCAGGTGACGATCTCTGAGAGACAGGGCAGCGAGGAGGAGGCCACGATGATGTCCATCTGCTCAGGAAGCCGGCTCACCTCTAGATAGGCCGCCGTGCCAAAGGTGAGATCCGAGGCCACGGCGGTAAAGGGCACCGGACTGGCGTTGAAATGAGCGTAGTCAAAAGGATCCAGGGAAGCATTGACCTTGGTGAAGAGAAATTCCCGGCCGGTGATGTTGCCGGTGAGCGCCAGGCTAGCCAAGCTCATGAACTCGGGGTTGTCTCTGAAGGCCAAGGTGTCGCGGCAAAACCTGCCGATCTGGCCCGCTTTGAAATTGGCGCCGTTGATGGCTCCGGCTGAGACGCCGTAGATGTGACTAAAGCCTACAAGGCCTTGTTCCAAAAACACGTCCAAGACGCCGGCGGTGAACATGCCGCGAAGGCCGCCGCCCTCAAGGACCAGCGCTACCTTTTGCTTTGACAATGGCTCCATTCCTATCCCTTCGGGGCGGGAAGTATGATCTTGAGTCCCCGCTTGTTGTGGATGGGTAACCGTCACAGGATACCAGCTTGCGCAGATGCCCCCTTCCCTTTCTGCCGAGAAACGCCCAACCTAAAAAAATTGGAAGTATTAAGGCGAATCCAGCATGTAATGAAAGCAACCTGAACTTTGATATCTTCTTCTTAGCACTCCCTCAAGGAAGGATTGACCATGATCTACACCGTCACGCTCAACCCAGCTCTCGACAAGACAATTTATGTGGACAACTTCTCCTTAGACGAGGTCAATCGCGTGCTCGCCCTGCGCGAAGATCCCGGCGGCAAGGGCATCAACGTCACTAAGGTGGTGGAAGCTCTGGGCGGCTCCTCCGAGGCTTTGGCCCTCTTGGGCGGCTCGGTAGGCGCCCGTATCCAGCAGATGCTTGATGCGGCCCACATCAAGCTCCATGCCTTCCAGGTGGCTGGCGAGACCCGCACCAACACCAAGGTGGTGGACGAGGTGCGCCACACCAACACCGACATCAACGAGCCAGGCCCCACCGTCTCTGAAGCAGACTTGGACTCCATGCTCCAGGTGCTCTTGGACCTCATCTGCCCCCAAGACATCGTGGTCTTGAGCGGCAGCCTGCCTGCCGGCGCCCCTGCCGACACCTATCGCACCTGGATCGAGGCCTGCTCTGCCGCCGGCGCCCGCGTCTTTTTGGATGCCTCCGGCGAGGCCTTCGAGAAGGGCCTTGAGGCCAAGCCCCACCTCATCAAGCCCAACGAGGTGGAGTTAGGCGCCATGCTGGGCCGCGCCCTCGATACCGACGACAAGGTGGTGGAGGCGGCCCGCGCGCTGGTGGAGGACGGCATCTCTTGCGTAGTGGTCTCCCGAGGCGGCGACGGCGCGGTCTATGTGGACAAGGACCACGTGGTGGTAGCCCGCTCGCCCAAGGTCAAGGTGGCATCCACGGTGGGCTGCGGCGACTCGGTGGTGGCTGCGCTGGCTTTGGGCGCCGACACTTCCATGGAGCTTGACGACCTGCTGGTGCTGGCCATGGCCACCGGCTCCGCCAACGCGATGCAGTCGGGCACCCAGCCCGCGCCTCTGGAACTGGTGGAATCCCTCAAAGAGCAGGTGACCTTCGCCTAGAGCGGCGCGTTTTTACAGAGCCGCGAACTCCCAGGCCCTCCTTTGCCTTTGTGCCTGCACCCCAAGCATGCTAGGCTCATCTGCGCCCCAGCCCTCCTCGAGAGGGGTCGGGGCGCCGCTGTATTCTGCCGAGAGGAGCAATCCTGTGGCCCAAGTGCCTCTAGAGAGAGTCGTGATACAGGCGGTCGCCGTCCTTGTGGGCATCGGAGCCTCCCTGCTGGCCCCGGCGCTCGCCCTCGACGCCCCGGCCCTGCTCGTGGCTCTTTTGCTCTGCTGTCTTTTCGACCTTACCGGCCACCGTGCGCGCACCGCCTTGGTGCTGGCATCCTTTGGGCTTCTGGCGTTGTGGAAGCCCTTCTCGGCCTTTGGGCCTTTGGTGGCCTGTTTGGCCTGCGCCAGCCAAAAGCAGCCCTTGCGCTGGCTTTGGATAGCCCCTGCACTGCTCAACGCTCGCTTCTTTGAGTTGGCCTGTGCCTCCGGGTTGGAGATCTTCTCGGCAGCCCTGTTTGTCTTGGCTCGCAGAAGCGAGCGCGCTCTGGCCGAGAAACGCACCTTGGAGGCCGCGAGAGACAGGCTGCAAGAGCGCGTCATGGTGCTGGACGAGGAGAAGAGCGTTCGGGAGGCTCATACGGGGCAGGCGGCTTCGGCGGCTCAGGAGGCGATGGAGGGGCTCACAGAGCGAGAGCAGTCCATCTTGAGCCTGGTGGCAGAGGGGCTCGACAACAAAGAGGTGGCCGGACGCCTCTATCTGTCCGAGGGCACTGTGAGAAACCACGTGAGCGCCATTTTGCGCAAAAAGCAGCTTCACAACCGCACTCAACTGGTGGCGCTCTACTTTAGAGGCCCCAATGGAAGCGTTGGGAGTTCATAGCCATTTATCTGCGGCGTTGCAACTGATGACAGAAGTCACTTCCTCCTCAGGGCCACGATGAGGCAGGCTGTGGGCACTGGTTTTTAGCCTCGCCAACCAAAAGGACACATCATGAACGAAAGCACCTCGCCTTCCGCCGCAGTGAGGGTGGACAATCTGGTGAAGCGCTACGGCGCCTTTGTGGCAGTGGACCACATCTCCTTTGAGATCGAGCCTGGGGAAGTCTTTGGCCTCCTTGGCCCCAACGGCTCCGGCAAGACCACCACTATCGATTGCATCCTGCAACTGCTGAGCTACGACAAAGGCGAGATTTCTCTCTTTGGCCAACCCATGGCCCCCACCCGCTACGACCTCAAGCGGCGTCTGGGCGTGGTGCCTCAAAACATCGCCGTCTTCGACGAGCTCACTGTGCGCGAGAATATCGACTACTTTTGCGGCCTCTATGTGACCGACAAGGCTCGTCGCGCCCAGTGCGTCGAAGCCGCCATCGAGTTTTGCGGCCTGGAAGATTTTACAGCCTGGCGCCCCAAGAGGCTCTCCGGCGGCCTGTTGCGGCGCTTAAATATCGCCTGCGGCATCGCCCACAAGCCTGACCTGGCCTTTTTCGACGAGCCCACCGTGGCGGTAGACGCTCAGAGCCGAGCCCAGATCCTGGAGGGCATCCGCGCCATGAACCAGGCGGGCGCCACGGTGGTCTACACCTCCCACTACATGGAGGAGGTAGAGGAGCTCTGCGATCGCGTGGCCATCTTGGACCACGGCCACATCATCGCCGCCGGCACGGTAGACGAGCTTAAGGCCCAGGTAAAGGCAGGCGAGACCATCTCGGTGGAGCTGCCGGAGCTTCCCGATGGCCTTGCCCAAAAGCTCAAGGCCATGCCCCGTTGCCTGCAGGTGGCCTATAAGGACCATACGCTGACGGTGCGCTGTGCCAACGGCCCCCACAACCTCTTGGACGTGCTGGGCGTGGTGCGCGACTGCCACGGAGTGCCCGGCCGCGTGTGGAGCCAACCGCCCACCTTGAACGACGTCTTCCTAGAGCTCACCGGCCGCGAGCTGCGCGATTAAGGAGGCTCCCATGTGCAAAAACTGGCGCCTCGCGCTACTGGCCCTGGTGCGAGACAAAAACTTTCTCATCTGGTGTCTCGGCCTGCCGTTGGGCCTCGCCACCATCTTCATCTTCATGTTCCAGCCCATCGACAAGCTCGCCGGCCTCGACCAGCTGCCCATCGCCGCTGTGCGCTTGGACGCCACCCAGGCCGCCACTCCCCAAGGCCACGCCTACACCCAGTTCCTGGAAGCCTTAGGAGGCGCCGCGGACGGCGCCTCCGGATCGCCTACCATCACCGTGGACTGGCAGGACAGTGCCGAGGAGGCCCGCCAGGCAGTCCAAGGGTCCCAAGGCGCCGAGAAGCCCCTCCCAGGCTTGGTGCGCTTGGGCCCCGACTCCCAGCTCACCTTCGAAGCGGCCCCCACCAACGACTCGGTGACCCAGATGGAGCAGTCCGTCATCACGTCTGTCTGCGATAGCTGGCAGGCCCGCATGGATGCCGCCGTCACCCTGGCTGCCCAAGACCCTGCCCTGCTGGCTCACACCAGCGTCCAGGCCGCCCTGGCAGATGCGACAGACTTGGTGCAGAAAGTCTCCCTTACCGAGAATAGCCCCCGTGAGACCTGCGCCTTCTACTTCGCCCTGTTGGGCTTCACCGCCCTGATGTGTGCCCAAAACAGCCTCCTGGCTGCGCTGACGCTGGTGCCGGGCGCCTCGGCCTGCGGATCGCGCATCACCGCCTCCGGCCAGCCCCGAGGCCGCCAAATGCTCGTTTGGCTCACGGCTTCCTGGGCTGCTTCCTTTGCGGGCCTTGTCATCTGCCTCACCTATGTGTGCTGGGCCGCTTCCATCGACTTTGGCGCCCGCACCGGCTTGGTGGTGCTGGCACTGGCAGCAGCTTCCTTCATGGCCACGGGCCTAGGCGGCCTCGTCGCGGTAGCCGGCCCTCGTGAAACGGGCGCCAAGGAGGGCGTCCTCACCACCGTCACTTGCGTAGGCGCGCTCTTTGCAGGCCTCTACGGCGAACCGGTCATGGAGATGGCCAACCAGGTGGCCAAAGCCGCGCCAGTCACTGCCTGGATCAACCCCGTGCGCCAGGTGATGGAGTCCTTATCGGCATTGATCTACTACGACAGCCTGGCTCCCTTCTGGATGCATCTGGGCTTGGTGGCCGCCGCAGGGGCGCTTTGCTGCGCGATAGGAGTGCTGCGTTTAAGGAGGCTGCGCCGTGAGAGTGTGTAAGTACGCCCTGAAGATGGCCGCCCGAAGGCCGCTGTTCTTTCTCATCTATGCCGTGGGCTTAAGCGTCATGGGCGTAGTCATGGCGCTGGCAGTGACCGGGGCCGAGCCTGCCGGCAGTCTGCAGGACGTGGTACGGCCTCAGCTGCAGTGGGGCCTTGTGGATGAGGATCATTCACAGCTGGCAGCAGGCCTCATAGACAGCCTGGGCGAGCTGGGGCCGCGCGTAGAGGTGGCGCAGGATCGCCTGGCCCAGGAAGAAGCCGTGGCCCAGGGCAGCGTGGACTGCCTGTTCATAGTACCTGCCGGCTTTGAGGAGGCCTTTTTGACGGCCGCCCGCGCTGGAGAAAGCCTCCCCTCCTTGGATGCCGCCTATGGCTTTACCGGAGCCGGAGGGGCCCTCGCTTCTGCCGCAGCCGAGCGCTGGCTGGCCTCTGCTGCCTTGGCCGCTGCCGCTCATCCGGAAGCCTCAGCGGCTCAGGTGGCAGAAGAGGCCGCGCGCGCTGCTCGAAAGACAGCCTCTGTGGAGCTTATGGCCACCCCGGATGCCGCTGAGGCCGGCTCCGCCAATGCCTTCACGTTTTATTTGGAATGGTCCATCTACACCACCGTCGCCTCCATCATCGCCTGCACGGCAGCGCTCTTCACCACCTTCAACCGCACCGACGTTCGTCGCCGCGACCTGGCGAGCCCTCTCACCTATCGCTCCTTCACCCTCCAGGTAGCCTTGGCTGCCCTGGCGGTCACGCTGGCCTGTTGGTTTGTCTCCACCGCCATCGGCCTTTTGGTCTTTTGGCAGGATGCGCTGGCACTGGGGACCATCGGCCTTGCCTTCACGCTTCTGGCTTCGCTGGCCTTCATGCTCTTCCCGCTTTCAGTGTCGTTCTTGGCCGGCCAGTTTGGCGTGAGCTCTCAAGGCGCCAATGCGTTGGGGAATCTTTTGGGCATGGCCATCTCCTTTATGGGAGGAGCGTGGATCTCCATGACGCTTCTAGGCTCTGAGATCCAAGCGGTGGCCCGTTTCACACCGGGCTGGTGGTACACCAACGCCCTTATGAGCGCTCAAGAGCTGGCTGGATCTTCCCATGCAGCTGCGGTGGGATCATCCATTCTCACCGATGTAGGCGTGGTGGCGCTCTTCTCGGTCGTGCTTTTCTGCATAGCCCTCATCGCAGGGAAGCTCCGAGAGCAAACGACTTGTGCCGGAGGCAATGGGGCGGTTCAGGAGAGTTAGCGCCCCGCCTGTTGCCCTATCTTATGCTCGCCTGAATCTCCTAGGGGGAACAAATTCCAAAGCATTTGCACCATCGCGTATCTGCCGCCAATGACTTTGGACGAGGACCCATGGCTCATACCACCCATTCCAGTTTTTATCAGCTGCTGCAACTCTCCCCCACTGCCCTTTGGGCTGCCATCCGCACCGCCCAAGGACCCGAGCGCACCCGTCTGGTCTTTGCCATGGCGGTGCGCTCGCTCTTGCTGGTGGCCTTCGCCATCCTCTTCATAGGCGGGCTCACGCCGGTATTTGGCGCTGAGAACAGTTGTTTGGTGGTAGGCGGCTTCTGCATGCTGCTGGGCATCAAGTTTGTGTCCTTTGGCTACAACGCCAAGGACTCAGTACTGGCTTTGGCTCTAGTCCTGGCCCTTACGGTGGCCGGCGGACAAGTGACCGCCCTGGGGATGCCCTGGCTCTCCTTTGCTGCCAACCTGGTGTTTCTGGGCATCGTCTTGCTGCTGGTAGCCCAAGATCCCCGCATGGGAAACGCCGGCACCTATGTATTCGCCTACGTCTTTGTGAGCCAGACGCCGGTGACAGGACAGGCACTGGGCCTGCGCTGGATGCTGGCAGGGGTGTTGCTGCTGCTATGCGCGGGCGTGCTTTTGCACAAGCACCTGCATGCCCATGCCCAGGTGCGGCTTGGCGATGTGCTGCGCGCCTCCTCTTTCAAAAACCCCGAGACCCGCTGGCGCCTGCGCATGGCTATAGCGGTGGCCTTAGTGCTTTTGGCAGGCGATCTTTTGCAGGTGCCCCGAAGCCTCTGGATGGGCTACGCCTGCATGTCGGTGCTTCTGCCCTACGATCCCGAGGGCAACAAAGCCACCACCACCCTCCGTCGCGGCTTGCAGCGGGCAGGTGGCGTGCTGGCAGGAAGCGCCCTCTATTGGCTGCTGGCCGCCATCGTGCCTCCTGAGGCCCACAACCTCTTTGGCCCCATCGCCGGCCTGTGCATTGGCTTTTCTGCCCACTACTTTTGGAACAACGTGCTCAACTGCTTTGGCGCCTTGCTTTTGGCCAGCGCCCTCTACGGCGCTGCCGGAAGCGCCTTGCTACGCGTAGGCGACAACCTCTTGGGCATCCTCTTTGCTCTCGCCTGCGCCCTGCTGTGGTCCTGGATGGACAGTTGGCACGCCGCCCAAGCCCAAAAGGAGCGCTAGTTGCGATGAGCGGGCTTCTCGGCAGCAGCCGAGAAGGGCTCCTAGCTGCACAGATATTCAATGTGCCCTTAATAGGCAAAGCGCCCCCTAGCTCAGTAAGGCTAGGGGGCGCTTTGAGGGGATCGGACAAGCCCTTAGTCGAACCAGAGGATGGGTTCGCCAGCCTTGACAGGACCAAGATCGCGCTTGGAGAGCGTCTTGCCCTCAGGGGCTTCAAGCACCACGACTATGACGGTAGGGTCAAAACCAGCCTCTTTGATGGTAGCCGGGTTCATAAGGATGACGGCGTCGCCAGCAGCGACCGAGTCGCCCTGAGCAGCCTTCACCTCGAAGCCCGCGCCTTCCAGCTCGACCGTATCGACGCCCGCATGCACCATGACAGAGAGGCCATCCTTCTCCACGCCATAGGCATGGCCCGTGGGGAACAGCGCAGAGAGCTCGCCGTCCATAGGGGCTATCAGCGCAGTGCCGGAGGGGACGATGGCGATGCCGTCGCCCATGGTCTTCTGGGCAAAGACAGGGTCGGACACAGACTCGATGGCCACCAGCTCGCCATCGATGGGAGCCAACACCTCCAGCTTGGCGGGTTTGGCCTCTTTGGGATTTCCCTTAAACAAGCGATCGAACAGTCCCATAGTCTCGCTCTCCTCTTCTCCTCAACATGCTACTTAGTCTCATATTTGTCGCACTAGCCGTTATTCAAGCGCCAGCTGGCAAAGGCGCATACTGCCGCAAATGCAATTATCACCAGCGAGCCAGATAGATCCTTGAGCACGCCTGCTGCTCCGCGCTCTTGCCGCCAGACAGCACTTTCAGAAGCGGTAGGCCTCCAGATGCGCCAAAGCAAAAGCACGACGCCAGCAACACCAGGGACGCTTTGCATAAGCATCTCGGCGCAAAGGATGCCCACCAGGCTTCCCATCGCATAGCCTCCATCGCCGTCCTTATAGTGACGATAGGCAATATGTATGAGATAAGCTGCAAACGGTTGTAGGCATGCAGCCAAAAAGCTCACCAAAAAGCGCGGGTTTTGCGCCATGAGTTCCTGAAGGTTGCTCATCGAGGCGGCGTCCAGGTTGAGGGAACCTGCCAACCCTAGGCTCACAAAGGGCACCACTACCAGCAGGATCTCCACACCCATAAAAAAGCGCTGGGTAAGCTTCTCTTTGGCGGACATGCCGCGAGGAGCAGCCTTCTCCTTGACATGAGGACTCAGGGAGGCAGCTCTCTGGCTGCGGCCAGGGTCAAGCTTGGCGCCTCGCTGAGCTTCGCGCGCACGATGTTTCTTGGTGGCCATAAAACGATCTTCCTCCTCAGGAGTCCTCTAGGCGAGATAGCGCGTCCTGGAACCAGCGGACAGCAGCAGGTCGCTGGTTCCAGGACAGCTTAGATTGGTAGTTTAAAGATACAAAACGTCGAGCTTGGCCGATGCCTTAGGAAAGCTCGGGCCAGAAACCCTTGTTGGCCTCGATGAGGTCGTCAAGCACATCCTTGGCGATCTTGGCGGAGGGGATAGTGGCAGAAAGGGTAAGAGCCTGCCACAGTTTCTGGTAGCTGCCCTCGGCCCAAGCCTGAACCACAAGCTTTTCCACAGAGACCTGCTGCTCCATCATGCCCTTCTGGAACTGCGGGATCTGGCCCTGGCAGATCTTCTCGTAGCCGTTCTTGCCCACGATGCAGGGCACCTCCACCATGGCCGTGGGATCGAAGTTAGAGATGGCTCCGTCGTTAGGAACGATGAGCAGAAAGCGCTCGAGGGTATTCTCGGCCAGAGCGCAGGCAAGGTCCACGATGTAGGTGGCGTGGGCGTCGGCCTCGAAGTCGGAGCCTTTGGCAGTGCCCTTCTCGATGATCTCGCGGCAGGCGCCAAAGACCTTCTTCTCACGGCCGTCCATGACCTCGTTGGCGCGGGTGTAGTCGGGGTTGGAGGTCTCTACCACGTAGTCGGGGAACAGATAGTACTTGAGGTAGGTGTTGGGGATGGTCTCGGGGTCTACCGCGTAGACATCCTTGGCCTTGCCAAAGGTATGCACCCAGGACTCGTCGATATGCTGAGCTTTGTCACCGGCGGTCTCGAAGCCATCCATGTAGCCGTTCTTGGCCATGTGGCGTTTGATCTCGGGCATGAGGTCGTTGCCCTCTTTGTCATAAATCTCGGTGAACCAGCCAAAGTGATTGAGGCCAAAGTAGCTGTACTGGAGCTCGCGGCGATCCTTGATGCCGCACATGTGAGCCATCTTGTCCATGAGGTCGATGGGCATGTCGCAGATGTTGATGATGCGGGAGTTGGGGCGAAGCAGGCGACAGGCCTCGGCCACGATAGCCGCCGGATTGGAGTAGTTGAGCATCCAGGCATTGGGGCTGTACTTCTCCATGTAGTCCAAGATCTCGAAGACGCCGCCAATGGAGCGCATGCCGTAGGCAATGCCGCCGGCGCCGCAGGTCTCCTGGCCCAACACGCCATGCTTGAGAGGGATCTTCTCGTCCAACTCACGCATGGCATAGAGGCCTACACGGATGTGAGCCAGCACGAAGTCGACACCGGTGAAGGCCTTCTCGGGATCAGTGGTGTAGGAAAAGTCCAGGTCTGGAGCGTTCTCCTTGAAGTAGATCTCACAGGCCTTGGCTACGATCTCCTGGCGCTCAGCGTTGTTGTCATAAAAGACCACGCGGTCTACCGGAAAACGATCGTGCTCCTCCAGAAGCATCAGGGCGATGCCAGGGGTGAAGGTGGAGCCGCCGCCAGCGATGGTTACGGAGTAGCTTTTCTTAGCCATAAGAATGCTTCCAATCTTGGCCACAGGCTCATAGGAAGGGACGCCGCAGTGGCCGCGGACGGCGTCCCGCACAAACGCAATGGAACAAGGAGGTTAGACGCTAGGAGTCGAGCAGGTGGTCGAACCTATCGCGCACCTTGGGGACCTTGAGGCCAATGATGACCTGCATGGCGCGTCCGTTTTTTGGCGCAGCCGCTGGTGCCGATGGCTTTGAAGTCGGCATCGTCTGCCACCTTGGACTCGTCTTTAACGGTGACGCGCAGGCGAGTGACGCAGTTGGTGACGTCTTCGATGTTGTCGGGACCGCCCAAAAGCTCCAACACCTGAGCGGCCGTCACGGCGTAGGGGTCGCTATTCTCGGCAACAGCGCCACCAGCCTTAGCTTCGCGGTAATCGGCCTTGGATTTGAAGCTCACCTCTTCGTCGTCCTCCTCGCGACCAGGGGTCTTGAGGTCGAGTTTCAGGATGAGGAAGCGGAAGACCACAAACCAGATGAAGGTGAAGCAGAGGCCCACGACCAGAGCGGTGAGGTAGGCGGGCCAGTGGTTGGCCATAAGCGGGATGAAGTTCAAGGAGGCCATCTCGATGAGGCCGCCGGAGAACACGCCCACCACGCCCAAGGCACACATGACCATGGCCAGAATGCCTGCCAAGATGGCGTGCACGATGAAGAGCAAGGGAGCCACAAAGAGGAAGGTGAACTCGATGGGCTCAGTGACGCCGCAGACAATGGCCGTCAGAGTGATGGGGATGAGCAAGCCCAGCAGCTCCTCGCGCTTCTCGGGCTTGGCGGTGAAGTAGAAGGCCAGCGCGATGCCCGGGCAGCCAAATATCTTGGACCAGCTGGAGCAGGTAAAGGCCGCATAGGGGGCCAGCTCGTTCAGGGGCGCCGAGGAAGCTGCGATCATGGGCAGGTCCTTGGCAAAGGCTGCGTAGATACCCCCGTTAACCACTGCGTTGTCGTAGTAGAAGGGGCTATAGAGCAGGTGATGCAGGCCAAAAGGAATGAGCGCGCGCTCAAGGAAGGCGAAGATGCCTACGCCAGGGAGACCTACCGAGGCCACAAACACCTGGAAGGCGCGGATGCCCTCTTGGACATGAGGCCAAATGAGGCAGCAAAGGAAAGCCACCGGAATCATCACGAAGAAGGTGGCAGCGTAAACGAAGGTAGAGCCAGAGAACACGCCCAGCCATTCAAGGAGCTCGAACTCGAAGAGGCGGTTATGGAGCCAGATGATGATGCCCGAGATAGCCAGAGCTCCGATCATGCCCATATCCAGAGTCTTAATGCTTGCCACCATGGCAAGGCCGCTCTCGCCACCGGTCTCTGCCGCATAATCCACACCAAAGAAGCCGCCCCACTGAGAGAGCATAGTAGCCATGAAGTAGTTGAAGGTCAGGTAGCCGACCAGCACTTCCATGCAGCAGCGAGCATTGTGCTTTTTGGCCAAGCCAATGACCACGCCTGCAAAGGCGAAGAGCAGCACTGGGGTGAACATGGCACCGCCAAACTTTTGGATCTTCTCCATCATCTTGGTAATCCCCCTTTCTATTGGTTACTTATGCAAAATCGAACGACCAGCAGGTTGTCGCCCAGAGTCAGTCCCGCGGCGCCACGGAACGTAACTTGTTCGTACAAGGCGTGCATTCATAGTGCCTCAACTTGTTCGTATAAGTTGTGCTTCAAACTGTTTTAAAGGCGAGCGGCAAGAATTGAGCGGTGAACGTTGTACGTACAAGCTAGAAGATGGGTTAAGGTATGTCACGCCGATAAAACCGCCATCCCCTCCCGGGAGACAGTGGAAAGAAGAACTGTGCCTAAAGCCATCTACCAGCAGATTTACCAGGTGCTTAAAGAGGAGATCATCTCAGGGCATCTCCCCTACCAATCCCTCATGCCCTCTGAGCATGACCTCTGCGAACACTTCCAATGCTCCCGCAGCTCGGTGCGCCGCGCCCTATCCCAGCTGGCTGCAGAGGGCTTCGTGCAGCCCATGCAGGGCAAGGGAGTGCGAGTCATCTATAACCCGCTCCATGAAAGCCCGCGCGATCGCAACGACTACGGCTTGGAAACCTATCAGGAGCTGAGCGCCCGCCGCGGCTTTGCCCCCTCCACCCGCACTGTGGTGCTAGAGCGCGTGATCACCAACCCCGAGCTCTCACAAATCACCGGCTTTGCCCCTGGCAGCGAGCTCACCCATATCCTCCGCGTGCGCTATGCCGACGGCCGAGCCGTCGGCACCGATGAGAGCTACTACTTGGCCTCCAGCGTCCCTGGGCTCACCACCGACATCGTGAACCGCTCGATCTACCAATACCTGGAAGACGAGCTGGGCATGAGCATCGTCACCAGCAAACGCATAATTACCATAGAGCCTGTGAATCGCTACGACGAGACGCTTTTGGACCTCGACGGCTTCAATGCCATCGCGGTCATGCGCTGCAATGCCTACGACACCAACGGCATCATGATCGAATACACCGAAACCCGACAGGTGCCCGGCTTCTTCGAGCTTTGCCAAACCTCCCAGCGCACCCATGCGCCCCGCAAAGTCCCAGCAGCCCCTTAACGTCCAGACGGGAGGCGCACGGGCTTCTCGGCAGGCATAAAGACAAAAATGCGGAGCCTGCATTCCTTGTGCAGGCTCCGCGTGCAATGTGTGGTGGAGCCTAAGGGGAAGCAGTCGAACTCGGCGGCTTCCCCTTTAACAAAAGGGTCGCCGTCCGCTCCTTTCAGCATATCCCACGTGATTTCGGTCTTATCCTCCGAATACCACGAGGTCACGACCAGCTTCTCGTCGTAGAGATAAATCTTATCGACGAAATATTCCAATATCTTATCGCGCGTCTCCGGGTTGTCGAAGTCCGCGTGAAGGAACTTCTCGAAGTACGCCTTGATGCTGTGCTCGTCCTCGCACAGCGAGACCTTGACGTTCTCGGCCTGTATCGCGTCGTTCAGGGATGCCTTCTGCGCCTCAAGCTGGTTCAGGCGCTCTATGAGGGTGTCGCTGAGCGCACCGCCCTCGATTGCCTTCATCAGGTTCGCGATACCCTTCTCGACCTCCTTGCGCCTCGCCTCAAGACCTTCGAGGTATCCCGTCTCCTTGTAATGCTCCTTGTAGTACACGGCGGCGTCCACCGCAAGGGACATCAGGTTCTCCGAGTCGTCGATGATGTACCTCAGGACGTCGGTCACGAGGTCCTCAATCCAGTCCTTCTTGACCTTCTTCTTCGTGCACAGCTTCTTCCGCTGGGCGGAGCAATAGTAGTAGTAATACGTGCGCCCCGTCTTGCTCGTGCCCGAGACACCTTGCATCGTCTCCCCACACTCGCCGCAGTACAGCTTCCCGGTCAGCCAGTAGCGAGGAGCGCCATCCTCATCCATTCCTCGCGCCCTCTGGGAACCCTTGCGCTTGTTCTCGGCGAGGCGCCTCTGCGCCCTGTCGAACGTCTCCTCGTCGACCAGAGCGGGCATCCCGCCGGGGACGACGAACTCGCCGTGCCTGTACTCGCCGATGTACGCGCGGTTCTTGAGCATCCTGTGCATCGTCTTCACCCCGAAGGGGTTACCCCTCGACGTACGCAGACCGGCCTCGTTGAACTCGTCGCAGATGGACTGCATGGGTTCTCCTTCGGCGTACTTCGTGAACATCAACTGCACGAACGGCGCGGTATCGGGGTCTATGACGTACTTGCGCTTCTTGTCCACCTTCTCCGTCTTGAAGCCGAACACCTTATGGCCGTTGAAGTTCGCGTGCTCGGCGTTGAAGTCCATCCCTCGTTGGATGTGCACGGACAGGTTCCGGCTGTAATACTCCGCCAGAGCCTCCATCAGCCCCTCGATGAGGATTCCCTCGGCGGTATCCGTCGGAATGTTCTCGGCCAGCAGGTGTATCTCGCACCCCGCGTCGCGAATCGTCTTCTTTGCCATCGCCAGCACGTACTTATCGCGACCCAAACGGTCGGTCTTCCATGCGATGAGAGTGTTCGGACGGATTTTTGCGACCTCCGACAGCATAAGCTGGAATCCCGGACGGTCTTCCTTCGTGCCGGATATGGCCGCGTCCTCGTACTCTCGGACGATTTTCAGCCCGTGCGCGTCCGCCCATTCGTGGGCAAGCTCGCGCTGCTGTTCGATGCTCGCCTCGTTCTGCGAGTGGGAGGAGTAGCGATAGTACGCGATGGCGAGGTTATTGTCGTTGAGCTTTGATTTCTTTCTCGCCAAATGAATCACCTCCAAATTACTTATTTAATCAATTATACAATTAGTCAATTCAAAAGAATGCCCGCCGCCCATAGGAACGACGGGCATCTGCTTCCGTTATCGGTTACCCTTCGCGCGATTGTGCGTCTTGCAGAGCATCTGACAGTTCGCCTCATCCGTTGCTCCGCCTCGGCTCCATGCAGTCACATGGTCGGCGTCCATCTCGGTCTCCTTGTAAATGCGTTTAGCATTTGCATCGTGTCCGATGGCGCACAGCGGGCAATTCGAGGTGTCGTTCGCCTTCGCAGCTTCAGTCTGCTTGCGATACACGGTCTTGATTGTCTTCTTATCGAACACCCGAATATTCAACAGGCGCTCGTCCTTCTCTCCGCCAAGCACATATTCGAATATGCCTCTTTTGTCGGTAACTTGAGAATCGTCAAGCAGGGCCTCGACGCGTTCGGCGACCTTATCTCTTGAGTACGCGTTCTTATGATACTCGCGATACAGGCGTCCCCACTCAAGCCCGCACATCTCGCTTCCAGCGTAATCGAACACCGAATCGACCCAGTCGATGACCGTATCGAAATGGTTCTTCAGCTCCTCGATGTCTGTGTCGGTGCGATGGGCAGCCATATATTCGTCTATGTGGCCTTCGCTCACCCAATCGAGCGCGGTCTCAAGAATCGCCTGACGCTTCGGGTCTCCCTTCACGTACGTTTGCCAGCGATTCATGTTTGCATTGCCCGTGTTCGAGAACACCTCGCGCGCCTTCGTCACGAACGGTCCATGATATGCGGCGTTGCGAAGCTCCTGCTTAACAAGCGGGACCCCCGCGATATTGATTGTCTCGAACCACTCCTGAATTTCCGAAGGTTCGCCCTCGCATACATAAATCGTCAGTGGGGCATCGGTGACGAGCCTTTTCTTGTCGTCGTCCAGACTGTTGAAATAATGCGGCTTCCCATCAATCTCGACGGCGAACTGCCACGATTGATTGACAAAGCGAGCGAACGAAGTGATTCGCTGCCGACCGTCCAGAACCTCGTACATGCCGTCTTTGTTCTTGACGAAATAAATCAATCCAAGCGGATACCCCTTCAACAGGGATTCCACCACGGCGACATCGCGCTTGCCATCGCCGTAAATATAATTGCGCTGATATTCCGGCTGGATGATTAGCTGCCCATCAAGACCGAAAAGGCCCTTGCCTTCGTTCTTGTCAAACACGAAGCCCTTGCAGACATCGCCGACCGTCCAGTCGGTATGAAGAGTTGTCTTCATTAAGCGTTTCCCCCTTTCTTCGAGCGAATGAGAATGCGGCGATACGGAACTACTGCCTTGCCATCTGCCGTGTAATATCCCAAATCAGGATGACCGGGCTTCATCGAACCAGTACCACCCTGTGCAAAATAATCATCCAAAAATTCCTTACGCATTCCCGTATATCCGGGTGCGTCTCTGCTCATGGAAATGATTTCAAATTGTGCTGGATTGTACTTATCTAAAAAGGTAATAGGAACGCCCATTACACCGTCGAAATCGCTTGGAATGGATTCGACAAACGGAACATAAATAGCATCGTAATTATCGTAAACCGGATACTCGATAGCGCCTTGCTCTTTCTCCAGTTTTTTGCGCAACTTTTTATTGAATTTTAGATTATGCCCCATCGTATCAAGAAGAAGCAGCTCATGACGTTTGCCGTGGTCAAGGTTCGTGAACCAACATGCAGAAGCCAAGCGCCCCATTACCACTCCGTCAATAATCTTATATGCAGAGCCTTCTTTCTTATTTTCAAGAAGCCACTGGCGACGCTCTTCAGGCACATCGAAATACATATCCTGATTCAGAGATTTGTATCCAAGCCAGATTTTGTTGTCCTTCAAGAGCGGGAAAACCTCTTTATAAGTAATAGCGTTCATGTTTCCAAGAATCACGAACTGCTTTCCAGCTTCCAGAATCCATGCCAGAAATTCGCGAAAAAGCGAAAATGGTGGATTCGTAATGATAATGTCCGCTTCGTCACGAAGCGCCTTTACCTCACGAGAACGGAAATCACCGTCCCCTTCAAGGTATCCCGAAAACTCAATATCATCGGTATCCACGCGGCCAGAGCCATCCTTGTCGCGCGTAAGCGTAAAGACCTTTCCGTGGTCGTCGTGCTTGTCAGCGTCATAAAGCGGAGAATCCATTTCAAAAAGCGTCAGCTGCTTATTGCCGTCACCCTTAGCATAGGACGTGCTAATCAGCTTCTTCAGACCAAAACGCTCGAAGCTTGCAGCGAAATACTTCGTGAAATTCGACCACTCTGGGTCATCGCATGGAAGCAGAATCGTCTTACCCCGGAATACATCGGGATTGAACTCCACATAGGCGTTCATTTCGGCTTCAATATCGCTGTACTGCGTATAAAACTCATCGTTTTGTGCTGTCTTAGCAGCCCCCAAAGCGCTATTACCCGCCATTACTCAGCCACCTCCTTCTGATGCTCCGCAATCCACTCATGGATAATCGCGGCAATCGTCGTCTCCTTCTCAGCCGCCATCATCTTGAGCGCCTTCTTGTCGCCCACCGTCAAGGACAACGAGAGGGTCGTGCGCTTCTCGTCGGCGGCGGGAGCATCTGCGGAAACGGTCTTCTCTATCTTCTCCTGCTCGGCCTCGCGGTCGGCAGCGTATTTCTCGAACATGTTCGCCATGGCTTAGCCTCCTTTAATCATTTAATCATTTGTACAATTATACATCACTTTGTCTCATTTGTCAAACCTAACGAACCTTTGACCTGCGGTTATTCCGTCGGGAACCCCGCAATCTCCCGCACCGTGTTCACCATCGACAGAGTCGCCTTCGCAGCCTTGCCCCTGCGGTCGTACTCGACGACGGACTGTTCACCGGCCCCCGCCTGAACGAACGCCTCGGACTGGGGAAGCGTGACCACCGTCTGGTCGCCAGCGAGACCCCCGAACCACTCCATGAAGTCACGGGACGCCTTGAAGCGGTTCCAGCCGTTCATGACATACACGATTTTCGCGCGGCTGTGCTTGAACACCGCCTTGCGCATGCGCATCAGCGGCTCGATGTCGCGGGACGTGGTGCGGGTGGGGATGACCACGACGTCGGCCTCCTTGAGCCAGTCGGCAAGCGCCTCCTGCAACGCCCCCGGCGTGTCCACCACGGCGACCTTAGCGCCGTCGACCTCGCGGGTCTTGTGCAGGGTCCCGCCCTGCGCGTCCAAGTCGTAGAAGCTCGTCGGGATTCCCGAGCGCTCGAACGAGAACGCAATTTCGTCGGCGACGAGGGACTTCCCGACGCCGCCCTTCTGATTGCAAACCAAAATCGTCTTCATATCTCTCACCTCATATGTATTTAATCAATTACTCATTTACGTATTTAGTTACAGTCGTATGGTCCCTCGAAGGGTTCCATGCAAGACCCTTCGAGGGGCTTTCCGAAGCCCACCGTTCCATCGTTTCCAAAACCTCTTCGGAACGATTTTCGGGAATCGTCCCGTAGACGAGCCGAAGTCGATTTTTCGACATTTCCGCCTCTTTCGGGGAGAGACCCTTGAAAGGTCTTTCCCAAGCCCATCTCAAGCCCACCCGCGCTCTCGACCGCCGATATGCCTTCGGCATCGGGTCGGCGCGTGAAGGAGAAGGCCCGAAAGAAAGGGAGACGCGAAATGAACGGCTACGGTATCGAGACCTATGCGGACTTGGCCAAAACGGTCGGCGGGATGGTCCTCGCCAACGAGATGGCGCATCGTCCGCTGGAACTCGTGAGCGGGGATTTCACACCATGGGACGAGATATTCCAGTGGTACATCATCAGCTACCCCGACTTCCTGATGGAGCACACGGACGAGCCGGTGTTCCATGACGAGGAACTCGACCTGTACGTCTGGGGAATCACCCACTTCGGTACAGGCTGGGACTGCGTGCCCGCCCCCGAGATTCACTGAGAATGAAGGTTCCCGCAAGGGAGCCGTCATTTTTTACTCCCCGAGGTACTTGTCCTCGTCGCGCACGCGCTCCGTCGCCTCGGCCGTCTGCTGCATCTTCGGCGTGACGCCGCGATGCTTGACGGTGCGGGCGGCCTCGTTGTCCAGAGCCTCCTCGGCGGCCTTCAGGCGCTTCTCGGCGTCCCACATGTTGCCGCGAGATTCGTAGAGACGACGCTCGGCGTCCTCCTGCATCCTGCGGCGCTGGTCCTCCATGAACTGGAGCATCATCATGCGGAACATCCGGGCCATCATGTCCGACATCATGCGGGAGACGGGGTCGGTCCCGGTCCTGCTCGCCAACGTGTACAGCCCGAATCCCATCGCGAGGCTCGGGCAGACCCCCTTCAGGGCGTCGCGTGCCTCCTTGGAATCGCGGAACTCCCTGCGGGCGCGTTCCACATCGGCGCGGAGCTGGGCGAGGGCGTCTTCCGGGTCGTTCTCTGCATTCGCGAGCGCCTCGTACTGCTCCCCGGCGATAGGCATGCCCTCGCTCTTCCTGCGGCGGGCGTACACGCTCTTCAAATCGGAGGCCATGTCCTTTACGTCGGACTCGCTCGGTTCGTACATGTCAAAATCATGCTGGGCCGGGGAATCCTGCTGCGTATCCTCCATGCCGACCGTCTGGGAATCCTGCTTCGGAACTGGAGATGTCTCCAATGCCTCACGGGCCTGCTGTCCCTGCTTCTCCTTGAAGAACCGCTCGACGCCTTCCTTCGTCAGGTCGTCTGCGAGGTTCGAGGCACGGCGCTTTCGGGTCCTTCGCTTCGGACCCCATTCGTCCCGCATCCTGTAAGACCATCCGACGGACTTCTCGCCCGTCTTCTTGTCGACTTTCGATGTCTCATTGAGGGTCACTCCAGCGAACGCAAGACGCTGCTTGAAATCATCAATATCGCTGGCGTCGTCCCTTGCTTTTGCCACCGCATCGCCGAGATGTCGGTCGAAGGAATCGTAGTCGAACGAGTCCCGTTTCTCCGCCCATGTCGACTTGTCCTTGTCCGCTCCAATCACGGACATGCCCCACTCGCGGCTCAGCTCGTCGTTCACCGCCTGCACGCGCGGGGCGAACAGGCTCGTGTCGTCCTTGTTGATGACCTGCCCAGTGCGGCAATCGTGGTTCGCGATTGTCGCGTGGGCGTGGACGCATCCGCCCTCGCCGTCCACGTGCATGGTCACCCAACACGGGGAGTCGGGGGCGAGTTTATGGCAGAGCAGGTAGGCGTGCTCCATGCCTCTCTGCACATCGTCGGGATTGCCCGGATTCAACTCGTCGAGCGCCCATGAGACGCGAAGCTCGTAACCCTCGTTGACCATGTTCGGATGGACGGCATGAAGCCCGTTGCAGTACGCGATGAACTCACCTCGGGAGGGCATGTCGCCCATCTGGGCGGCGATGCGGTCCGTCCCGTTTTGCAGGTGGTCGCGTCTGCGCTTTCCCTCTCCGAACTCGGTGTACGACATGCGCCCCCGGACGTCGGGCAATGCCTGCACATACGTCGTCGACATCAGACATCACCTCCCGTGATTCCGCCATGCAAATCGGCTCGAAGCTCCTTGACCTCGTCCGACAATCCGTCGATGGATTCCCTCAGGCTTTCGAACGCCTTCTTGTCCGGTTCCATCTTGATTTCCTCAAGCATGCCCATCCCTTTCACGCGGGCGTTGAAGGCCCGTGCAATCTGGTTGATGTTCACGCCGATTCGGTTCAATTCCATCAGCATCCGGTCGAGCTGCGGAGTGTCCGCAACGACCTCGTGCTCCGTGTGGGAACTGGCGGAACCGTACAGCGCGCCACGCAGATAATTCGAGCGCGTGCGTCCGCCTCTCTTCCCATCCAGAAGGGCAAGCTCCTCGGCGTTCATGCGCACCTGAACCACCGCCTCGCGACGGTCCTTCTTGTAGCGCTGGCGGGTCGCCTTGCCGCTTCTTTTCTCAACTTCTTTTGCCATGCAAAACACCTCCTTATTCGCAATCCAAATGCGATGCGCATTTCTCGTCGCACTTTGCTGCAATCTGCGAAACGGGGAAGGGAGCAAGCATTGACCATGTACGTACAAAATGCGAATATCGCATTTTTCCCGCCATGGTCAGCTTGCGAGGGGACGGCGAAGCCGCCCCCTTCGAACCCCCGAATCTGTCCCCTCCGACTCAACATGTTCTGTCCGACAGAACCACGCGACCGAATGTCGGACACGGGGACGACTCCTCATGTCCGAACCTCTGGCGCGTTTTAATCGAAGGGACGGCGCTCGGGACTGAACCCCTCGACGCCGAGAGAACCGCGGCCGCCGTCCGAAGAATCGGCGTCGCCCGCAGGTTCGCGCACGACTGCGTTCGGGTCACCATCGGAAGGATTTCCGCCGTTTCCATGTCCGGCGTCCTTGCGCAGTGTCTTGACGAACGCGAGCACCTCTTCGGCGGAACCCATTTCCTTCACTTCGGGGAAGACCGCCACGAGGGCGTCGGCGTACGCCTTGGTCTTCGCAGCCTGCTTCTCGCGGCGCAACTTCTTCGCCTGAGCCTCAAGCTCGCGCGCCTTCTTGTCTATGTCATCGAATCTCTTGATAGCCATAATCAATCACTCCTTATCTATTTGAATCTATCTCTTCACTTGCGGTCGTTTCTCCGGACACCATGTACGCCGGAATCGACCCCACCTTGTTCCGCACATAGCCTCGATAGCTGTCCTTCACGTCGGGCTGCGCCAGACGCATCTTGTCGTTTCCCCGGTAGTCGCGATTCATCCACTCCTGTACCTGATATTCGAGAATCAGCATCTCGGGGACATCCATCCGGTTCGCCGAGCGGACCTTGTCCTGTAACTGCCATCCGTATTCCGGTGCAATCAGTTCGAGCGAGGAATAGAAGGAGTTCCGGCTCAGCATCTTTCCCTGAGGGACGTTCGTCTGGAACCAGTAGCGGTACAAATCGTATAGAAACTTGCAAGGGAGCAGGTCCCATGTGGCTTGGTCAAACACCTCGTCCGCGAACTGGCGAAGAGGGTCGTTGTCGACTCGGAACACGTCCAGCGACTTCTCGGATGCTTCGGGAACGCTGAACTCGTCGAAATCCATCTCGTACAGGGTGTGGAACAGGACGTATTCGAGGACATCCTTTCGTCCCAGATAATCGTCCTTGATGTATTTCCGCTCGCAGCCCTCGAATCGCTTCTCGAACGGAATCACGAGCAATCGCCTGTACATGGATTCCGACTTGTCCTTGAGCTTTGGAATCTCGTTCACGCATTGAATCATCAGCCCGCGGAAAAGGCACGGCATGGGAGCCTTGTACTTGCGGTTGAGCAGGAACGGGTCTCCCGTGATGACCGACTTGAGCGTGGCCGCCTTGTCGATATACGTTCCGACGTCGTTCTCGTCCGTGTTAATCGCCTGTACGCGGGTAAGCTCCTCAAGCATGAAATCCTGCCCGAAATCCTTCAGGGGAATCGAGGCCCAAGAGCCTTTCCCGAGCAGGTTCCGGACGAGGGCGCAGAACGTGCCCTTTCCGTTGTTGCCCTGAGTAGAGTACAGCCAGACGGATTTGTTCCACGGCATGTTCGGACGCAGGGAAGCCCCCAGCACCTCCCAGAGAACCTTGACAACCTCGGGGTCGTCGGAAAGCTCCTCCATCCACGAGACCACGTCCCAATCCGTTCCGTCTTGGTCGTTGTGGATGACCGGATTCCGGGCGTTCGGGACGAAATCCACGTTCGACTTGCTGGTGAACACGTACTTCGGGTCGAAATCCAGCAGAATCTTGTTCTCGTAGTCGAAGATTCCGTTGTTCACGGGAACGAGTGCCTTGTCTTTGCAAGGCTCCACCTTCGGCACGAGGACGCGCAGCTTGTTCTCGGTGTTGCGCATGTCCACATCGCTGATTCCCGGGTGGAGAGCCGTAATCAACCTCCGGACCGTCTCGGTGCGGGTGTCGTACAGCCCTCGCCGTTCCCCGTGGGATTGGTAGACCCCCACATCGAAATTCCCGTCGCCCTCCTGACCGTTCAGGCGGATTCCGACCGCGTGGTACAGGCGAATTATCACGCTCGCCACCTGCCAAGGCGTCAGAGCCTTCAGTTTCCGTACGCGGTCAGCAGGGGCTTTCGCGTTTGGGTACGCGTCCTTGACGGGCGCTCCCATAGGGGCGTTCGGGTCGCGGGGACCGAGGTTGTATTCCTCGATTGCGTTGTTGGTCGCCTGAAGAAGCTCCGCCTCGATGCTCTCGAACGGCAGGTCGGCGTCCTCGTCGAGGCCGTCCAGATAATCGTCCGTGACCGCCTTGAGCAGTCCGTTGTATGTTAAGTCTTGAAATTCGCTCATATCTGTGCTATCATTAACACAGTTGAAAGGTACCGTCCCGTAAGCGTCGCCAGCGCTGGGGCGGTTTTCTTTTTGCCTCATAACCTCACCTCCTTAATGAATCCCGTGAGACACCAGATATTTCTCGAACGTCTCGCGGTGAATACGACGACTGCGAATCGTGTCAGTCATCACCACGAAGTCCGCGTCATCGGCCTTCATCAGCGAACGCACGCGCCCGATTCCTATTTCGAACAGGGTCGACGCCTCGGCACTCGTCAGGAACGGCTTCGCCTTCAGAGCCGTGATGTAGGCCGCGTATTCCTCCATCGTCAGCTCGCTCCCGCCGAGAATCTTCTTCGTGAACCCCTTCTTCTGTTTTGCATTTGCCATAAAGCAACCTCCTTTTTCCTGTCTATAAACGCAAAAAAGCGGCGAACCAGAATCCAGCAATCAAGCTGAAATCTGATTCGCCGCTCGTCACGTTCGTGCGATTTCCGTCCTATTTGGACGGGTAGACGCTGTTGCCATCCCGTATCGGCTCGTCAGACCGATGCAGTTTCGAGGGCGGACCCTCATCGGCTTCCTCCCGAGCCTAAGGCTCGGTCTCAGATAGGCTTACGTCGGTATATCCCGGCCGCTATCCATCGGCAATCATGTCGCGAATTTATGCATATATTATACAACACAAAATGACGGAAAGCAATACCAAACATCACATACCAGCAGGTCAGGGGCATGTCTAACACTATTTCCCGCCATAAATGAGCAGAAACATTATGCAAAAAAATCGCAGTACAGGGGGAAGAGGGGTGCTCTCAGGTAAATGTTCCAGTTTTGTTCCACTTTTGTTCCAGTTTTTTCAGGCAAAATGGAACGCTGATTTCCCGATGGTTCTCGACCCGAAACGCCGTTGTTCCAATTGTTCCAGTTTTTTTCAACAAACTTTTTTATATATACGGATTTCTCTTTTTTCTTCTCGCGTAAATAAAGGTTTATAAAAAAGTGGAACAAATGGAACAATCGAAGAAATGCCCCGAGAATATGCGGGTTTCGTCTGTTCCAATTTTGTTTTGAGAAATGGAACAAGATTTTTCAAATCGGGCTGGAACACCGAGAAAATGCGGGAAATGTCTGTTCCAACTTTTTTGGAACAAAATGGAACAACAATACCTTGAGCACGTCACCCTTCCCATGTACCCAGTCCATAAAGCGCATCGAGCGAAGCGAGATGCAGGTTGTGCTCTTACATTCTTTTCAGAACGTCCTCAAAGCCGTTTTAGGGCACAGAAAAGCCCGAAGGGTAACAAGTACCTCCTCGGGCTTAAAACGTCTTAAAACGCAAAATACGATGTCAGAAAAACGAAAAGGGGACACCCTAAAGGGCATCCCCAAATCTATACACAAGCGCGAACTCATTCTTGATGAAGAAGAGTTCGACGCTTCCTCTTTTGGTGGAGGCGCGGAGAATCGAACTCCGGTCCTACATGGCCCCCTGGCAGGCATCTCCAAGCTCAGTCGTCGAGAAGGTCTCGAGAGGGGCGTGTGCGACGACGCACGGGCCCCGCTCCAGTTGGTTCGATCTTAGCCTGCGGCATACCAACTACGTCCGCAAGTGCAGCTTCCTAAGATGACACCGCAGGCAGGACAGAAGCGATCCTGCCTTTGGCGCGCTGGTTAGTTAAGACTAAGCAGCGAGGGCATACTGCCCAGAGAACTCATTGTTGTCAATTAATTGTTGACGGTACCCCTGTTTAACGTGGCGAGGAGACCACGGCTTGCTTCCTGCCTCAGGGCCATCCAGTCGAAACCAGTCGCCCCCTTGGTAAAAGGAAGGGCATTGTACCACAATGCCCTATAAATCATCAACTCATCTAAGAGAAGCCGAGAAACCCCGGCCGCTGCCGGCCGCACCCTTGGGGATGGGCTCGAAGCGAACCCTAGGCCTCGACGTCCTCTTCTACCAGCTCGAAGAGCTCGGGGCCTACGCCGCATACGGGGCATACGTAGTCCTCAGGCAGCTCGGGCTCGTCGATGGTGACTTCATAGCCACAGACGGTGCAACGGAACGTGTAGGTCTTCTTCTCATCAGCCATAGTCAGACTCCTTTGTGGTGGCGTGGGCGCGTCTCAAAGGCGCGCTGCGGTGTCACAGGGGCGGTTATCCGCCTTTGCTGGTGTAGTGCTTACCCAGACCAGCCCAAATCATCCCCCTTTTTTCGAACTCATTAATTGGCCACGTAGCTTGCAGCCTTGGGAGGCGTCTTGCCCTTGAGGGTGGTGTGGTACTCGGTATAGGTGAGAGGGGCCGCATCCCCGAGCTTCTCGGTCTGCACCACTTCGCCCACAAAGAGCAGGTGCGTGCCCATATCCAGCGTCTCCGAGACCCTCACTGCGATCATGGCGCACGCATGGTCCGTGGCATAGACGTCGCCCAGGTCGCTGGTGGCCACATCGATGCCCTCGTACTTGTCGATGTCGCGGGAGCTCCTAAAGCCAAAGCGGCCGATAAAGGGCATGTCCACGGTATTGTCCAGCACCGTCAGGGCAAAATGGCCCGCCTCCAGCATGCGCTCGCAGGTCACGTTCTCCTTGTTCACCGAGACCGCCACTTGGATGGGGGTAGCGGTCACCTGGGTGGCGGTGTTGATGACGCAGCCCGAGGAGCCCTCCTTTCCCGTGGCAGACACCACATAGAGGCCGTAGGTGAAGTCGAACATAGTGGTGGGATCGATCATTGACACACCCTTTCTCTTTCGCGCAGGCTCCTTTTGAGCCTGCCGCCCACATTGGGCGCCCAAACGGGCCCCAATGGTGTCATGCCCTGCGATTACGCTCTTTCAAGGCGCGGGCGATCTCGCGGTCCGAATCGCGTTTTGCCATATCGGCGCGCTTGTCGTAAAGCTTCTTTCCCTTTCCCAAGCCGATAAGAACCTTCACCCGGTTATGCTCGTCGAAATAGAGCTCCAAGGGCACCAATGCCGTACCTTTGGCTTTGAGCTTGCCCTCCAGATAGTCGATCTGACGGCGATGAAGCAGCAGGCGGCGGGGTCTGTCGGCGTCTACGTTCCAAAGGTTGCCATGGCTGTAAGGCTGAATATGCATACCGTGAAGCCACGCCTCCCCGCGGCGGATGAGCACGAAGGCGTCCGTGATCTGCGCCGAGCGCTCTCGCAGGCTCTTGACCTCGGTTCCCCTGAGCTCAATGCCTGCTTCCAAGGTCTCTTCGATGGAATACTCGTGGCGCGCTGCTCGATTCTTAGAGATCGGCACACGCTGGGGTTTGTCTGATTTGGCCATCTTCACTCTCCAGAGGCGTCTTGGGGTGCCTGTTGAGGGGCGTCAGGAGCCGTCTCTGAGCTGCGGATAAGATCCAGCAACAGGGCGCAGGCGTCCTCGCCCACCAGGTTGCGGGCTTTGAGGGTATAGCGGGTGGCGAGGGCCCGATCGCCCTGGGCCGCCGCATCGGTCGCGCACATGAGCAGGCACACCACGATGTCTGCGTTGGCGCCGTCGGGCAGCCCCTCGGCTTCCACCAGCTGGCTGGCAGCGGCAAACTCCATGGCAGCTGGATCGGCGGGAGTCCCTGCCACCGCAGCTACCAGCTCGTCCAACGGCTCATAGGGAGTCTCGAAGCGCAGGGCACATGCCAGGCAGGCTGCCTCGGCGTCTGGACGACCGGTATCGCCAAACCAGCGGGCAAAGTTGACATAGGCGCGAAGCAGGTGCTCGACCTCAGAAGCCCTGGCAAAGACCGAGAAGGTCAACGCCAAATACTCCTGAACATCTCCGGCGATGCGATAGAGCTCAGCCAAGTCCAAGCGGTAGCCGCAGCCCATGGGGTTCCAGCGCACCGCATGCTTGAGAGCGCCCATGGCCCCCTGGTAGTCCCCAGTGGCCACCAGGCCAAAAGCCAGGTCTCCATAGAGACGATCCAAGGGCTCGCCCACCGGCTTCAAGGTGCGAGGGTCGTGCTCCACTCGGCGGTAGGCAAGCCTGTCAAAGAGACTGGGGAAGCTGAAGTACTGCACCTGCTCGGTGGTAGGGCAGTTGCGGTCCACGTATTCCTCGGCGTCAGCCGCCATGGCGGTGAGCGCCTGGACTGCCGGCTCATAGTCTCCGGCGGCCAACAGGGCCTCCTGGGCTACGAGATCTGCCGTCATTTGGGATAGATCTATATTCATCGATGGTTCTCCTTGGGTTGGGGCGCTAGGGCGAAGTCGATGCGTCCTCGCTCGACATCCACCCCGCTTACCTGCACTGCGACCGGCTGACCCAGCCGCCACAGGCGGCCGTCGTCCTCGCCCACCAGTTGTAGGTGTTTCTCATCATAGGTAAACCACTGGTCGCCCAAGGCCCTCACCGGCAACAAACCCTCGGCGCCGGTGGCGCTCAGGCGCACAAAGAGCCCATAGCGCTCGCAGCCGCTGACTATACCGGTCTCGATGGCGCCGATGCGCTCGCTGTAGAGCTCGGCCATCTTGATCCGCTGGCTCTCGTACTCTGCCGCAGCAGCCGTGCGTTCACCCTCGGAGCAGTCGCGGCAGAGCTGGGGCAGCAGCTTGTCTTGCTGGCGCATCTCGCGCGACTGTGTCTGGTGGCTCATCCATGCCTTGAGGGCCCTATGCACCACTACATCTGGATAGCGCCTGATGGGGCTGGTGAAGTGGCAGTAGGCAGTGGCGCCCAGGGCGTAGTGGCCGTCGTTTCTCGGCAGGTAGATGGCCTTCTTTTGCGCCCGGAGCAGCAGGGTGGACACCAAAAGCTCATAGGGAGTCCCTGCCGCGCGCTCGAGCACCCCCTCAATGGCGAAGGGGTTGCCGGCAGCCACGGCCTGGGCTTGGAGGGAATCAACCAGATCGAACTCTGCCAAGATGGGCACCACCTTGGCCAGATCGTCTGGCGAGGGTGGCTCGTGGACGCGAAAGGCGGCAGGCACGCGGGCTGCGCTCAGGATGGCTGCCACCGCTTCGTTGGCGCAGAGCATGGCCTCCTCGATGAGGCTGGTGGCTCGGGTGGCAGTGCGCACGGTCACGCCAATGGGAGTGCCGGCCTCGTCCAGCTCCACCTTGGACTCCGAAGAGGCAAAGTCGATAGAACCACGCTGATGGCGCAGGGCGCGGCGCTTGGCAGCCAGCTCATCCAGGGTCACTAGGGACTGAGCCACCTGTTCCTGGGAGTCTGGACGCACCACCCCAGCAAGATCTTGGGGACTCGCTCCCTGGTCTAAAAAGGCATCCACCTGGTCATAGCTAAAGCGTGCGGCCGAGCAAATGACTGCCTTGGCAGGCTGGGCGCCCAAGAGCGCTCCCTGGCGATCCAGCTCCATGACCACTGCCATGGCACAGCGATCTTCGCCGGGCCTGAGAGAGCAGACGTCGCAAGAGAGCTCTTCTGGCAGCATGGGCAGCACGCGATCGGCCAGATAGACAGAGCAGGTGCGCTTGCGGGCCTCCACATCCATGGATGATCCCCATCCCACATAGCGGGTGACGTCGGCGATGGCCACCGTGAGCTCATAGCCCTTCGGGGTTTTGCGGGCAAAAACCGCGTCGTCAAAGTCGCGTGCCGTAGCCGGGTCAACGGTCACCAGCAACTGGTCGCGCAAATCTCTGGTGCCTGGCTCTGCCAACGCCCCTTGCGTATCTGCCACCACACACGAGGCCTCCTCTTGGGCGCGAGCAGGAAAAGCCACCGGCAGGCTATGGCGAGCGATGACCGATTCTATGGCCACATCGATCTCTTCTGGTGCCCCCACGCGCTCCTCCAGCGTCACCACGCCGGCTTCTCCACGCTTGGGGTACTCCAAAATGCGTGCCACCACCACATCGTTGCCAGCGACTCCCAGCCTCTCAGCCGAAAGGTCGTCTGGCAGCACAAAAAAGTCCCGGCGTATGCGCTCGTCCAGCGGCGTCACCACCCCCAGAGGATCCAGGGGCTGATAGATGCCCAAAAAGCTCGAGGTGGCACGCTCGATGACCGTTTGCACTCGGGCCAGCTTGTGGCCGTCTCGACCTGCAGACACCGTCACTCCCACGGTATCGCCATTCATGCCCTCACGAAGGCCTCCAGAAGCCAAAGGAAACGTGCCTTCAGCGGTGATCACCTCGCCCGCGCCCGGGCGCACTACCTTGAGCGTCCCCGTGAGTGCCCCATGGTGTTTGCGGCGAGTATGAGGCGGACGCCTTCTTGAAGCACTGCTGCGTCCCTTAGCCATAACGTCTCCTTACTGCAGTAATTCGCAATCTTTGGGTGTGTACCCTAACCTCTGGCAGGGCACCTCCAGCCCCCCAATTAAAGGACCCTCCGTGCCACAAAAACGCCCCGCGACCCTTGGGGGAGTCGCAGGGCGGAGGTGTCAGGGCTTCTCGGCAGGCCGAGCTGCCAAACACATCCAAAGCCTAGGAAGCTGCTAGACCTTGAGGTAGCGGCCCATGGCGATGGCAGAGCCAAAGAGGCCGATGATGAGGCCTACCAAGAGCAGCGCGCCATAGGTAACCCAGGTGACCTGAGGATCGATGGTGATCACCAGGAACTGCAGGCTGCTCTCCAGGCGGGGAAGCAAGAACGTGATGATGGCCTGCAGCGCGCCGATGGCCAGGATGGCGCCAAAGAGGGCTTCAAGTGCGCCTTCCATGAGGAAGGGCCCACGGATGAAGCCGTTGGACGCACCCACCAGACGCATGATGGCGATCTCGCGGCGACGGGCCGAGATGGCCAAGCGAATGGTGTTGTTGATGAAGACGAAGGCCACAAAGGTAAGCATGATGACCAGGACCACCGCGATGACACGAATGTAGTTGGCTACCGAAAAGAGCCGCTCCACGGTCTCCTGGCCGTACTGGACGGAGGCAGAGGGATTGTCTGGGTCGTCGCAGATGGCGGTGAAGTCGCTATCGCTTACCAGCTTTTGAGCGGTGGTAGCTACCTGCTGGGGATCGGTGAGCTTGATGACCAGAGAGGCAGGCACCGGGTTTTGGCCGTCCAGCGCATCCACAGCTGCAGCTGCGTTCTTGTTGGACATGGTGGTGCGATACTCCTCCAAAGCCTCGTCTTTGGACTTGTAGGTCACCGACTCTACGTTGTCCCAGCCCTTGATGGAGTTTTGCAGAGCGTCTACTGCATCCTGAGAGGCCTCGTCAGAGAGGAAGGCTTGGATGGTGACTTTGTCCTCCACCGACCCCACCATGTTGTTGATGAGGGTAGAGCCCAAGATGAAGACGCCGATGATGAAGAGTGACAGGAAGATGGTGACCACGGCACCCAGCGCCGTGGAGAGGTTCCTCCTAAAGTGATGGCCGGCCTCGCGCAGCGAGTACCCAAAGTTAGATGGCACCATAGTAGCCGTAGCCTCCCCTCTCTTGGTCGCGAACCACATGGCCGCCCTCTAGGGCGATGACGCGCTTGCGCATGGAGTCCACCATCTCGCGGTCGTGGGTGGCCATGAGGATGGTGGTACCGGTGCGGTTGATGCGCTCCAAAAGCTTCATGATGCCCAGGGAGATGGCCGGGTCGAGGTTGCCCGTGGGCTCGTCGCAGATGAGCAGCGGAGGGCGGTTGACCATGGCGCGGGCCACAGACACGCGCTGCTGCTCGCCGCCGGAGAGCTGGTCGGGGAACATGTCCATCTTTTCCTGGAGGCCCACCAAACGCAGCACCTCAGGCACCTGGGCCTTGATCACCGAGCGAGGCTTGCCGATGCACTCCAGCGTGAAGGCCACGTTTTCGTAGGTGGTCTTATCGGGCAGAAGCTTGAAGTCCTGGAATACGCAGCCAATCTGGCGGCGCAGGTAGGGAACCTTCCAGTTGCGCATGGTGGTGAGGTCCTGGCCGGCCACAATGACCTGACCCGAGGTGGCCCGCAGCTCGCGAGTGAGCAGCTTGATGAAGGTGGACTTGCCAGAGCCGGAGTGGCCCACCAAAAAGACGAACTCACCAGGATAGATGTCTACCGAGACGTCTTCCAGCGCCGGCTTGTTGGGCTGAGCCGGATAGATCTTGGTGACGTTGCGCATGGAGATGGTGGGGTCGCCGGTGCGGTTGACGCGCGGCTCGTCCTCGGCAGGGCGCAAAGGCGCGAACACGCTGGTAAAGCCCGGCTGGGCGGTAGGGTCAAAAGCGCCCTCTTGCACCGAGGTGCGCGCCGTCTCTACCACGACAGGCTCAAGATTGGTGTCCGAGAGCGGCTGGCCGGAGGGATTGGTGAAACCGGTGTGAGGTGCGGGACTTTGAGGAGCGGCGGAGAGATCCTGCTCCTGAGAGGTCGCCGCTGGGTTTGGGGAGGCTGCCGGCGTAGGTGCGTCTTGCCCCCCGTCACGCCTAAAGTGGTTGGCCACGAAATGCTCCTTTTGTCGTACGGTGGTGGTGAAGCTCGATGGCACAGGGCCCGAGCTGGCGAGAAGCAACCGTGCTACTGTTCCGAAGGCTTCCAGTCTTTGGTGGCTAAAAAGCCCTCCAGCGCCTTCTTGATCTCGTCCTTGTTGAGGATGCTGTCAACGGAGGCCACGTAGGCTTTTGGGTGCTCGATCTTATCGGCAAAGTCAGCCTGGGTCAAAATGAGATCGCCGCCAAAGCTGTCGATGTCGTCCAAGGACCCGTGCTGCGTGATGATGGGAAAGCCGTTCTCCTTGATGACTTGGTCGGCCTTGATCTTGAGCATCATCGAAGAGCCCATGCCCGCCTTACACACTACGAGCGCCTTGTACATATCCAACTCCTTCGAAACCGCACTGTTACTCGTGCAACCCTATAAGAGGGCAACTGCCTACATTACCACGGGGTTTCGGACAAACATAGCTGCCTAGAGCCATACCCACGGCTTTTACAAAGCACCTTACCGAGAAACGCCTTCTCGGCAGACGACAGCGCTTTTGTGGCAGACAGCCTCAAGTAGCAGCGACGCTCTAAAACCATAAGGCCATCCCGAGCGTAGCGGCCCTACAGGGGCGAAGGGACGCCTAGGTGCGGTCGATGGAGCGGAAGCCTTCGCCAAAGGCTTCGTGAATATCTGAGATTACCACCAGTGCCTCAGGATCCTCTGCCATGACAATGGACTTAAGGGTTACCACCTCATTGTTCGAGAGGATCACGAAGAGCATGGGATGAGACGCTCCTGACCACACGCCGCGCGCCTGAATCTCCGTGCAGCCGCGACCCAGCCCATAGAGGATTTCTGAGGCGATGGCTTCGTGGCACTCTGAGATGATCCAGGCTGCCTTTTCGCTGGCGGGACCGTCTACCACCAAGTCGAGCACACGGCCCATGAGATACATCATCACCATGGCGTAAAGGGCGTTTTGCAGGGAGAATACCGGAATCGAAGCCACTACGATAGCAGCATCCACCAGCACGCTGGCAGTCCCCAGAGGCATTCCCAGGCGGCGGTTCATGAACTGAGCCACGATATCTGTGCCGCCGGTATTGCCGCCGGTGCGAAAGACCAGACCTAGGCCAGCTCCGCAGGTGACACCTCCCCAAAGGGCGCAGAGGAGCAGGTCGCCGTTGCCCATAGGAGGCACGACGGGGGCAAACAGGTCGATAAAGAGCGAGCTGGCAACGATGCCGGCAATGGTCTTGACCAGATAGCGAAGACCGCCAGATTTAACCACCAAAACCATGAGCAGGGCGTTCATGACCAGAGTTTGGGTGCCTACAGGGATGACAAAGCCCGCCTGCTCGCCCAAGGCGTAGATGATGGTGGCAAGGCCTGTGACCCCGCCCGCCGCCAGGCCTTCAGGCACTGCGAACGCGTCCACTCCAAAGGCATAGAGCGCAGATCCGACGACGATGAGCAGCGCGTCTGTGAGGACTTTGCGTTTCTCGGCAGGTCCCATAGCCCGGGATTTATGCGGAGGCCGGGGCGGGCGCCCACCGGCTTCTACCGGCTGTTTCTTGCGGCTCATGAGGTATGCCCCAAAGCCCAGCGGTGGTAGGCCACGATGAAGGGGTCCAGGTCGCCGTCATCAAGCACTGCCGAGACGTTGCCGGTCTCTTGACCTGTGCGGGTATCCTTCACCAACTGGAAGGGGTAAAGCACATAATTTCTAATTTGATTTCCAAAGGAGATGTCGTGCTTGGGGCCGCGAAGCTCATCGAGCTCTGCTTCTCGACGGGCCTTCTCCTGCTCGTAGAGGCGAGCCTTGAGAATTTGCATGGCAGCAGCCTTGTTTTGAAGCTGGCTGCGCTCGTTTTGGCAGGTCACCACAAGTCCAGTGGGCAAGTGAGTGATGCGCACTGCAGAGTCGGTGGTATTGACCCCCTGGCCGCCGGGGCCTGAAGCGTGATAGACGTCGACGCGCAGGTCGCCGGGGTCGATTTCTACCTCGATGTCGTCCGGTAACACTGGAAGCACTTCCACTCCGGCAAAGGTAGTTTGGCGGCGCTTTTTGGCATCTGTAGGAGAGATGCGCACCAGACGATGGACGCCTTGCTCTGCCCGGAGCATACCGTAGGCATTCTTGCCCTCTACTGTGAAGGTGGCACGATCAAGACCTATGACATCTCCTGCAGGGGCATCGTTGATGTGGACCTTCCATCCACGCCGCTCACAGTAGCGCAGGTACATGCGAAACAGCATGTCAACCCAGTCTTGGGCCTCGAGGCCGCCCTGACCTGGTGTAATGGTCACAATGGCATCACCATGGTCCAACTCGTCGGTGAACCAGCTGGTGAGCTCGAGCTCAGACAGGTTGCTTTCTAGCTGCGAGGCCATAGCCTCAGCTTCTTGGCGTAGCTCCTCGTCATCTGTCTCTTGCGCCAGCTCGCTCGCCGCCACTGCATCATCCAAGAGCACACGAGCTGCCTCTATGGCCGAAATGTCTTCTTTGAGCCCAGAAAGCTCTTCCATGGTGCGCCGCGCAGCATCAGCATCGTCCCAAAAGCCCGAAGCGGCGCTCTGAGTTTCTAGTTCTGCTGCTCGCGCACGCTTCCCATCGAGATGGAGATATCCCTCCACCTCGATGAGTCGTGCGTTAAGAGCTACAAGATCCGTAGGCTCCTCGGACACTTAGCCCCTCTTTCCGTGACAATTCTTGAACTTCTTGCCTGAGCCACAGGGACACAGGTCATTGCGTCCAACACCGGCGTAGGGGTCGCCGGACTCCGCCTTCACGTAAGGCTTGCGCACCGGCGGCTTGGAACCCTCGCCGTTGCGTGCAATGTTGCTGGTAGCGGCGATGCGTCCACGACGCTGTTGGTTGCCCTGGTCGCCATCCACCTCGGCAGGGCCGGAGAAGGTGGCGTGAGCCAGAGGGTCGGGCTCTGGCTGGGGAGCCGGACGACGAGAGATCTCGATACGCAACAGGGTGCGTAGAAAATCCTCGTACATTACCGCGACAAACTGCTGGAAGGCACGAAAAGCCTCCTGTTTGTACTCCACCAGCGGGTCGCGCTGACCAAACCCACGTAGGCCAATACCCGTTTTAAGATAATCCATCTCCTGGAGATAGGTCATCCAGCGCTGATCGATCACGCGAAGCATGATTTGCTGAGAGAGATCGGCCATAGCCTCTTCGCCCAGGCTCTCTGCACGCTGCTCGTAGAGGCCCTCGATATAGTCATGGACGACCTTGGTAACCTGCTCGCGGTCCATCTCGCTATCGAAGACGGGAAGGTCTTTTTTGCCCGTGAGCTCTTCGAGCCACTTAGAGAGGCCTTCGAGATCCCACTCCCCCGAGGTGGAGCTGGAGCAGAACTCACCGATGGCATTGTCCACCACCTGATCGAGCACCTCTTGGAGGTGGCCTACCAGGTCTTCGCCATCCAAGATGCGGTTGCGCTCGGCGTAGACCACCTTACGCTGCTCGTTCATGACGTCGTCGTAGTCAAGAACGTTCTTACGCATGCCAAAGTTGATCTCTTCGATCTTGCGCTGGGCGCCTTCGACGGCCTTGGTGACCATCTTGGCTTGCAACGGCATGTCATCAGGCATGTCGTAGCGCTGCATCATGGTGCCAATGCGATCCATGCGATCCCCACCGAACAGACGCATTAGGTCGTCTTCCAGCGACAGATAGAACTGGGTCTCACCCGGATCGCCCTGACGGCCAGAACGGCCGCGGAGCTGGTTGTCGATACGGCGGGACTCATGACGCTCAGTGCCAATGACGCAAAGACCGCCAGCATCCACCACGTGCTCACGCTCGGCGGCGCAGATGTTCTTAGCCTCAGCCAGAGCTTCGTCGCGCTCGGTATCGGTGGCCACATCGAGCTCAATGCCCTTGTCCACCAAGATATCCTCAGCCAACACCTCGGGGTTGCCACCCAGCAAGATGTCGGTACCACGACCAGCCATGTTGGTAGCAATGGTGACTGCACCCTCACGACCTGCCTGAGCGACGATTTGAGCCTCGCGTTCATGGAACTTCGCGTTGAGCACCTCGTGCTCGATGCCACGCTTGTCCAGAAGGTTAGAGAGGCGCTCGGAGTTCTCGATGGTGACAGTGCCTACCAACACCGGCTGTCCCTTCTCATGGCGACGCTGAATGTCGTCGGCCACGGCATTGAACTTATGCTCGATGGTGCGATAGACCTGGTCATCGTGATCCTCGCGAATCACGGGGCGGTTGGAGGGGATCTCCTGAACCGGCAGGTGGTAGATCTCGCGGAACTCGCCGTCCTCTGTCATGGCCGTACCGGTCATGCCAGAGAGCTTGTCGTAGAGGCGGAAGTAGTTTTGCAGTGTGATGGTGGCTAACGTCTGGTTCTCTTCGAGCACCTTGACGTTCTCTTTTGCCTCGATGGCCTGGTGAAGGCCATCGGAGTAGCGGCGGCCTTCCATAATGCGGCCGGTGAACTCGTCGACGATCTTTACCTCGCCGTTGGTGACCACGTACTGCTGATCGCGATGGAACATGTACTCGGCCTTGAGCGCTTGCTGGAGGTGATTGACCATCTGGCCTGCCAGATCTCCATAGATCTCAATACCCAAGCGGTTCTCGATCTTCTTCAAGCCCTCGTCAGTGGCCATAATGGTGTGCTTGGCCTCGTCCATCTCGAAGTCCTCATCGGGAGTCAAACCACGCACTGCACGTGCGAAGTCGCGATAGAGGGAGGCGGACTTGCTCCCCGCGCCAGAGATGATAAGAGGGGTACGAGCCTCGTCGATAAGGATGGAGTCGACCTCGTCCACGATGGCGTAGTGATGGCCGCGCTGCACACGGCGAGAAGCTTGGGTCACCATATTGTCGCGCAGGTAATCAAAGCCAAACTCAGAGTTGGTGCCATAGGTAACATCTGCATCGTAGGCCGGGTGTTTGGCAGCCAGCGGCATGCCGTTTTGCAGCAAGCCCACATTCATGCCCATGGCACGATAGAGGCGACCCATCCATTCGGAGTCGCGCTTGGCCAGGTAGTCGTTGACGGTCACGATATGAACGCCCTGCCCATCCAGAGCGTTAAGGTAGCCAGCCAGAGTGGAGACCAACGTCTTGCCTTCGCCGGTTTTCATCTCTGCGATCATGCCACGATGAAGCGCGATGGCGCCAATGACCTGCACGTCGAAGTGACGCATGCCAATGGTGCGCTCAGACATCTCTCGCACTGCCGCGAAGGCATCAGGCAAAAGATCGTCCAAAGACTCGCCATTGGCATGGCGCTCCTTGAACTTGGGAGTCATGGCGGCAATCTCTGCATCGCTCATGGCTGCATAGGTAGGAGCCAGTGCGTTGACGCGATCCGCCACTTTTTGGAATTCTTTGAGCTCTTTATCAGAACCCATCGAAAGAATCTTTGAAAACAGTCCGGGCATGGGTATCTATCCCTTTCGAAACGAATTGCCATCCATCAATGCATTTGGCAGTCGTTCTACTATACCTGATCTACTTTCATGCCTCATACAGTATTGTGGGCTTATGAGTATTAAACAGGTAGTTTCAGCCTCCCTAGACCCCAGCTTACCCATCGTCTCTCATCAATCTATCGTCCCCTCTTTATCTCGCGCTGCCAGCGATGCTTCATTCGCCTTCTCCAGCGCCTCTTCTTCCAGATAATCCAACTCCCATTTACGCCCTGCAGGCTGTGCCCAACCCTCACCAGCCTCCATCGAACGCAGGCGCACCAGCTCATTGGTAAGTGCATTCATTGTGGCACCAGGACTCTGCCTGTACCGCCTTCTCATCTCCACCCTAAATTCCCGGCATACCTCTTCTGCCTCACTAAACCGACGCATATCCATAAGAGCCCGCACCAGCTCAGTACACGCATCTTCCCTACAAGGCGCGAGGGCAAAAGCCGCTCGAGAGAGCTGCAGCGAATCTCTGGGATGCTGGATCTCCCTCGCTCTATGTGCCCCTCGTACCAGCGCATCGAGGTAACGCTGTTCCAGAGCGTCATGTTCATGAGCGAAGAAATCCGAGGCTGCGCCGATAGGCGGCACAAATAGCCCACCACTATAAAGCCGAGAAGCCCTTAACGCCTCAGTCGCACATACACTGGCGCTCCTCGCCCCTAACGCGCTGTCGATGTGCCGACGTAACCGATCGATGTCATAGCTCACTTGCTGTGTATCCAGGCTCACCAGACCATTTTGGTGGACAAGCAGGCTTTTGTCGGCACCTATTGCGCCTAGCGCCTTGCGGGCTGCAGAGACTGCCGAGTAGAGAGCCTGTCTAGCCTTCTCTACAGTTTTGTCAGGCCACAACCACGCGAAGAGCTCATAGCGGTAAGCCATATGGCTCTCTAGGAGAGCCAAGCACTCCAACAAAGAACTTGCAGATGTACGCCGCCACTGTTTTTTGGGCACCAGTTTTCCATCCACACGAATCTGAAGGCCTCCCAACACATGGATAGAAACTGTAGTGCCAGAAGACGCGACTGCCTCCGTTGACTTTTCCTGAATAGAGGCCACTACAAGGGCTTTGCGCAGTTTTCTACGGTCCTCAGCCGCTTTACGCCAGCTCTTTGGCAGCAAATCTTTTAAAGCTGCGCCTTGGAAGTCGAAGCTCAACAATAGGTCGACAAACAGCACCGAGAGCGCGTCAGGTCTGCACTGGCCCAGGCGCTGCTTATGCTCCAGACGTCTTTCCAAAGGTTCGCGCGTCTTATAGAAGAGCGTAGCCACCACCTTGGTAAGGGCACCCATAGGGGTGGTGGGGCTATCGCCCTCCACACAGGAGAGGTAACTCAAAGCCTCATGGTTGCTCAACGCCACCAGCGCCAGACCAAGATCGCGCGCCTGCCCCATCCATTGGGGGAGGCTGGCCGAAAGCAAGGGCTTGAGCATCGCCTCAGCCTGAGCAAAAGCCCCTTCCTGCAAATGTACAAGCCCTGCTCCGAGGCTCAGTAGATTGAGCATCACCTCATCGTGGCTTTCATCGGCCATGGCCCAACTCTCTTGTATGAGGCTACAATCACGCTGCTTTCCTTGAGCAACCTCGACAATCCAACAGAGAGCATTCTCATGGAGCCCCAGCCTCTCCCGAGGGTGAGTTCGCAGTGTCTTAAGAGCTCTAGCGAGCTCAGTCTTAAGATCCAGGGTGACGCCCTCTCCCAGCAATCCACAGGCGCAATAGGCATCTACCACCAACAGGGATCCCCCTACCGTCTCACTAGCTTGAGAACTCATTGCCCAAAAACGAGCTTCTGCAGCGCTCCTCCACTCTCCAAGAAGCAACTGCTCCCTAAACAAGCAATGTTGCTCCAATTGGTCCTCTAATGCTTGCACTGTTGAAGCTTTTTTGGCTTTGGAACGAGACCTGCAGATCCTGCCACTTTGTGCGCTGCGATCTTTATTTTCATCTTCTATAAGAGCACTTGTATCTGGTTCTGGCCATTGCCGATAAAGTGAGAGAGAGCGCTCTAGGCTTGCAAGCGCACCGCCTACAGAACCATCAGACAACCTGATGACTTCTCGCAACTTTGGAGATCGCGCATCTATTACCCCCGAGCATAGCTGAAAGATAGCTCTTGCCTGTGTCAAACCCGCTGACAGCTCTTCTTCTTGCTTATCTGCCTCATAGAGCACTTCACGCAGAATATCTGATCCTGTGGCATTCCATAATTCTAGTGGCATGGTCTCAGCAAGCAGCTTGAGGTCTAGCCACTGACGGCAAGGATGAGCTATCGAAACTACCTGTTTGAGCCGCTGGTTTTTCGTAAGTTGTTGTAAAGCTTCTTTCACAAGCTTTGGGAACTCTTCTCCGATTCTTTGAGCCAGCGCAGGAGGAATGTAGGGGCCGCCCACTATCCGAAAAGCTGTGAATGATGAGTCCACCCCTAAAATTGGAACCTCTTGATAGGCGCATCGAATTAGCTCATCGTCTACGCGCACACCGAGTAAACGCAGCTCTTCAAAGGTACCTTCACCCAGAAGAACCATAGCGGCACGTAATTTTCGATCTTCTTTTATAAGTCCATCTGACACTGCGTTATAGAGCAACATAGAACGCACGGACTCATACGCACTTGAATCAGTACCCCTGTTGAACCATACCCCGTCGCTGGCGAGTCCTTCTAATAAAGAAGCAATGTTACCGGTCAAGGATTCCATGCTTTTGAGGGTCAATCGAATGGAGGAGTCGTGGAACCACTGCTGCACCTCCTCAATACTGGCAAGCAGATCATAAGCCTGGATGCAAGAATACTGTCCCACTGTTTCCAAAGCCGCCAGACTTGCTATATCCATACGCATAATGACGTGAGTCTTCGAAGTAAGTCTCTGTAGGTAGGCGCTGATTGCCTGCGCATCTTCTGTGTCAAGCCGCGTTATTCCTTCAACACATAGGACTTCGAAAGGATAGCTATCCTGGCTGTCTTTTAGTTCCACCAATGATGCTAATGCCTCTCTAACCACATAGCTTGGCATATTGTCACAGCGAATGAATAAAGGCGGTTTCACCGAATTGCTTATCGCACGTGCAACTTCATGGGCAATTGAGGTGGCACCATAGCCTTTGCCCGCACAATAAATTAGAAGTCGATCTTTCTTGAGTTGGATGACAAATGCCTCAAGAAGTTTTTGACGATGAATACGAGGGGCGGCAGGCTCCTGCTCCATCACGGTTCCTGGAGGAAGAAAGAAAGACACCTGTTCAACCATTCCACCTAGAGTAGACCCAGCTGTGATACGATGCGTAGCCATGGCGTGTTCCTATCTCCCTTGGTTTTGTTGTGGCCCTCTTGGTTTCGTTGTGTATATGAGAGCACTAAGTATTCTTACTCAATAAAGGTGCTGGTAAGGCACATTGATCTACGCATCTCAAGAGGGATAGTTTTCGTTTGTATTTTTATTTATAAGGTTCTAACTGGTGTCTCATGAATAGATGCTGCTATTACCACTTTTTAAGGACAGTATCATGTAGGACACTAGATTACATTTAATATTTGCCAAATTATTGTCATCGGCCAACGGTATTTTACTATATATGCGTATATTATCTTCTGTTTATAACTATTTTTGTATTTCTATTCACTTATAGAAGTAATTTCTTCTGAGATACAGTTTCTTAATGTCTCCTACGCAGGACTATCCATAGTTATTTTATTTGTTGTTTATTCATTACCGTTCACACTAGGCTACTGATATCCTTTCCCCCAAACGCAAAAAGCCCCGTTGTCACTGGAGTGGCAACGGGGCTTTGAAGTGACGCCTAGGGCGGGTCGGCGACGTCC